>CANLGD010000012.1 GCA_947490145.1 Flavobacteriia bacterium
CAAGATTATATTGATGAATATTTTTACAGATTCAATAGACGTAACCACAGAACAACTATTACAGCCAAGGTATTAGATAGATTTTTAATGGTAAAATCACCAACTTTTAAAGAATTCACTAAATTTGCGACTTAACTTGGTAACCCAATAATTAAATTTATTATTTCAGCAAAAATTTTCTGATACCAATCAAAATTATTAGAAAAATTGAATAGAAAATAAAGAATGGAATAATCAAATCAATTAAATTAAAAACTAACAGAAAAGCGATTAGAAGAAGTTGAAATCCTAGTCCATAAATTGATAAAAAAGTCATAAACCAATTAGGTAATTTCAAAACCAAATGAGCTTTTTTATCCATAAATTGAATTATTTTGTCAAAGATTCCGTAAAATATTAAATAACAAATAAATAAAATTTTTACTGTGTTTTGTTTTTCTCCAGGAAGCGCTTTCGGAATCTTGTTTTCAAAAATTTGACTTGTTGTATCGCCTCCAATGGATTTATTTCTCAATATTACATAGTAAAAATTGTACAAAGTTCCCTGTAATTGACAGCAAAAAAAAGCTATTAGTGCCAGTAAATAATTGGAATCAGTTTTATAGCAGATTACAAGAAAGAATATTGAATTTAAAATAATATCAAACAAGCTATCTAAGTACCGCCCAGAATAAGAAGGTGTTTTTTTTAACCTTGCTAATTCTCCGTCAGCCGCATCGATAATTGATTTTAGTATTAGGAAAATCCCAGCTAAAATATAGTATTCTTTAAATATTGAGAATGCAGCCAAAAGGCCGCAAATTCCGAAGAGAAAGGTAACATGAATAGGGGTGAAGCGAGTATTTTTTAAGCTATTAGCTAAAATCGAACCGAGAGAACGACCGTAATCAGATAAATCTAAAAATTTATCTTCTTTTGCCAGTTTTGACATTCAAAAAAAGTAATTTGTTGTGACAATATAGTCTAGATGCAAAAGTATAAATAATGATTGAAAGTGAATCCTTTTATTTTGTAGATTTGTAAAAAAATAAAACTGTTTCATGCATAAACTTATTTTAAGCTTCATACTTTGTCAAAGTGCATCTTTTACTTTTTCCCAAAATAAAACTGAAGTAATTGAAAAACAATTAAACAAAATTTCTATTAAAATTGATTCTTTGGATTTATTGAAGAAAAATCTTTATGCCACTAAAGAAAATTTAAAATTTGATTGGATTAAAGAAAAATCCATTGAAGTTGGTTTCCCAAATAATGGTAAAAAAGAGAAAATTGTGATGCATTTATCTTATTCTTTATCATATAACGAAGAACACGAGCAAGCAAATTGGGTGATGCATATTATTACACCAGATGTAATTACCGGAAATACAACCAGAACAAATGATTTTAGAGAAGATCCAATGATTGAAACTGGTTCAAGTACAGAAAAAGATTTTATGCTAAAAACCATTAAAAGTGATAGTTCTGGTTATAATTATGATGGATTTGGTTTTGACAGAGGACATTTAGCGCCTTCTGCTGATTTTCGTTGGTCACAAAGAGCACTTTCAGAAAGTTATTATTATTCAAATATGTCGCCGCAATTAGGAGATTTCAATAGAGATAAGTGGGCAGATTTAGAAGATTGGTTGCGCGCTTATGTTGAGGCAAATAAAGCCTATTTATATGTGGTTACAGCGCCTATTTTGAAAGAAGGCTTGCCAAAAATTGAGCGAAGCGTAAATGGTGTTTCAATTCCAGAATTCTATATAAAAACGGCAGTTGATTTAGTTAATAAACAAGCCATTGCTTTTATCATGCCTAATCAAAAAATTTCATTGCCCGTAGAATCTTTTGCAGTAAGTATTGATAGTGTTGAAAAAATTCTTGGTTATGATCTGTATGCTGGTTTGATTGATTCTCTTGAAAATCGCATTGAAAAGAGTTTTGATTTAAAATTGTGGTTGCCAAAAAATCAAAAAGGCGATGTTGCTGCATTAGAAAAAGATCAATTACCAAAAAAAACCATCAATAGTTACGATGCTGCACTCCACATTAATGACAAAAAAAGGCAGACAGTTTGTGGGACAGCTGTGAGCATAAAAAAAAGTGATAAAGGACATGTTTTTATTAATTTAGATAAAAAATTTCCTAATCAAGTGTTTTCTGTTACAATTTTCAGCTCAAATACCTCCAATTTTTCGTACCAACCTGAAATTTATTTAAAAGATAAAAAAGTTTGTTTTACGGGAGAAATTAAAGAGCACAATGAACTGCCTAGTATGATTATTGAAAATGAAAAAGCTGTGAAACTTTTAATTGATTTTGAAGAATAATTATGTAAAAAGGAAAAAATAGATTAAGAAATACTAATATTGTATTTAATCGTTAATCTGTCCAAAACTACTTTATTTCAGTGATTAGTATTGCAATTAAAGAGAAAATTAGAGCATAAATAATCCATCCCCAAATGTATTTTAATTTCATTTTCTTAGGGAATGTCGAATTGACTAAAATTACAGCACTTGCAGAACTGTTATCTATTAAAGTATTATTTCCAATTTTCAATTTACTTTTAAACGAACATTTAGTGCAAATTTTATAAATTATTCTTTTTGTTCGAAAAATTGGTAGCCAGTATAAAATAAAATAGTTTTGTTCGATTTGATATTTAGGTTTGTTTTCTTGCGAACATACTTTACAAGTTTCACTGTGAACATCAGATAATTCGCCAACATAATCAGCTTTTGTAGCCCAAGAAATCATAAATTATTGTCCGTAAAAAGATCTCATTTCTTTACTTTTACCTTTTCCTCCTGGTGAAACTGACGACCAATTTGTTCCTCCTAAACTCATTCTCAGAGTATGTTTCCCTAAAAAACCTCTGAATTTGAAAGATTTTTGAAGTTGAATTTCATGCACGTACTTATCATCATCTTCCAATAAAGCAATCATGGATTTTTCTAAATCTTCCGGTGTCGCTGATTGACTAATTAACCTTTTCACGCCTTCTTCTATACTAACTCCTTCAAAAAACTGGTGAGTTTTAATTGTATTTAATAAATAGTAAAGTCCAACAGTTTTTTTTGGAACATAAAAAATATAATTTTTAGTTCCAACAACACACACATCAACTTGTTTCATTGGTTGTTTTGAGTTCATGACAAATCCGCTGTCATAAACCACATAATCTTGATTTTGTTCCATAGTTATTTATTATCTCACAAATATAAAATATTTTTTTTACAAGGAAACTAAAAATGAAAATAGGGAATAATTATTTATTTAAAAAGCGAATTCTCGAACAATAATAAAAGTTCCCAGAACTAAAATAAAAATTGAAAAAGCTACTTTCAGTTTATCAGCGTTAATTTTTTTGGATAAATTAGTTCCAATTAAAATTCCAATACTTGTAATAAGTGAAAAACTACCTAGAAATTTCCAATCTATTCTAAAATCCAGAGCGGTTCCAGCAAAGCCAATCAAAGAGTTGAATGCAATGATTGTCAAAGAAGTACCAATTGCAACCTTAATTGGAAGTTTAGCGAAATAAATCAAAGCGGGAATGATTAAAAAGCCTCCACCAGCGCCTACAAGTCCAGTAACCAATCCAACAACCAAGCCTTCAAAAGCTAAAGCAAATAAATTTGTTTTGTGATCTTTTTTTAAAGAAACGTTTTTATTTCTATCAGTAAACATGAAATAAGCAGCGAATAACATCATGATTGCAAAAAAGCTCATCAAAAAAGTGTTTTTATCCAAAACAAAGAAAGAGAAATCTATAATGTTTTCCGGTAAATTTGGTAAAATGAATTTTCTCGTACACAATACACTCAAAACCGATGGAATTCCAAATATAAGTGCAGTTTTTAATTTTACATTTCCAAGTCTGAAATGTGCTGAAGCACCAATTAAACTCGAAAAACCAACAACAAAAAGGGAGTATGAAACTGCTAAAGAGGGTTCGATGTGAAATAAATAAACAAAAATTGGCAGAATAATCATTGAACCACCTCCGCCTAGAATTCCGAGAATTATGCCCGTAAAAACTGCAAAAAGATAGCCAATTATATATGTTATTTCCATAATTTGAGTACAAAGTTGAACTTATATTTTTAATTTCAAAGTAATTTAAGTTACTTTTAACTATTAAAGCTTAATTTTGTAGCACGAAATGATTTGCAATTCAACGATAATCGATAAGAAATCCAATAAAATGACAACTTTCACCGACTTAAATTTAAGCAAACAATTACTTAATGCCCTTGATGATTTAAACTTTGTTCATCCAACAAGTATTCAAGAAAAATCTTTCTCAACAATCATGTCTGGAAAGGATGTAATTGGAATTGCGCAAACAGGTACTGGAAAAACCTTGGCATATTTGCTTCCAACTTTGCGACTGTGGACTTTTTCAAAAAAGCGAAATCCATCGATTGTAATCCTTGTTCCAACAAGAGAATTAGTTGCACAAATTGTGGAGGAAATTGAAAAATTAACGGCGTATATGAATGTTGTTGTTGTAGGAGTTTTTGGCGGTGTAAATATTCGTACTCAAGCTGAAACTATTGCCAACGGAATTGATATTATTGTTGCAACTCCTGGAAGAATTTTGGATTTGGCTTTGAATGGTGATTTAATTTTTAAAGATGTTAAAAGATTAATTATCGATGAAGTTGATGAAATGTTGGATTTAGGTTTTAGACCACAATTGACTCAAATCCTTGAAATTTTGCCACCTAAAAAGCAAAGTTTGATGTTTTCGGCAACTTTATCTGATGATATTGAATATTTTATACTTGATTTTTTTGTTGATCCAATTAAAATAGAAGCAGCTCCTGCTGGAACTCCTATTGAAAAAATTGATCAAAGTGCGATTGAAATTCCAAATTTCCACACAAAAATCCATTATTTAAGGCAATTAATTGAGACGAGCGACGATTTTTCTAAAGTGTTGATTTTTGTAGATTCAAAAAAGAAAGCAGATTTAGTTTTTGAAGAATTAAGCCAAAATCCTGATTTGGCAGTGGGAGTAATTCATTCTAATAAATCTCAAAATTTACGTTTTAATACGGTTACAGATTTTAAAAATGGGAACATTAAATTTTTAATTGCAACAGATTTAATTTCCCGTGGAATCGATGTTACAGGAGTTAGTCATGTAATAAATGTTGATATTCCTGACGAACCAGAAAATTACATTCATCGAACTGGTAGAACGGGTAGGGCAGAAGCGGAGGGCAAAGCGATCAGTTTTGTTTCTCCTTTTGAGGAAAATCATTGGAAAGCAGTTCTGGATTACATTAAAATGCCAATTAGAACAGAGAAATTAGCAGTTGATTTCACAATTTCATCAATTTTAATCGGTGAAGAACTTCCAAAAGACGATATGAAAATTATCACTTTGAAATTGGCAAAAAGAGAAAATGTGGGAGCCTCATTTCATGAGAAAAAAGACAAAAACAAAAAAGTAAATGTCAGAAAAGATTGGAAAAAAGCAAAAATGGATAAATACGGAAGACCGAAAACTAGGGGACAAAAGTAGTTATGAATTATGAATTATGAGTTTTTTGATCGATTTTGATCGGTAGTTTATTTATATACATTTAAGTAGACAGAAAATTATTGGAACCTTGAAAATTCAAAAAATGATGGCTGGAAATTTGGCTGTTATGAACGATATTAAAAATTCTCCAAATAAAATTATTATTCCATGCGGTTCCATTAAACATGGTGAAGAAATTATTGTAAAAATTAAGGAATCAAAAGTTGGAGAAAAAATTCATTTTTAGTTCATTTTTTAAATTCATAATTCAACATTTACAACTCATAATTATTACCATTTTTATTTTTTTTACCTCTATTTCAGTAAATAATTTTAATTTTATGTAAATTTTACGCATTTATGAAAAATCTCCTTAGTTTATTTTTAGTAATAATTTGTTTAACAGCTAGTTATTCTCAATCGGTAAATTACACTTTAAGAATGCCAAAACCACAGAATCATTATTTTGAGGTGGAAATGTTGATTTCTGATTTAAAAGACAATGAAATTGAAATAAAAATGCCAGTTTGGGCGCCAGGTTCTTATTTGGTGCGTGAATTTTCAAAAAATGTCAATTTAGTAAAAGCTTTTGATGAAAAAGGAAATTCTCTTGAAGTTGTCAAAAAAACTAAAAATGCTTGGATTGTAAAAAAAGGATTAGCTAAAAAAGTAAAAATAAACTACGAAGTTTATGCTTTTGAATTAAGTGTAAGAACAAGTTTTTTAGATTTAACACATGGATATGTTAGTGGAACTGGGATTTTTATGTACGTAGAAAAACTAAAAGAAACCGCTGGAAATCTAACAATAATTCCGCATGAAACTTTCAAAAAAGTTTCTACTGCTTTGCCGAAATTAGGAGAGAAAATTACATCTGATAATTCTTTCTCTTATAAATTTATCAATTACGATCAATTGGTTGATTGTCCAATTGAAATCGGAAATCAAGTAGAATTTGATTTTTTGTCTGAGGGAGTAAAACATTCTGTTGCAATGTATGGACCGGGAAATTATGAAATTGAGAAACTGAAAAAGGACATGGCGAAAATCACTTCGACTGCCACAAAAGTTTTTAACGAAAATCCAAATAAGGAATATACTTTTATAATCCATAACGTTGTTGACGGTCAAGGAGGTTTAGAACATTGTAATTCAACAACTTTGAGTGTAAATCGTTGGACCTACCAAGGCGATGATTACATCGGATTTTTGTCTTTGGTTGCGCATGAATATTTTCATCTTTGGAATGTTAAAAGAATTAGACCAATCGAACTTGGACCATTTAATTATGACGAAGAGAATTACACTTCTTTGCTTTGGGTAATGGAAGGTTTTACCTCGTATTACGATGAATTATTGCTGCGTCGAGCGGGAATTTATTCCCAAGAAACAATGTTACAAAAGTTAAATAGTTCAATAAATTATGTTGAAGGTTCGGAAGGTTCTCGTGTTCAGCCTGTTGCACATGCTAGTTTTGATGCTTGGATAAAAGCCTATCGTCCAAATGAAAATTCAGGAAATACGACCATGACTTATTACTCTAGAGGTGCAATGTTAGCTGCAATTTTGGATTCAAAAATCATTGTAAAAACAAATGGAAAAAAATCCTTAGATGATTTCATGCAGAAATTATACAAGGATTTTTACAAAAAATTAAATCGTGGATTTTCAGAATTGGAGTTCCAACAAGCCTTGTCTGATTTTATGGACGAAGATATGACATCATTCTTTCAAGATTTTGTCAATGGAACAAAAACACCACCTTTCAAAGAAATTTTCGCTCCGCTTGGAGTCAAAGTTGATTATACTGGTAGTAAAAAAGCAAATTTTGGTGCCACTTTTGGTTCTGCGAATGGAAAAACAATTATCAAAGGAATTCGCTCAAATTCGGCTTGTGAAACTGCAGGATTATCTGTAAACGATGAAATCATAGGAATTAATGGCTACCGAGTTGCACAAGCGGAAGTTGAAGCTATTTTGGCTGGGCTAAGTGAAGGTGAAAGTTTAAATTTCTTGATCGCTAGGGAAGATCAATTGATGGAAATTGTTGCAAAAATGGGGCTATACGAAAGACCAAGTTTTAAATTTTCTACAGAAACAACGAAGTCAAACCAAGCTTTGTTCGATTATTGGATGAGGGTTTTTTAATTTAAACAGTAGGATTTTATAATTATAGGATTAAATTCCTTGATGTTCAGTGGTTTAAGACTTTTGAGTATTGTGAAATCAGATTTGGCGAAATCATATGCCTAATAAAATAAATCTTATTTTTTATTATAATAGATTTCTATTCATTTTTAAGCGATTTCATTAATTTTTTCGATAGGCAAATCTTTGTTAGAGTCAAATAATATTATTTTGATTTTATTTCTTTTTTTCTGAATTAAATCCGGATGTTTGATTAAATTACTAGTTATTATTCAAATGTTAGCTTGCTTAAATTTGTTATGAAACCAAAAATAACAAAACATCTTATTTCTCTAACTAAAAAACGGCATTCCATATTTCCAAGTACTAGAAATTTCAGAATTGCAGGAAAGAATAATTTCTTTCAAAGCAAGAAAACAACTTAAATGCGGTTCTTCATGTTTCAAATAAAAATTTTCTAGTTGACTTAATTCCATGGGTTAAGATTCTCAATAATTAATATCTTATTCAATTTCCAATTCTAATTATTTCCCTTCACTAACGTTCGGTCTTCAAAAGCTACGCTTTCTCTTCCTTTTCAACTAATTCAAGCCATTCTTTAATGACATTTTGCAGTAAATCTTCTTTTGATTTAATGTCTTCTAAGTCAGTAAATTTGATTAATCTTCTTCCATCAGCATAATCTCCTTCTAAAAGTGCTGTATTTTTTGTGATTTTAGACCCAGTTGGTAAAACGAGTAAAATTTTATTTTTGTGTAAATTAAACACAATTATTTCACGTTTATATTCTTTTGGTTTAAATGCTTTCATTTCTCCTGAATAATAAAAACAAGGATTGTTCCATTTAATTTGTTCTGCAATTTCAGCATCTATTTTTAAAATGACTTGTCTTAAATATTCAATAGTAGTTGCAAAATCTGCATCAAGTTTTGAAATGTGATTGGTAACTTTTTGTGTATCTGTCATTTTTATTATTTTGAAAGAATTTTTTATCAGCTAAACTTATTCGTAAATTTTTAAAAAATCCGCAGAATTTTGTCTTTCTATTTAATTTACTATTCGTTAAATAGATATTTACTATTTCTAGGAACTGAAATAGATCATAAATGTATATTTTATTTTGCTTTTTGAATAAGTTTTTAAAAAAATCAATTCTTCAAGTTAATAACATTTAATTGTTTAAATTTTCTTTCCCAAAATCCTTTTTGAATATTGTAACTTTGTGCCTATGCAAGATACGTTTAAGCACAAAGGAATGCGTCGCCAATTGATTGATGAATTGAGAACAAAAGGAATTACTGAAGAAAAAGTGTTGGAAGCTTTTGATGCTATTCCAAGGCATTTTTTCTTGGATCAAGTATTTGAGAAACAAGCTTATTCAAATATGCCATTCCAAATTGGTGCTGGGCAAACGATTTCTCATCCTTACACCGTTGCTTTTCAAACGCAATTATTGGAAATCAAAAAAGGGGACAAAGTTTTAGAAGTAGGAACAGGTTCCGCATTTCAAACATGTATTTTGTGTCAATTGGGTGCAAAAGTTTTCAGCATTGAAAGACAAAGAGAATTATTTCTTAAGGCAAATACTACGATCAAGAAATTTAACTTCACACCAAAATTATTTTTCGGTGATGGTTATAAAGGTCAAGAGAATTTTGCTCCTTATGATAAAATAATTATTACTTGCGGTGCTCCTTTTGTTCCAGAGGATTTATTGAAACAACTTAAAATTGGTGGAATTATGGTAATTCCAGTAGGTGATTTGGAAACGCAAGAAATGATTCGAATCAAGAGAATTGATGAAACAAATTTCTCTCAAAGTAAACTTGGGGTCTTTAGTTTTGTTCCAATGTTGGAAAATACAAATAATATTTAATGTTAATTACGTCAAAATAGTCTTTTATTTTTTGCGGCAATCACAAACTCTATGTATTTTTTTAGGATGCTTAGCATCTCAATACTTTTTCTTCAAATTGTTATTTTTCAGTTAATCTTCTGAAATAAACTTTTTTTCATTGAACGAAAGATTGACTAACATGTATTTCTTATCAAATCATCTAAAGTTAAATAAATAAAATATAAATCATGAAGAAATTAATCACACTTATTCTTGTAGCAACAAGTTTTGCAAGCTTTGCAATTGAAAAAGAAAATGTAAAATCTACTATTTCAGATGTAACAGTTTATTTGCAGGGAGCGCAAGTCTTCCGTAAAGCAAATTTTACGGTGAAACCTGGAGTAACAGAAATTATCATTGATGGCATTTGTCCAACGATTGATCCAAATAGTATTCAAGTAAAAGCATTTGGAAATTTAGTTATTTTAGACTCAAAATATTCACTTTATTATCCAAAACCAGAAACTGTTAAAATGATTGATGGTTTGCCACTAAAAGTTAAAAAAGACATTAACTTATTGGAAGATTCATTACTTGTTATGACTTATGACATCCTGGAAATTCAAGATGAAATTGATGTTTTAAATGCAACAAAAAATATTTTGTATAATAATGGAGCAATTAAGGGGCAAGGTAAAGTAAACGATTCAATTCAATTATTAAAACAAGCAGTTGAGTATTATTCATTGAAAATGAATGAATTGAATAAAAAATTACTGCAATTAAATCGTCGTAAAAACGATAAGAATCGTAGAAAAGCTGATATGCAAATACGTTTAAATAATCTGAAAAATTTTCAAAATACAAGCGGATTTGAAGAACAAGAAAAAGGACCAATCCATCGTTTAACGGTTACCGTTTCTTCAAAAGAACTTGTTTCAGGCAAATTAAATTTCTCATACCTTGTTTCAAGTGCTGGCTGGACTCCACTTTATGATTTAAAAAGTGAAGTTGCTACCGGAAAAGTAAATTTGAACTATAAAGCCCAAGTGTTTCAAAATACAGGAATTAATTGGGAAGACGTGAAGTTGACAATTTCTACAAATAATCCATATATGAACAAGACAAAACCGACTTTGCATCCATGGTATATTGATTATTATGCCAACAAACCTATGTACAATCAACTTTCGAATGGTTATACTAACATGCCAGTCATAGCTAATCAATACGAAAAAAAAGCAATGACAAAGGATTTAGAAAACAGTTTAGATATGAATTCTTCTCAAACATCCGTTGATTTTGTAAAAATGGTAGATCAAATTATTTCAGCAGAATTTAGGATAGATTTGCCCTATTCTATTGCTTCAAACAACGAGGCACACATGGTTTTGATAAAAAATGAAGATTTGTCTGCAACCTTCAGATATTATACAGTTCCAAAATTGGACGCATCAGTTTTCTTAGTTGCTCAAATTTCAAAATTGGATGAGTTGCAACTAGTTCCTGCAAAAGCAAATATTTTCTTTGATGGAACGTATATGGGAGAAACATACATTGACCCAACGAACATGGAAGATACTCTGTCATTGAGTTTAGGAAAAGATCCAAATATTATTGTGAAACGTACACTTTTGAGAAAAGAATCAAAAGAAAAAATCATTGGAACTGAAAAAGAAAGAACAAATTCCTTTGAAATTGAAATAAAAAATTTGAAATCAACTAATGTTGAAGTTGTGATCCAAGACCAAATTCCAATTACACAAAATGCCGATATTAAAATTGAGGCAATTGGGACTGATAAAGCGAAATATGATGAACAAACTGGAATTATGGAGTGGGTTGCAAAATTAAAAACAAAAGAATCATCCAAAATAAATTTCAGCTATAAAGTAAAGTACAATAAAGATAAAAATGTTCAAGTGAATTAAAATCTAATTACTCTTTCGTTTTTTAAAAGTTACTTTTGATGGAAATCAATTTGATTCTATCGGAGGTAACTTTTTTATTACCAATATTTTTAATCTGCCTTTAGATATCGTTAATATAGTTAGAATGTTAGATTTTCCTCTTTTAGATTTAATTGATTATCAATAGAATAAAAAATAAATTAAATAAAAATACATTTTTTTCTTTGTTTTCCTTGCGCTTGATGAAATTAGTCTTATATTTGCACACGCTTTTAGAGAAAAGTAACACAATTTTTGAGTTTAGCTGTTGCTAAAGATTGAAAAATTAGAAAATTGGTTTGGTAGTTCAGTTGGTTAGAATACATGCCTGTCACGCATGGGGTCGCGGGTTCGAGTCCCGTCCAGACCGCAGAATAGCATTTTTTGCTATCTCAAAAAGCTTCAAAAACCCCTTAAATCATTGATTTAAGGGGTTTTTTGTTTTTAGCTATATGCTAAAATATTCAAAAAATAACACCCTAATAGGTAGCGTTTAAGGTAACAGTTTTCATATTTTTGAAAACGCTACCTCGAAGTGTTATAAAATATTGATATACAACAATTTATAGCGATATATTTTGATACGTTTTGATAGGAAAAAGAACATTGTTTTTACATTGCGAGGTAACATTTAAAAACAAATAATATGAATCCAAATCAAACTGTATCAGTAATATTCTGGTGCTACAAATCAAGAGAAAGTAACGGTAAGGCTCCGTTAATGTGCAGAATCACTTACAATTGTGAGCGAGTTCAATTCGGTATTCGATGCTCTGTGAACCCCAAAATGTGGATAAACGAGCTTGGAATGGTAAAAGGAATTAACGCTGAAGCTAAGGAGATTAACGGTAAATTAGACAGTATACGCAGAGAAATCATGAAACATTATAATATGATGATGGCGATGGATCAATTTATTTCTGCCGCTACCTTAAAAGCTACCTATTTCGGAGTAGAAGAAAAGCACAAAGGACTGATTGAAATCTTTCAATACCACAATGATCAAATGAAAGAGTTGATCGGAATTGATGTCGTTAAAGCTACACATACCAAATTTGCAACTGTTTTATCCAAATTAGTAAGTTTTCTTAAAAAGGAAAAAAACTTAAAAGAAATTAGTTTAAAAGACTTGGACCATAAGTTTATTACCGATTTCGAGTATTACTTGAAAGCCAAAGAAGGAATTGGACACAATACCACTATGAAATACATTCGGAATGTAAAGAAAGTAACAAATATGGCACTGGCCAATGATTGGATTTCAAAAAATCCATTTGGTAATTTCAAATGCAGTTGGAAAAAAGTCATTCGGGAAATACTTTCAAATGAAGAATTGATTGAATTAGCTAACAAAGATTTTGAAATGGAACGTTTGTCTGAAGTGCGCGATATATTTTTATTTTGCTGTTATACTGGTTATGCTTTCATAGATGTTGAAAAATTGACTAAAAACGATTTGGTAATTGGTATTGATGGTGGGAAATGGATTTATACCAACAGAAAGAAAACCGGAAACAGTTCCAATGTTCCTTTACTTCCTCCCGCAATGGAAATTTTGGAGAAATACAAAGAACATTCTTATTGCGAATTGACAGGAAAATTACTTCCTGTAAAAAGCAATCAAAAAATGAACGCTTATTTAAAAGAAATAGCAATACTTTGTAAGATTACAAAGCCTCTGACCATGCACATTGCTAGACATACCTTTGCAACGACTGTAACGCTATCGAATGGAGTACCTATTGAAACTGTTTCCAAACTACTTGGACATACCAAGTTGCAGACAACTCAGATTTATGCCCAGGTGTTGGAAAACAAGGTCAGTTATGATATGAATATCCTAAAAGATAAAATGTTTTCTACCAAGAATGATGAAATTATTTTAAATGAAGCAAAATAATTTTTCTTGCGTTAAAGTATTCTAAATTGTAAAAATTTATCCTATGAAAAAAAAGAATTATTTGATTTAGAATTGAGTAAATTAGAAGTAATCTTGGAACAAAACAGTTTAGTGTTCCAAGATAAACACAAAGAGTACACAAATGCCTTAGGATATTGTTTGAGTACTTTAAATGAAGTGAATGATGTCATTAGAGTTCATCAATTCACAAATATTGAAGAAGAAATTTATTTTTTCAAATACACAAAAACAGTTCTTGAAGCAAAAATAATTTATTTCCAAAAATTACACTTACTTGAATCAAATAAAATAATTGGTTCAAGTGAGTTTTTGGATGCATTAAACCAAGAAATTAAAGTCTTTCAAAGAGAAAACAAAGAATTGTGTTTGTATCATAAATTAGACAAAAGTCATTATGATGGAAATTACTTTGTAAGGTACCAATTAGATCATTCAATTCTTATTTCGGAAATAAATCTTGTGCGTGATACAAGAACAGATTCTTTTAAAGGTCATTTATTCGCTAAGATTATCGCTTTCGAAATGCTTGACATTGAAATCAATCAAAAGCATTCAGAAAATTTGGCATTACCAAAACTGACATGGACAAGCAAAAAAGTTCATTTAATTGAACTCATCTATGCGCTTCAAAGCACTAAATCAATTAATGACGGAAATGCAACTTTGTCGCAACTTAAATCTGCATTTATGATTTTGTTTGATCTTGATAAATTAGATATGTACAATGGATATCAAGATATTAAAGGCAGAGATCAATATGATGTCTTTTCTGAAATGCTTTCAAACTCAATAAATAAAAGGGTTGATGATGATTACGGATTGAAATAAATTATTTTTTTGAGACTATATAGGGAGTACATAGGGAAATTTTGAAACTTAAATGATTCACTTTTGTCAAAAATAAATCAATATTAATTATGGCAACAACAATTCTAACAATCGAAGATTTGCAAGAGTTCAAAAAAGAATTATTCAGTGAATTGAATAAACTTTTGAATGGAACTGACAACAAATCACGAAAATGGTTAAAATCCCAAGAGGTTCGAAAAATGTTAAACATTTCTCCAGGTACTTTACAAAATCTTCGTTCAAGTGGAGTTCTTCCATACACAAGAGTAGGAAATGCTTTGTATTACTTGAACGAAGATATTGTGAAAATTTTAGATGAAAATCGTGTACATCACAAGTATTCAAGATGAATTACATCAAACAGTTGTCCAGTGCAATTGAGAAGTTTTCTGAAGATGATCGATTGAATACGGCTCATGTGAGTTTGTATTTAGCATTGTTTCAATTGTGGAATTTAAACCGCTTCAAAAACCCCATATCAATCAATCGGGCAGAGGTAATGAAAATTTCCAAGATTGGCTCCAAAGGTACTTACCATCGCTGTTTGAATGATTTTAACAATTGGTCTTACTTGAAATACGAACCATCACACAATCCCTTGAAAGGTAGCATTGTGTACATGTTCAATTTTGAGACAAGTATAGAACAAGCTTCGGTACAAGTTGAAGGACAACTACTGACACAACATTCGGGACAAGTATCGGAGCCTTCAATAAACAATACAAACAAAGAAAAGAAATTAAACATTAAAAACTTTATTATACCAACAATTGAAGAAATTAAAGATTTTTTTAAAAATGATTTGGAAGCGGAAAGGTTTTTTAATTACTATTCTTCAAATGGGTGGCTCGTTGGAAAAAACAAAATGAAAAATTGGAATGCATCTGCCAAAAATTGGTTGTTGAATTCCAAAACTAACACAGCAAATTATCAGAAAGAAAAAACAACTTATTTGCATGTAAATCAAGATAAAGATTATTCAATACCTCTATAAAAATGGAAATAGAAAAACACTTTGAAATTATCGACAACCAAGTAATTTATGATTTTGACAAAACGATGTCATATTTGAATCGATATGGAAAATCAAGATTTGGTGAAAAATTTCAACTTCGAAGAAACGACACGTTAATTTTAGGAAAACTTATGTCTTATGCTATTCGAGATCGGAAAACCTGCGAAAAGCATGACATTGATTTAGAAAAAGGCATTTTGCTTATTGGAAAAATTGGTTGCGGAAAAACTAGTTTGATGGATATTTTTAGAATTCTACATTACCAACAATTCCGATATCAAATGATTTCTTCTCGAGAAATAGCAAAAGAATTTGTCCTTAATGGATATTCAGTTCTCAACAAATATGGTAAAAAACAAAAAATCCTTTGTTTTGACGATTTAGGAATTGAAACCAGTATCAGGCATTTCGGAAACGAATGCAACACTATGGGCGAAATTCTCCTCAGTCGTTATGACATCATGAAATACGATCGAATTTTAACCCATGCCACAACCAATCTCAATGCGGATGATCTCGAAAAACTTTACGGAAACCGAGTTCGTTCAAGATTACGTGAGATGTTTAATGTCATTACATTTCCAAGTGATGTTTCTGACAAACGGAAATAATTAACAGTAGAATCAAAAAATTAGAAGCTTTACGAAAAACTAAACTCGAAGCGATAAAGCGGCCTTAAGATGTTGAAAGTAGAAAACAGAAATAAACGCAGTAAGTCTAACCCATGTTTGAAACAAGTTGTCCAAATTTTCAATTTGGGTAACAACGCAGTTGAGTTTAGGTGCAGACTACGCAGTGTTTTCGTAGTTTTCAAATTAGCCATCTTACAGCCTTGATTTTTTGGTTCTTTTTTATCAAGAAAAAAGAATAAATAATAGATTATGAAAACAAACATCCCAAAGCTAGATACTAGCAAGATCGTCCAAGTACGATTAAAAGAAACCCAATATTACATGGAAGAACACCCAAAAAAACAAATTGTTCTTCACCACACAGTTTCAAATGGCAATGCCAAAAACGTCTTGTCTTGTTGGGCATCAACTCCCGCAAAAGTTGGAACAGCTTTTATCATCGATCGCGAAGGAGTAATACACCAATGCTTCAGTTCCAAACATTGGGCACATCATTTAGGTACAAAATCTAAAATGAATAAGCAGCTGAATCAAGAATCTATTGGAATTGAATTATGCTCATGGGGACCACTCGCCAGAAAGGAAAATCCAATGTTAAAAGGAAGTCCGAAATTCTTTTCTTCTACTGGAACAGAAATTCCAAAGCAAGAAGTTGTAAAACTTGAAAAGCCATTTCGAGGTCATTTGTATTTCCAAGAATACACCTCATCACAGTTGAAATCTTTGCAGATTTTGGTAAATTACATTTGTGAAACTTACAATATTCCCAAAACTTACAATACTGATATGTGGGAATATTCTGGGATGGCCATGAATGGCAATCCTGGAATATATACTCATGTCAGCTATCGAAAAGACAAATCTGACTGCTTCCCGCAAATTGAGCTAATAAAGACAATTCAAAACCTTATATAATTTTTAGCTGATCCCGATTTACAAGATTGGCATTTCAATCCTTGAAATGTTATTGATTGTTTATCGAGGTAAGTTCTAAAAAAGATAAATCAGATTGTTTTCCCTAAATGGAATTGATTGAAATCCTTTCAATATTAGGCTAATTATGTAAATTTCTCATTATATTTCATGTCAAGATAAACCCCAATAATTGGGGTCTATTGTAAAACAAAACATGATAGCAATGTTATCATCACTTTAATGTCAAATTCGGCAGTTGCCAACTGCCGATTTGATATTCGAAGTCAAAACATCTAATTAATTTACCCCAAATTAGGTGCAGGAAAAAGAATTTTAAATTCCCAATCTAATGCATTAATTTTTGCTTTTAGTTGTTTCAATTCTTGAATGATTTCGTCAAATGAAAGTGGTTTTTCCTCATAAATCATTTGTTCAATCATGGTTTTGTAATCTTTTTCCCATTCAGCAATAACTTCTGGAATTGGAATAGGATTAATGGTTTTAGCTTGATGTAAATTGTAATTCACTCCACCAACACGAGTAAATTTATGTCGATGGATTACAATTGTTTCATACAATTCTTGATCACTTAGGGCTTTATTTGCATATTCCGTTTTAGACAAAGCAACAATATCATACAAATGTCTGCTTAATCTGTCATAGCGCATTTTTTCTAAAGGTCGCTGAAATTCTTCGTGCAACAAAAATATTTTCTCCAAGAAAGTTCTTTCAGGATTTACAGATGGCACTTGAATTGGAGGTAAAGCAAATTCCTGTTCAGGATAATGAATATTAACCAATGATGAAATTGGGCATATTGTAAACGGTTCTTTTAACGAACGACAACCAATTTCAATTTGAACTCTAGCTTCTAAATATGTAGGTTTTTGTATCAGGTTTGGGTAATAAATTTCAATGATTCTTGGGTCTTGGTCACTGTCCGTTGCTTCTACCAATTTAAAAATTAAACCTTCAAATCCTCTTTCTGCAAACTTTTGCTCTAGTTTTTGTTTAAATTCTCCTGAAGTATAGCTACTTGCTTTTTTGCGTAATTCGGTTCGTTGATTTTTGCTCAATTCACCCTCAAAACCCAAAAAGCTTCTATCAATTGCCAAATCAACATCTTCCGAAAAACGCTCAATCAATCCCCATGCTTTACTCAAAGAAGTACCACCTTTAAACACTAAATGTTTTGAGTCTTCCAATTCAAAAATAATCGTTAAGGCTTGTACCACCCACCAATCTTTTTCAACTGCAAAAGCATTCATTCCAGTTTTTTCTGAAATTTGTTCGAAAACATTTATTTTCCTTTGTTCAGGTACTGATAACCATTTTACCATCCTAGTCATTTTTTAATGCTTTTCGCATGATTACTCGAATCCATTCTGGAGCCAATTTGATGTCGTGTACTAAACGATGAGTTTCTTCTTGCGCTAGTTTTTCCAAGATAATAGAAATTTCTTTTTCGCTTACATCGTCTTTTCCAAGTTCCTTTAACGCTTGAATAACCAAACCGCTAATTTTTCCAATCGTTGCTAAATTTTTTGGCGCAGTTTTTTTAAATAAAATTTTCCTTCTTCCTAAATCAATTTTTCGAGCTGCACCATCGCTAAGGTACACCACATTCATCGGTACTTGAGTAGATAAACCTAAAGCGTTCAAGGCTAGGACACCCGTTGGCATAATGCGTGCCTTATCTCTTTTTGCAATGGCTTCTGCAATTTTCTCAGTTGTTGGTTTTAATTCCCCAATAATTGGATCTTTTTCCAATCGAGAATAAATGCCTCTTGCAACTCGTGAAATCTCTCCAGAATCAACTAATCTTTCTAAAGCTTTTGCAACCGCTTTCGCTGTGCCAAATGATAAAAAATCATCTACAAAAAATAGCGAGCCCCCCTTGGCTTTTTTTAATTTTACAATAATCTTATCGTCAATACTTTGCATGACTTTTTTAGTGTTATTTTGTCGCAAATATAGTATATTTTTGCGACAAAAAGTTTAATTTTTTGTAACAAATATATGCTAAATTTGTTACAAAAATATTATATATAGAATGAATACAAACATTAACAATAAATGTGATTGCTTTCCTCAAATTGAATTAATCAAAATTCTTTCAGAATTAGGCTAATTTTCTAAATATTACATTATATTTTTCATTATATTTCACATGGAGATAAACCCGATTTTTTGGGGTCTATCTTAAACCAAAACATAATAGCGAAAAGAACCTATATTTCTGAAAATTTAAATCAAACTCAAAGGGATTTTATTATTCTTTTGGATGAAAATGAAATTGATATATTTACATTAGAGGATGTAAAAAAAATAATTCCATCAATTTCAGAAAACGCGAATGAAATCATTGAAAATCTGATTCATAAAAAAATGATTTCTCGCATAGAACGTGGAAAATATTGCAAAGTAAATTTTAGAGATGAAAAAGTAATTGCTTGTTTAAGAAAATGTTATTTTCCCGATTATCGATTTTCGGAAGACTTAGATTTTACCTCTACAAACAAAGATTTCGAATTGACAAAAAAAGTCATTAAATGAAATCGTTAAAATAATTACTGAAAGAACTGAAATTCCCCTTTTTATAAGTGAGTTAAAGCCACTGAAACACAAAGACCAATTAACAGGTTAAATAGCCGTTGTGAAATTTTGGGGAGCAGACCATCCTAAAAATCAAACTCCGCCACCTCCAGACCGTTGGACGAGTAGTATCAAAATTGAGATCATTTTATATGAACTTATGATTTTTCCTTTGGAAGAAAAAGAAGTACATCATCCATATTCCGATTCACTTTCTGAAACTCCATTACTTATTCCTTGCTTCGCAATTCATGAAGTATTATCCGAAAAACTAAGAGCATTAATTCAACGTTCGTGCACAGCTCCTCGCGATTTTTATGATATTTGGTATTTATCTAGAAATTATGAAAACATCAATTGGAAAAAAGTCAAAGAAGCTTTTTATCAAAAAATGGAATTCAAAAATCTAAAATTTACTGGAATTGATCAAATGATAAACGAAGCAAATGATAAAACTTTAAAAGCAGCTTGGAAATCAAGTTTAGGACATCAAATTCCAGAAATTCAACTTCCGGATTACGAGACAATTAAAAAAGATTTGTCGGAATTGTTTGTTGAAATTGGTTTGGATGATTAAATTTACTTTCCAAAAGTTCAATAAAAAGTTTAATTTTTTTGTCCAAAATATCTTTATAAATCAATCCATTTTTCAATCTATTTGGAATTGAATTATACCCAAACTTTGCACCCAATAAACTTCCAGCAACTGCTCCGTTTGAATCAGCGTCGCCACCTTCATCAATAACTGCTAGAATTCCTTCTTCGAAAGAATCTGAATTATTTAAAGTCCACAATCCAGCAGAAAGTGCTTTTAACGTATAGCCGACAGTTTTCTCGTCGCTTAAATTCAATACTTCTATTTCTTTTTCATTTGTTAAAAGAATGTATTCTGAAATTCTTTCGTCATAACTTTCAGCAATATTGATAATTTCAGTATTTGTTAAAGATTTTTTTCCTTGCATTAAATTTGAAATAATTGCAGTTATAATAACACACGAGCCAACACATCTTGGATCGAAGTGAGTACTTTGACAAATATTTTTGGTATTTCCAATTACTTTTTTATTGTCCCAAAACTCCCATAAACCTAAAATGGAAGTTCTCATAATTGCTCCATTTGCTGCAATCATTTTTCTATGTAATTTCCATACTATTTCTGCTGCTTTTTGGGGATGCGAGACATATTGTGGCATATCAAGAACCTTAAAAGTTGTAGCTCCAATTCCCATTGGAATTCCTTTAAACCAGTTGAAAATTTCCTTTGCAAAGCCAAGTTCAGTAATTTCTTTGTTTTCAAGTATTGCGTCTACAATACATAAAAATTGGTCTGTATCATCAGTCCAATCTCCAATTTCCCAACGTTTTCGATGATCATCTTGAATTATTTCATAATAATTTTTTAATCCAGTTGGATAAACTTGATTTACTTGGGTTTTTGTCATAAATTCAGTTCCTAAACCTAAAGCATCTCCAATTGCTTGACCGTAAAAAACTCCTTTTATAATATTGATTTGTGCTTCAGTTAAATTCATAGTTACATCGTTAATTGGTCGCACATATGTTAATCTTTATAATACTTTAATAAAATTAAGAAGTCAATTTAGAATACAATCTATCTCCTAAATCTTCAATATCATTTTTTCGCAACAAAGTATTTATCCAGTTTTCGGGAATATCGTCAGCTCCATAATACAAACCTGCCAGTGCTCCTGTTACACACGCTGTAGTGTCGGTATCACTTCCCAGATTTACTGCTTTTAAAATTGCATCCTTATAATTATCTGTGGTTAAAAAACACCAAATACTAGCTTCCAAAGTGTCAATAACATAGCCACTACTTTTAATTTGGCTTTCATCTAATTCATAAATATCAGATTTTAAAACTCTTTCAAAACGAATTGTTTCTTTTGAGTCTATTTCTAATTCTGCTAAATATGAAATTGACACTTCTTTTGTTTGCTTATAGGCTAAAAATTTATCATTTCCTATTAAAAGGAAACGCAAAAATTCCAAATAAATAAAGCAAGAAATAACAGAACGAACATGCGCATGTGTAAGGGAAGAAACCAATTTTGTTAGTTGATATCGCTCCTCAATGGGTTTATCTTTCAAATAAAATAACAATGGTGCAATTCGCATTAAGGAGCCATTTCCATTAGAGTGTTCCTCAAAACCACCAGCAAGTTCAGGCTTTTCGCCGTCAATTAATAGTCTTATTGCTTCTGCAGTTGCATTACCAATATCAAACATTTCACCGTTTGAAGTCCAATAATCATATTTGTAATAACTTATAAAATTAGCAGCGATTTCAACCAAATCAAATTCTTTTGTCAAAGCTTCAGCCAAACAAAAACTCAAAGAACTATCATCAGAAAAATTCCCTGGAGGTAAATCATAAGTTCCAAAACCAATCATATCAGTTGCAGGATTTTGTTTCATTTTCTCCCGAGATAAAAACTCATAAGGAACACCAACTGCATCTGCAACAGCTAAACCTAAAAGGACTGATTTGATTTTTTGTTTCATTGATATCCGACAGCGAGTGGTAAATATTTAAACTCTTTTTTAAACTTTAAATAATTTAAACCCTCTTTTTCTCTAACTTGACTCATAAAATTGATATATCCAGCTAATTGATTTTTAAATTTTTCAATTACATTTATTGAATTAATGGCACGTTTTTTTAAATGTAAATAAGCAGCTTCTTTTATACCTTTTATTTCAAGGGAATAAAGTATGGCTCTAATTTTTTATAATAATTTTCGGTTAACATTTACTTTTTCAAAAAAAAATCTGAGGCTATAAATCCCAAAAATGAAGTAAAATATTATTCTAATTCCCTAATGAAAGAACTCAAATCTGCATCAACATTTTTTTTCAAATTTTCGTTTTTCTCTTGCTTGCTTGGAATAGTTTTTACCATGTTTATCAATCATTTGTTGACTGAAAGTTAAAAAATCTAAATTTATTTCTATTTGCATATCTTGTTATTTGAGAACGAAATTACAACTGGAAGAACGTAAAAATCTAAAAAAGAAAACTGAAAACTAAAAAAAAACAGACATTGATTTAATTTGCATAACTACTTTTATTTTTCTTAAAAGAATGAATCACTTTTTGATGATTTTAGGTTAATTAAGATATAAATATAATTCTATTATCTAATAAATTGTAATATTAATCGAAATGCAAGGTTTTTCAAATTTTAATTTTATATTTGTCATAAGTCAAATTAATTTAAAAGTAAAAATCATAATTATATGAACGGTTTTAACAAATGTGAAAATGGACATTTTTTCAAAGAAGATTTATCAAAATGTCCATATTGCCCCGGAGGTGAGGCACAATCTAATCAAAATACTCAAGCTGTAGATTTAAGTAAGACTATAGTTGGTGGAGTTGGCAATTCAACTTCTGGAGGTGATGCAAGTACGCAAGTTTTTGGTGGTCAAGGCGCATCCTCTGACAAAACCAAAGTTTTTGGGAATAAATCTGCTGGCAATAACCAACAACAAGATTTTAGTAGAACCTTTATTGGAGGTATGGATTCAAGCTCTTCGAATGAAGATGGAAAATCAGTTGAAGCCACACCTAGATCTACAAGAAGAATTGTTGGTTGGATAATTTCATATACGCTTGATGCAATGGGAGTTGATTATAGAATTTATGAAGGAAATAACTCAATTGGTAGAGAACCCGGAAATTCAATAATTGTTGCAAAAGATACGACTATTTCAAGTAAACATGCAAATATCCTTTATAAAACAGGTAAGTTTTGGATTCGTGATGAAATGGCAGCAAATGGTACTTTTTTAAACGGAGAAGAACTAGAAATTGGAAAAGCATACGAGTTAAACGATAGTGATTTGATTAAAATATCAAATACAATTTTTAGATTTAAATCTGCTGAATAATTTTTTAATATAAAAGTATAGTTTATGAGCAACAAAATTTTTGCATGCGTAATTTTTGTCTTATCGTTATTTGGTCAGTTTTCGGCACAAACAAAAAGTGAAATAGATGTTAGAAATTTAAAAACGGATGAATTTCCGCTAGTAAAGGGAGATTTGTGGATTCGTGATCCTAATGGTATTAGCACGGGTGATATTCAATTTTTTGAAGATGACAAAGAAGTTGACCTAAAGTTTGGAGGAATAAAAAAATCAGATTCTTTAAGTGATAATAAAGCTATAGTTTTTTTAGTTTTAAATGGCCATTCTCAAAATGAATTGAATTGGTATAAAGAAGTTCTTAAAAAGACTATTAATGGTAATTCAATAAAAGATGGGGATAAAATTGAAATAATTTCATTTTGTTGTAAAGATCGAGATGGTTTGATATTTCCATCTAAAATAACATTTACTTCTAATAAAGAAGAAATGTTAGCTAGAATTGATGCCATTTCTTTTCAGAAAAATCAAGTAAATTGCTCAAATAAATCACAACTTCATTTAGCAATTAACGATGCATTAGGTTCAATCGAAGCTGAAACCACAAATTTACCCACAGCAATTTTTGTTTTATCCGATAATGCAGGAATGAAATTGGAGTTTGCGGGAGAAACACCAGGGCCAAGAGCTAGGAGGTTATATATTCCTATTTACGGTATAGCATACAGCAAGAATTTAAAAGATAATTATGGGATAAAAGAACTTTGCGAGCAGACTTATGGAACGTTTTATCAAAACGGCAACAATGACATAGATGACATTTGTACCAATTTAAATACTAGTATTGAAGAACTAATAAATAGAAATGGCGGTATTTATTATTCATTCGCATATACCTCTTCTTTTGAAAAGGACGGAAAAACACATTCGGTTAAAATCAATACTAAAAGCAATGGTCAATCTGCATTCGCATTATTGACACCAAATAAAAATCTGATAGAATGGATCCAAGACAATTTGATTTTATCTCTTGTTTTGTTTGTGCTTTTCATTGGTTTGTTGGTAGTTATCATTCAACAATCAAAGAAAAATAAATTAAAGAAAATTGAATTAGAAGAAAAAAGAAAAAGTGAACTTTTGGAAATTGAAAAAGTTCAACAAGAGTCAGAAAGTAAAATTTTGGAACAAAAAAGACAACTAGAACTTTTGAAACAAGAGGAACTAAGAAAAAGTCAAAAACAGGAGAGTGAAATTAAATCAAAAGAACAGATTGAAGAAGATGCCAAGCAATTTAAAAAAATGCTTGAAAAGGGTAATCTACCTTGGTTTGTTTATGGTTTAGGCAGTGAAGGTGGAAATTTCCAAATTCAATCTTGCAAATTGAATGTTGGAAGAGATGATACGAATGATTGGGTATTACATCACCCTTCTATTTCAAAGAAACATTTTAAATTAACTTTTAAAGATTACATTTATCAAATTGAAGATTTGAATAGCACAAATGGTGTATTTGTCAATGGAAACAAAATTGAAAAATTACAATTGAAACATGGGGATTTAGTAAAAATAGGAGATATTTCTTTAACATTTTATATATAATTTAATATGAAAATACATTCTTTTTCTTCAACTGACGTTGGAAAAGTTAGAAAGGCCAATGAAGATAATTTTGGTCAATCAAGCACTATAAATGGTGAATTGTTTATAGTTTGCGATGGAATGGGTGGTCATGTTGGCGGAGCAACGGCTTCAAAAATAGCAGTCGATAGTTTGATTGATTATTTTAATAAAGAAAAATATGATAATCCAATCCTAGCCATCAATAGCGCTTTTCAATTTGCTAATGAACAAGTTTATGCGTCAGCGTTAAGTAATCTCGAATTAAAAGGAATGGGAACTACTGGGGTTCTACTTTTGATAGTTGAAGAAGATTGTTATATTGGACACGTAGGAGATAGCCGAATTTATCTGCATTCAAATGGTATATTAAACCGTATTACAAAAGACCATTCTTTTGTTCAAACTTTAGTTGATGGAGGTATAATATCAGATGATGAAGCAGAAAGTCACCCGCAAAAAAACCAAATTTTAAAAGCATTAGGTATTGCACCAAACATTGAAGCAACTGTCAATAGATCTGCAATTCATGTAAAAGGAGGTGACGTTTTCATGCTTTGTACTGACGGTCTTAACGGGATGGTCAATGACAAAAGTATGGAAATGATGATTCAATATGATAATATTGAATCATCTACACATATTTTAATTAAGGCAGCTTTAGATTCAGGAGGGCTTGATAATGTTACTGCTACTTTAGTTGCTATCGATGAAAGCTCTCATGTGAAATCACAGTTTATAGATTACAACCCGAAAATTTCAACAAAATTAGATCAAACAGATTTCAATTTAATACGATCAAAAAACACACTTAAAGACAGTAAGAAGGGGAAAAGAAATATTGTTTTTTTAACTGCCATAGGGCTCTGTTTAATATTCTTTGGGTTAGTTTTTTTTACTGATTTATTTTCTAAAGCAGTAAAAAAAGATAAAACAGCTAATCTTGAAGTTACTTTAAGTAAGATTTCAGATCATTATCCAATTAATAGTCTAAGGGATTTGAAAGGAAAGAAAGTTGTAAATTATAACAAAGATTCAACTCTCATTGTGAACGGTAAAGACATCATTGAAATTAAAAAAGGGGAAATAATAAGTGTTACAATTTCAAAAGAAACGGAAATTAAAATTAATATTCAAAAAGAACTTAATAAAAAGAAAATAGAAAATAAACAAGAAAAAAAGGAAGAAAGCGTTGATCCCATTTTATCTAAAATGAATAGTGAGGATTTAGATAAGTTAGAAAAGGGGGAATTTGTTTCTGAGAAAGCTGATTTTAATACTAATAAATTTAAATTTAGCATCAATGAAAATGGAAAAATATTATCGATAAAAAAGAAAATAAGTATTGAATTTAAAATTGAAAAAAAATACTCAAATGAAGAGAATTTATTAAATGATTTCAATGACACTCTCGCAAAACGTAAATGTGAACAAATTTCACAAGTAACTTTGAACAATAAATTTGAAAAAATTTTAGATCGAAAAATAGGAGAAAATTTGAAAATTGAATGTTTTTGTGAAAAATAATGAATGCTTTAGATAGAATAAATATTGTCCAAAAAATTAATTCAGGAGGAACAGCAAATGTTTTTCTCGCTATTGATATGGATACAGGTTTTCCCGTAGCTGTGAAAGAGCTATTGCCTGGACATTTTAAAAATCTATTTGTAAAGCAAAAATTTAAAGAAGAAGCAAATCACTATCTTTATTTAAATCATCCAAACATTGTTAAATTAAATAATTACATTGAAAAAGAAAATTCTGTTTATTTATTAATGGAATACATAGAAGGTAAAAATCTTTTTGATTATATGAGCAAAGTCACAGGACCAATGCCAATTCAAAATGTTGCCTTGTTTGTAAGTGAAATCCTAGATGCCTTGATTTATGTTCATAATCAAGGTTTAGCTCATTTGGATATTAAACCATCCAATATTATGTTATCATCAAAAGATCAAATAAAATTGATAGATTTTGGGATTTCTAATGCTAAAAACACGACGAAAAACGAAACTATTACAGGTACACCTTCTTATATGAGTCCGGAGCAAATTGAAGGTTTAAATGTAGATTTTCGATCTGATATTTATTCGCTAGGTATAACGATGTATGAGCTAATAACTGGTTATTTGCCATTTAAAGATGCAAAATCAAGAGATGAACTTTTTGCTCTTATCAAGGCAGGAAAAATTCCTCGTATAAAATCTGTACACCATTTTGATAAGATTCTTGAAGAAAAAGTTAATTTTATTATTCAAAAAGCTTGTCAAAAAAAGCCTGAACTACGATTTCAATCTTGTGAAGAATTTCAAAAATTTATAAAAGAATTGTTATGAATCATAGATTAATAAAAGTTGGTCGGTCTCAAGAAAACGATATTGTCATTTCAGATGCAAGTGTGTCAAAGTTTCATCTTGAATTGTTTTTTGATGGAGAAGGCAATGCTTTTTTAACGGATAAAAGTTCGACAAATGGCACTTTTGTTAATGGATTGAAAATAAATGGTTCTGTTCAATTATCGGAATTTGATATTATTAAAGCTGGGAATAGTGATCCCATTAGATGGAAAGATTTCCTTGTTTCTAAGAAGCCAGTAAAATTTCAAGAAAATGACAAAAATGATTACCGAGAGCAAACAGTTTCTAAAAAGAAAAAACCTATTAAAACTATATTAATAACAATTGGTGTAAGTTTAGGTATACTTCTAATATTTTTCCTATTAAATGAATATGTTTTTGATAGTAAACCTGAAATTATTGATCCAAATAAACCCAATGATTCGGAATCATCACAACCTGAAAAACTAGACAAAAAAGAAAATAAAACCATTGAATACGATTACAGCTGCTTAGAGGACGAAAAAGATATGGGATCTACTAAAATTACAGAAATTTTTGGAGATATTGAATCTGAAAGTATGAAAACATTTGGAGGAGAAGTGTCTTTGCAAGATGAGTATGAAGTGGGAGATGATTTATTAAGGGATTGCCAGCAGGAATATGAATTTATTGAAAAGGGAGATAAATATAAAAACCTAACAACTATTTTAGGAAGACTTGTCAAAGAGATAAATAAGCCCAAAGGATATAATTATGTTATTTATTTAATAAAAAGTGAAGAATTGAATGCTTTTACGGCTGGTGCGAAGATTTTTGTTACAACAACTATGTACGACTTTTGCAATTCGAATGATGAATTAGCTTGTATAATAGGTCATGAAATTAATCATAATGAGTTGGGACACATTAAAGAACAATTGCAGAAAGAACAAATTCTTGGCAAAGAAGGCGCTGCACTAAATGCTATGCTTACTATTTCATTTGGTCAGAAAAAAGAATTAGCGTGTGATTTACATGGAATAGATTTGGTAATTGCTGCAGGATATAATGGATGTGTGAATATAAATCTGTGGAAGAGAATGCAAACTGAATCAAACGAAGGAGCATTCGATCCTTTAGATAACCTTTTTAGATCTCATCCATATTCTGATAAAAGAGGATCTTGCTCTGCCAATCACATTAAAAATAATTATGCATTTGATTGTGTCACAAAATAAAGTAAAGTTATGAAGGAACTATTTTTTTTAATCATTTTGTTTGCAGTGGTTAATTCATTTGCTCAAACAAAAACAGAAAGTAAGTATGATTTTTCCTGCCTTGATTCAGATGGCTCTTCAATTGTCACGAACGTATTTGGAGATTTAGAAAAAGACATGCTAAATAATTATGGTTTAGCTGTTTCCATTGAGGAAGAGGAAAAGATTGGAGAAATTGTTTTCAAAGAATGTGAAAAAGAATTTAAATTCTTTAAACTTGGGAAAGAAATTGAAAATTTAAAAAGTATTTTAAAAAAACTAGCAAAAAATATTGATAAGCCAAAAGGATTTAAGTATGAAATTTTTTTGCTAGATACAACAATGCTAAATGCTTTCACTGCCGGGGGAAAAATATTTTTCACCACTGAAATGTATCGCTTTTGCAAATCAAACGACGAAATCGCTGCTATCATTGGACATGAGATTTATCACAATGAATTAGGACATATTTCAGATCAAATAAAAAGAGAAAAAACAGCTAATTCTTTTTTTGGTGAGCAAATTGGAAGTATTAGTTCATTTTTAGGGAAAATATTGACAACTCCTTTCAATCAAAAAAATGAAGCACATTGTGATTTAACTGGAACTGATTTGATAAATAAGGCAGGATTTAAACCTTGTAGCACAGTTATCTTGTGGAATAGAATGAAAGAGAATGAAGGTCAATATAATGAAATTGAATTTATTTTTAATTCCCATCCATATTCAGGTAAAAGGGCTGTTTGCACGAGTGAACATTTGAAAATAAATTACTCAATTATTTGTGAAGAATGAAAATAATAAAATCAAAACCTTTTATTATCATTTTTACTTTCCTTGTTTTTGGATTTATAACTTCGCAAACAATAAAGTATCCGCAATTTGAAAATTTAAATTCATTTAACATAAACTCTTTAGAAAATGGTTCTTTAAAAGCGGATGTATCAATTTTGGTTAGAAATGACAATTGGTTTTCATTCAATACAAAAGAATTAAAATTACAAATTTGCTATCATGAAAAAATTATTGCTGTCGGTACAAGTTTGGAAAGTCAAAAATTTAATAAAAAATCATCATTTAACTTACCTATCTCACTAAATTTCTATTTAGATTCTTTAGGTGAAGATTTTCGAGATATTTTATCCAAAGATTCAATTCTATTAGATGTAAAAGTAAATGGAAAGTTTACTTTTTTAAATGTCAATTCGAGTGCAGTAATTCAAAGCTGGATTAAAACCAATGATATTGTTGATGCAATTGTTCAAAAAACGATGGGAGAGGAGGGTATTAGGCTTGAATCAACTAAAATAATTGATTTAGGGATAAAGAACACAGACATTCAATTGAATACAAAAATCAAAAATAAATTTCCTTTTGAATTGAAAATAGTAAATCTAAACTATTCTGTTTATGCAGATGAAGCTAAGACTTTAAAAATTGCAAAATCAGATGTAAATATTAATAAGATTGTATTAAAAAATTCGGAAGAAATTATTTCAACGATTGTTCAAATAAATAATTTGGAGGCTTCCATTTCGGGTATTTCAAAAATTTTCGGCAGAAAAGTAGATTATTTTATAAATGGTTACGCATTAGTCGAAATTGATAACAAAGAGTTAAAAATCCCTGTTGAGCAGCACATCATTTTAAATCCATTTACCAAGACAATTACAATAATCGATTGATATGAGCATGAATTCAGATAAAATTAGAATTGGTTTTGTAAAAGGAAATCAATTATTGAAAAAAGTAGCTTTTTTAAAAAGTAATCCCACGTCGATTGTTGTTGGAAGAGGTGATTCTTGCGAGGTAAAATTAAATGAATCAGCTATTTCAAGTCAACATGCCCAATTAATAAGTGATAGAAATGGAGATATTTTTATCATGGATTTGAATAGTACAAATGGAACATTTATCAATGATAAAAAAATTGAAGCTAATGTTCCACACAGAATTTCTGGAAATGAAAAAATAAGGTTGGCTGTAACGAATGATGTTCAAATTGTTTTTAATCCAGACAATTATTCACTGGCGCAAGCAACTCCGCAACCAGGTAATAATTCTGGTGCTAGTTTTTCGACTACGAATATTATTGATAAATTCAAAAATAAAAGTATCATAACAATTGGTAGAAGTTCCAAGTGCGATGTGGTTATAGATCACAGTTCAATCAGTCGTGAACATGCATCCATTGAAAAAAAAGGTAATAGCATTTATATTCTTAAAGATTTAGAATCCTTAAATGGGACTTTTTTAAATGGAAAAAGAATAGTATCTAGTACAAAAATAGGCGAAAATGATTCAATTTTTATTGGTCGTTACAAATTAAGCCTTGTTGGCAAAGCAAGAGATTTATCCACTGAAGTGGCCATACGAGCCCAAAGAATAGTTAAGCAATTTTCAAATGGTAAAGTTGGTTTACATCAATGTTCGTTCGAAATACCAGCAAAAACCTTAATGGCTGTAATGGGACCTTCAGGTTGTGGAAAATCGACTTTATTAAAAGCTTTAAATGGAGACTCACCACCATCTCAAGGTAAAGTATTTATAAGCGGATTGGATCTAAATCTCCAATATGATTATTTAAAAACTCAAATAGGGTATGTTCCGCAAGATGATATTGTTCATAGAGAACTTACCGTTGAACAATCACTTTTTTATGCTGCTAAATTAAGATTAGAAAAAGCGTCAAAAGAAGTTATACGGGCAAAAGTTGAAAAGTCCTTAACTGATTTAAACATTCAGGAAATTCGTAAAGAACTTGTTCAAAAAATTAGTGGAGGTCAAAGAAAAAGGGTTTCAATTGCCGTTGAAATTTTAACAGATCCGCTAATTTTATTTTTGGATGAACCTACATCTCCCTTAGATCCGCAAACGATAGAAGAGTTTTTAGGGATACTGAGAAAATTAGCCAACAATGGAACTACCGTGATAATGGTAACACATAAGCCTGAGGACCTCAATTATATGGATTCTGTTATTTTTATGGCGGAAGGTGGTCATTTAGTTTATAAGGATGATGCGTATAAATATTTATCTTATTTTAATGTTGATGACACTGTAAAGGTTTATTCCACCTTAGTTAAAGAAAAAGCAAAGCCATGGATAGATAAATACAAGCAAAACCATCCCGTTGTAAGCGCTCAAAGTACACCTGGTCAAATATCAAAATCGTCTTCTACGAATTTTTTCTCTCAATTTTGGTGGTTAACAATTCGGTATTTCAACATAAAACTGAATGACAAAAAGAATACAGCTTTGATGATTGCCCAAGCTCCAATAATTGCTTTTTTAATTTGCTTAATTTTTAAAGAAATAAATCTTGCTGTTCCTTTTTTAATCGCAGTTTGTGCTGTTTGGTTTGGGACAAATAATGCTGCAAGAGAAATTGTTAGTGAGGCTGCAATTTACAAGAGAGAACGCATGTTTAACCAAGGTATTCTTGCTTATATATTTTCAAAAATAGCCGTATTAGCTACTTTTGCAGCTGTGCAATGTTTAATTTTTATTTTAATCATTTCTTTTGCTTTTTCCTCTGATAATCCAAGCTGGAATGACCCAATGGGATCCTACTTTTGGATGTTAACAATTTCTATTTCTGCATCTTTAATGGGACTGTTACTTTCAGCGATGGTGACCACTACAGAGAAAGTAATGACTTTGGTTCCTTTGGCATTAATTCCGCAAATTATGCTTGCAGGTGTTGTTGCAAAAATAGATAACAAAATAGTTGAGGTTCTAAGCTATTTATCTCTTTCAAGATGGGGCACTGAAGGTTTTGCCATCAAGCAACAAAATGTTGCAATACCAAAAATGGCAATGAAAGAGGGAACAGGAATACTTGATGTAAATAATACGAGGATTGAGCCTGAGTTTGTTGAGGATGGTTCTAAATCTGTTGATGCTGTTAATGAATTAACCAAAAACTTCCATCCAGATTATGAAAACATTTTTGGAACTTGGCACAGTACATTTAAATTAGACTTTCTAATTGTGAGTATTATTTCAGTGCTCTTTTTTGTAGGTATCTATTTTTCTTTGAAGAAAAAAGACTCAATGAAAATTAAATAAGATTATATGATTGGCAAACAAATTGAAAAATACAAAATAATATCTTTACTTGGTGAAGGTGGAATGGCTAATGTCTATTTAGCATCTCATGAAACCTTGGGGCACAAAGTGGCATTTAAAATGCTTAAAGAGGATTTTGTTCAACGACCAAATATCCGTAAACGTTTTTTAGCAGAAGCTAAGAACCTAGCAAAAATAGACCATCCGAATATTATTAAGGTGACAGATTTGATTGATGCTGGTGATATTGTAGCTTTTGCAATGGAATATGTTGAAGGAGACTCTTTGGATGAATATTTAGTGAAACAAGGAAAACTTACAGAAAAGGAAATAAAAAATCTTTTCGATCAAATGATTCTTTCAGTTGATTACATTCATGGCCAAGGTCTAATTCATCGTGACATTAAGCCATCGAATTTTATGTTAAGTAAAAACGGTGAAATAAAATTACTTGATTTCGGCATAGCAAAAAACACTAACGAAAATGCAGTTGATTACACCAAAACAGGATTGACACAGCAAATGGGCACTCCTCTATACATGAGTCCTGAACAAGTAAGAGGTACATCAGAGGTTACCAAACAAACAGATATTTACAGTTTAGGCGTTGTGCTTTGGCAAATGGTTATGAACAAAAAGCCATATGATTCAGGAATTTTATCCCTTCCTGAAATGCAAGTTTCTATTTTAAAAGAAGAACTGCCTTTATCAAACACAAAATGGGACGAAATAATTAAAAACGCAACCCAAAAAGATCCAAACAAGCGTGCTCTTAAAAAAATAGCACAGAATGATTTTGAAAAAACAGTCTTTAATGAAAATTTGCCTCCTATTAATAATCAACCAAAAACTGGCTTTTTTACTTTAAATAATAATATTTTAATTGGTGTTGTAATTATAGTTTTAATTGGTCTTATTGTTTATTTTTTCAGTGGTACTAAAACAAATGGTAATACTGAAAATGATGGGGATGCGAATGAAAAATTAAATATGGAAAACAATGAAATAACTGAAAAAAAAGAAAGAGAAACAAATGGTGCAATATTGGAAAATCAGGAAAATGAACATATTGAAAAAGATAAAACGGAAGCTGAAAGTCTAGCGAAGGATAATTTAGAACCAGAAAAAGCAAACTTGAAAATTGGTCAACAAATTTGGATGACCAAGAATCTTTCTGTCTCAAATTTTAGAGATGGTACAAAGTTGTTTTATGCTAAATCAAGTTCAGATTGGATTGAATCATCTAAAAATAAAATACCAGCCTATACAATAGTTACAGTTAGAGGTGAGAAACAAACTCTTTATAATGCCCATGTAATTCATAGTTTAAAAGAAATTGCTCCTTATGGATATCATGTTCCAACTATTGATGATTGGGTTCAACTCATTGATTATTGTGGTGGTGAATCAGTAGCAGGTTATAATTTGACTAGTAAGAAATTCAAAGGTAGCGATAAATTTGGATTTAATGCGATACCAGCAGGGTCTTATCATGTGTTTCATCAAAAATATAATGGAATTGAAGAAGTTTCAGGAGGAAATCGAGATTATCAAGGATCAAGTTTATGGTGGACAAGCGAAACAAAAATAGACGATTTCGACAATTCCTTGAGACCATATTTCATATCCGCCAAAGATGGATTTATATGGTGGGGAACCCATTTTTATGGGTACGGATGTTCGATAAGATTAATTAAAAACTAATCTTATATTTTTCAATTCTAAAATTGTATTCAAAACTTAAAATATAAAAAAGTCATTAATTTATTAAAATATTCGAAACGTGTACATAATATATTCGAATTTTAAAGAAAGTTTAGAAAAATTAAATAAAAAATTATGATAGGAAAACAAATATTAAATTACAAAATTATATCTCTTCTTGGTGAAGGAGGGATGGGTGATGTTTATCTTGCAGAACATCTTACTATTAAAAGAAAGGTTGCAATTAAAGTATTGAAACCCGTTTTGGTGAAAAACGATGAAATAAAAAGACGTTTTAAAAATGAAGCGTCCGTAATGGCCCAACTTCAGCATTCAAATATTGTTGGTTTGCTTGATTATTTGGAGGATGAAGATGGTCTTTATTTAATTATGGAATTCGTTGAAGGTAAAACGCTTGATATTTTCTTAAGTGAATTAAGCGAGCCTTTAAGTATTCAGAGAAGCAAGGAAATAATGATTCAAATGTTAAAAGCATTTGCTTATGCGCATAAAAATGGCATTGTTCATCGAGACGTTAAACCTTCGAATATTATTATAAATGCAAACGATGAAATAAAAGTATTAGATTTTGGAATTGCTAAAATTATTGGTGATTCGCAACATAATTTAACTAAAACCGGATCACATATCGGAACTGTTTATTACATGTCTCCTGAGCAAGTTAAGGCTTCGGAACTTGATTCTCGCTCAGACATTTACTCATTAGGAATTACATTTTACGAATTGCTTGCAGGATTTTGTCCATATAAGGGTGCAACATCTGAATATGAAATTTTTAATAAAATTGTAAACGACCCTTTAGTATCATTAGAAGATTCATTGGGTAAACAATATAATTTAGTTTGGAATGCAATTCAAAAAGCAACTCAAAAAAAGCCCGAAGATCGTTTTCAAACTTGTGAAGAATTTATTGAGACATTGAAGGGAGAGAAAAAAGCTTTTGTTGAAAAAAAAGTAGAGCAGTCAATTTTACAAGCCAAAAAAGAAACTCCTGTTTATGAGCCAGAAAAATCAAAAAAAGGAATTTTTATTTTAATTTCAGCACTTGCTGTATTAGGCCTGGCAATTTTTTGGCTTTTTAAAGGTGGTGACAAAATAGAGGAAGAAAAGGGTTTACTAACCTCAACTACAAAAGCTTATACTTTGGTCGGAAGTATTAATTTAAGAGATACAACATCTACTAATGCAGTTTCGCTTGGTGAAGTAGTTTTTGGAGACACAGTTCAGTTACTTGGTTCACCAACAGAGGCAATTCAAGATAAAGAATTTAAAATAGTTTGGCAAAAAGCTCGCTGGAAGGATCTTGAAGGTTGGGTTGCAATAAGTATTGATGAACAACCAACAGTTGGACCTATTTCTGATTTTTCAGAGATGGAGAAAATATTAAATTTCGAGTACAATATTTATGCGGAGTATGGTAAAGTAAGATCTTGGACATTTTCTGCTATTCGTGATTTCTTGAGAGAAAAATCATGGATTAATAATTATTCTTTCATGGCGATAGATAAAGATGACCTCAAAAGCGAATATAGAACAATCATAAAATATCATCGAGATGAGTATTACAAAAAGAAAGACCCTTTTGATTATGTTATTATGATGCAATCCAAAAATGGTAGTAAGATAGCATTATTTCTTAGAGCAAAATTAGATAATATGGGTGGAACTGTTGTAGGATATGTTCATTTACCTTCAGAAACAAAATTACTTGGATTTGAAAAATATTACAAAGCTGATAAAAAGTATTATGGTAAAGATTTTGATATTGGCAATATTTATTTAGTTGATGCTAATTATAATTATTTCGCCAGCTTAGATGATGAAGGGTTTGGTGTTAATTACATTGAAGTTTATCCTGTTCAAGAATACGGAGATGGATATAAAGAAGGATATGAAGGAGACGCAGAGGAAGCTGAGGAATTGTATCCATAATACAAATTTAAATAAATAGAATTATGCAAGAAATAAAAATAGGCAGAAATCCAGAAAATGATATAGTATTTGATGATACGTCGGTATCTAGAATTCATGCGTCAATCATTATTGAAGGGAATAGTAAGTTCATCATTGACCATAATTCGGGGAATGGAACATTTGTAAATGGAAATAAAATTTTCGGTAAAACCGTTTTAAATGATAATGACATTGTAAAAGTTGGTAACTCTCTCGTGCATTGGATGGCAAAATTGGGGATGCTTCAATCAGGAAATAATGTCAAAACAAATATTATTGATAACAGTGACCTGCTAGACCAAGTAACAGTGGTAAACCATGGCAAGATAGTACTTCCTGGTTCTGGTGCAGCATTAACTTTAGGGATTTTAAGCATTATATTTTGTGGAGGGGTTGGAATTATTTTAGGAATTATTGGAATTGTTCAGGCAAATAAAGGAGAAAAATTGCTCAAACTAAACCCGACTATGTATACAGAAAAATCAATAAATCAAAGTAAATCAGGAAAGATTTGCAGTATTGTAGGGCTTTCTTTAGTTGGCGTGATAATTTTAATCGCTGCGCTTTCTACTTTGTAAAAAAGGATAATAAATAATTTATGTTAGGTACACAGTTACAAAACTACAAAATTGAAAAAATTATTGGAGAAGGTGGAATGGCCATTGTTTATTTAGCTTGTAATGAGAAATCAGGGGAAAAAGTTGCGATAAAATTTCTAAAAGAAGAATTTGTGCAACGACCTAATATTCGTAAACGATTTTTAGCAGAAGCAAGAAATTTGACACAAATGAATCACCCTAATGTAATAAAAGCAATTGACACAATTGATGCTGGAGATATAGTTGGATTTGTTATGGAGCATATTGAAGGAGTTACATTGGAAGATTTTATTTCTAATTTTTCTCCTTTGGTTGATGAAGTTATTGAACCAATCTTGAACCAAATGATTGAAGCAGTTAATTACGTTCATTCAAAAGGACTGATTCACAGAGACATCAAGCCTTCTAACTTCATGCTTTCCAATAATGGTTCTCTGAAGTTATTGGATTTTGGTATTGCAAAAAACTTGAACAAAAACGCAGAAGATTATACGGAAACCAATATCGCTCAACAAATGGGAACACCAATGTATATGAGTCCCGAGCAAATTAAAAATACATCTGTAGTTACAAAAGCAACAGATTATTATAGTTTAGGAGTCGTATTATGGCAAATGGTGTCAAATAAAAAACCATATGATACCAAAACTTTAACTTTACCAGAAATTCAAGTTTCAATTTTAAAAGAAAAACTCACTTTAACAAATACAATATGGGATGGTTTTATTCAAAAAGCCACGCAAAAAGATGAAACGAAGCGTTTTCAAGACGCTGAAGAACTTTTAATAACTAGTAATAAGAAAGAAACAAAAGAAATAGATTTAGATGAAACTGTTTTTGACGAAGAACTTATTTTAGAGCAAGAAAAATCAAAAAATTTTTTAAAGAGAGATGAAATTCTTATTTATTATTCAGGATTTAAAAACTGGCTTAAAGAAAACAAATCAAAATTCATTTTATACAAAGATAAAAGTAAAGTTGATACTGAAAAAACAGTGCTTGATGAAAAAAATAATTATAAATCTGAAGATGTAGAAATTTTTTCAGGTTTTATTTCTTTTATAATCTTAATAGTAGTTTGCACTCTTTTAATGTTAGGTTTTATATATTTTTCTTATCAAAATTCCGAAACAGAAATTAGCGAAAATGACACTACGCTAGAAAAACCAATAGAAGTAAATGAAGAAAATATAAAAGAATCCAAATTTATAAAAATTGGAGAGCAAATTTGGGAGAAAGAAAATTTGAATACAATAAAGTTTAGGGACGGTGAAGAAATACTGCACGCTCAAAGTATAGATGAATGGATATATGCCGCCGAAAACCAAATACCGGCATGGTGCGAAAATTCAAATGGTACTGAATTACTGCCAGAATATGGGAAATTATACAATTGGTATGCTGTTAATAACTCAAGAGGATTAGCTCCTAAAGGGTTTAGAGTTGCAACAAAAGATGATTGGGATCAATTACATGATTTTATTGGCAAAAATAATGCTAGCGGTTTAAAAATTCTAAAAGATCAAGTTGATCAAAAAACAACTAATTCAAAGCTTAATGAAACTGGATTTTCAGCGCTTAAAGGAGGGTTTAGAACAGATAAACATCAGTTTTCTGAAATGGGATATATCGCACGTTGGTGGACCAGTTCAGAGACAAATGAAAATGAAGCAATTGGTTATACAATTATAGATTCTGAATTGAAAACGAATAGTTATTATAAATATCAAGGTTTTTCAGTTCGATTAATAAAAGAGTAGTTGTAAATAGAATTTTTAAAGTAGAGATTTAGTCTTCTTGTTTAAAATAATTTAATAGATTGAAAATAAATAAATTACAAGTAAATATTAATATAACAGTTTGATTTATTTTTCAAAAAACTACTTAAAAAATTAAAAAATGATAGGTAAACAAATTAAAGACTACAAAATAGAAGAAGAAATTGGTGAAGGAGGAATGGCATTCGTTTATTTAGCTACTAATGTTAACCTTGGAAGTAAAGTTGCTATAAAACTCTTAAAAGATGATTTTGTTGGTCATCCAAATATACGTAAACGTTTTTTAGCTGAAGCAAAGAATTTAGCTCAAATGAATCATCCAAATGTTGTTCGAGTGATAGATTTAATTGATGCTGGCGATATTGTTGCCTTTGTGATGGAATATGTAGAAGGAAATACACTTGAAGAAAAGCTACTAAAAGAAGGTAAACTATCAGACCATATAATATCCACTTTTTTGACGCAGATGATTCTTGCAATCGATTATGTGCATAAACAAGGCTTTATTCACCGCGATATCAAACCATCTAATTTTTTGATTACAGGAGAGAATCAAATAAAATTATTGGATTTTGGAATAGCAAAAAACACCAATGATGTTAGCATAGATTATACCAAAACTGGCTTAGCGCAGCAAATGGGAACACCTTTGTATATGAGTCCCGAACAAATCAAAAACACTTCAGAGGTTACGAAGCAAACTGATTTTTATAGTTTGGGAGTTGTTTTATGGGAGATGATTATGGGCAAAAAACCTTATGATTCAAGAGATTTATCTTTGCCAGAAATACAAGTTTCAATTTTAAAAGAAGTTTTGCCTTTAACGAATAGTAAATGGGATAAAGTAATTCAAAAAGCTACTCAAAAAGAAGAAACGAAGCGTTTTCAAAGTACGGAAGAGTTTTTGTTGGATTTTGATTTTAATAATAATGAAAAAGTTGGAAAGATAGAAGTGAATAATCAAATAAAAACTGAATTAGATTCTAGTATTAAAGGAGAGGAAGCTAGTTTGTTTATACGATTTTTGAATTTTTTTTTAGATTATTTAACAATCGTAGGAATAATTAAAGTTTTGAGCTCGATCGGTTATCTGGGAGATAGTTTAGATTTATTTTTTATTCCACTAGAACCTTGGTTTTTTTGGATATTTTATTTTTTATATTTTCTGTTTTTTGAGTTTTTTTCACATAGGACGATCGCAAAATATATTACTAATACTAAAGTTATAAGTACTGATAAATCAACAAATAGTTTTTTAAGTATTTTAAAGAGAAGTTTTTGGCGCATATTGCCTATTGACATAATCTCCTATTTGTTTCCTTTTTTCCACATTTGGAATCACGATTCAATATCAAAAACAAAAGTTATTAATTTTAAAAAAATAAATAAAAAAAGCTTAAATATTTCGCAAGTTTTTTCACTTTTATTTCTTTCGTTTCTAATCTTCTTTTGTTTTTATATCCCGAATTATGGTTATCAATCTCCAGAATTTAATAATTTTGATTATTTTTATATTAACTTTATGCGACCGATATCTAATACAATTTCTTATTTTAAACTCTTGTTTTTTGGAATATAAATTACAAGGAAAATTCAGTACTTAATTGAAATAGTGATTCATTACGATGATTGTCCAAATAATTAAGGATCATTTTTTTTGTCCCGATAATGATGGTTTTCCCTATAAACTTGATTTCTTATAAAATCAAGAAGAAATGTTAAAAAATAAAAAATCCGTAGTTAATTTTAGTTCAAATTGCAAAAGAATTTTGAATAACTTTATCGAAAATAATTTTTGCACTTTGTAATGTTTTTTTGCAACTTAACACTCAAGCGCGGTAAAATATAATATTTATTAAAAAAAATAAATTCATAAAAGTTAAATATGATTGGTAAACAATTACAAAATTATACCATTACACAACTCATCGGAGAAGGTGGAATGGCATTCGTTTATTTAGCTATTAATGTTAATTTAGGAAGTAAAGTTGCTATAAAACTCTTAAAAGAGGATTTTGTGGGGCACCCAAATATTCGTAAGCGTTTTTTAGCAGAAGCAAAGAATTTAGCTCAAATGAATCACCCAAATGTTATAAGGGTAGTAGATTTAATTGATGCAGGTGATATTGTTGCCTTTGTAATGGAATATGTTGAAGGAAATACACTAGAAGAAAAGTTACTAAAAGAAGGTAAACTAGCAGATCAAATAATTTCCTCTTTTTTGAAGCAAATGATTCTTGCAATCGATTATGTCCATAAACAAGGTTTCATTCACCGCGATATCAAACCATCTAATTTTTTGATTACAGGAGAGAATCAAATAAAATTATTGGATTTTGGAATTGCAAAAAACACAAATGATGTTACTGTAGATTATACCAAAACTGGCTTAGCTCAACAAATGGGAACACCATTATACATGAGTCCCGAACAAATCAAAAACACCTCAGAAGTTACCAAGCAAACAGATTTCTACAGCTTGGGTGTTGTTTTATGGCAAATGGTGATGGGTAAAAAACCTTATGATTCAAGAGATTTATCTTTGCCAGAAATACAAGTTTCAATTTTAAAAGAAGTTTTGCCTTTAACGAATAGTAAATGGGATAAAGTAATTCAAAAAGCTACTCAAAAAGAAGAAACGAAGCGTTTTCAAAGTGAGTATGAGTTTTTGTTGGCTTTGGATAGTAAAGAAATAGTTGTAGATGATTTTAAAAGGAATATTGATAATGAAAAAAATGATTTAACCAATATACTTTTTAATAAGGGAACTAAAGAATGTTATAAGGCGTTTATTTTCAGTTCTTTCGGGTTTGTGTTTTTAATTGTCTTTATATTTTTTTTCATAAAAGATAATGATATTGACAATGACGGTTTTACAGACGATAAAGATAATTGTCCAAATAAATATGGACTTTTAAATGGGTGCCCCGATAGAGACAAGGATGGTTTTATTGATTCTCTTGATATTTGCCCTAATAGATTTGGAACTAATTGTGGGTGTGAAATTATTGATACGCTAGAATTTAGAAATACTACAGGTCGTCATGTAGATTTTAGCTTAGCATATATGGATTTAAAAACAAACAAATTTATTTCAGAAGGTCATTGGAATCTTGGACCTGAAGAATCAACTACTATAATTTTTAACAAGGTTTTTATACAAGATAATATTTGGTGTAACGCTAAGTTTTTTAATTTAGATGGAGTTCGTGCTGAAGCTCCGCCAAATTTTAGAGATCAAGATTTTTTTTGCTATGATTATAAAAATAGATTTCATGTAATTAACGAAAACTGTAACTTAGCACCAGAACCGTTTACACATTACGCATTTAATAAAAAACCTTTTTTGATTTTCCTCTAAAAATAGTCAATTTGATTTTGAATTATTACGGGAATCAATTTAAAAAAACCTTTGCTCAAAAAGAAACCATAAATGATTTTTAAGCAACATTTTTTGAAGAAGGATTTTCTAAAGATGAAGCATTAGCAAAATTTTGGAAAATATTTTTGACTGCAAGTAACTTGGATTTTCAATGAAATTTTGAAGAAATAGTTAGCTATATTAAAACAAAATTGAGTTTTTTAAAAACTAAAAAAGAAATAATAGAAAGTAAAAAAAAATAGTTACTTTTACCTAAATTAAGTGCACTATGATTGACCAAACGCTTGAAAACTATAAAATTATTTCTCTCCTTGGTGAAGGCGGTGTCGCAAAGGTTTACCTTGTCGAAGATATTATTGATAATAAGTTATACGCTCTAAAAATGCTGAAGCAAGATTATGTTTCTAACCAAAACATAAGAAAGCGTTTTATTGATGAGGCCAAAAAACTTAGTAAACTAAATCATATAAATGTCGCAAAAGTTTATAAAACAATTGACCAGGGAGATATTGTTGCCTTTAGTATGGAGCACATTGATGGTGATTCTCTTAAAAATCAAGATAAACTAGACACAGATTCAATAAAGGATTATATGTATCAAATCCTTGAAGGTTTAAAGGAAGTGCATGGAAGAGGAATCGTTCACCGAGATTTAACCCCGTCTAATGTAATGATTACAAAAAATGGCTTAGTGAAAATCTTAGATTTTGGAATTTCAAAAGATTTGAACAGCACCGTACATGATGGGACAATAATTGGAACAACTTTTACCATGGGGACGCCAAGATACATGAGCCCAGAGCAATATACAGATACTAGCACAACAGATACAACTTCAGATATTTATAGTTTAGGCGTTGTGTTATGGGAAATGGTTACAAATGAAATGGTTTATGGAAGCATAAATACCATGCATTCTTTAGGTGATAAAATACTAAAAGAAGACTTACCCTTAACCAAAACTTGCTGGGATAGAATTATTCAAAAAGCAACTGAAAAAACACCTTCAGAACGTTACAAAAATTGTGATGAGTTTATCTCCGCAATAAAAGAATTCAAATGTGGAGCCATTTTACCTTGGAAAAAAATAATAATCATTTCAAGTGCTGTAATTTTGTTTACCCTAGGAATTTTTGCTATTTCGCAAATGGGTGGGGGAGATGAAGAAAAGGAAAAAATTGCAAAGGTTGAAAAAGGTGAAGAGGTAGTAAAACCTCCAGTATTAGAAGAACCACGAGAAGTTGGTCCTGAACCTGTAATAGTAGATAATCCAAATCCTGCAGGTGGAGGAGATAATGTTGCTACCGACAGCGATGGAGACGGAGTAAAAGATAAAAATGATAGATGCCCGAATGAAAAAGGTGTAAAATCAAATAATGGTTGTCCTAAAGAAAGTGAGCCAGATAGCGATTTAGATGGCGTTCTTGATACAAATGATGATTGCCCAACTGAATATGGAGATAAAACGAATAATGGCTGTCCAGAATATAAATTAAATTTATTACCTTCCTTAAATAAGGTTAATTTTAATTATATAAATGACAATTCATATAGTTTTAAAATATTTAGAAATGGATCAGAGACAATCAAATCTTCAGAATTTGTTAAAGATAAAAGTGGCAATAAATGTTACTATACTTTCAGTAAAGGTGAGCTTAAATTGACTCCTGAATCTGGATTTGAAGGCGATCCTTCAGAAACAAAAATAGAAGTTGAAATTACTTCAAAAGGAAAGAAAGAAATCAAAAAGAAAATAAATGTTCAAATTGATTGTAGGTAATCAAATTATAATTATGAAGAAATTAGTTTTTACAATAATCTTGTTGCAATCTTTTGTCTTAAATGCACAAATAAAGAATGGTAAGCAACTTAAGATTTCATTTGTGTTAGATTCCATTTTTACAGAAACAGAAGCAAAGGAGATTTTGGAATTAAATAATGCTTTGGTAATAAACAAAAGTGTTAATGATTTTTCTATTTATACATACAATGATAAAACAGAAATCCTAAAAACTGAATTTATAAATAGTGAAAAAATCATTAAATTTGAAAGAGATAATCTTTCAAATATTTGCAAATCTTGCAGTAAAATTCAGAAAATAGTTAATATTAAATCAGATGATAAAGGCCCATTTAAGGTGGTTGTATTTAAAATTAATTCTAGGTCTGATGCAGGTTGTAATATTGAGGATTATAAAAACTTGAGCCTAAATACAGATCTAAATTTAGAAGTTATAAAAGAATTGGGGAAATTAGAATCTAAAAAAGAAAGGTTGCATTTAGTTTTTTGGTACGAATATAATAACACTGTTTCACTTGAATTTGCACAATCTGAAATCGTGAAAAACAAATTAGAACCTGTAAAAATAGAAGCGAAATCTAATAAGGATGTAAATAATTTGTTCTTGGATTGGTCTTCATTTGGAGTTTACGATAAAAAAAATTTGGTAGCTTATACAAACCCATTGCTTGATACATCTGTTTGCTTGCAAGTTCAAGATAAAAATAATAAATGTAAATCTGAAAAAAAATGTGTTAAAATTATTCAAAAGGAAAAATGTGACTGTGTGAAAGATTTTGTGCTTGATTTACAAGATACAAATCTTTATAGAAAAGATTTTGATAATAATGTTTATACAATCAAATCAATGGGGAAAAATTTCTTCTTCATAACAGATTATATTTGTGGATTAGAAGGGGTTGAGCTGATAATTAAAGGAGTTCAAAATTTTCCAATAGATTTTGTAGATTTTAATAGTATTTATACTGATAGGTCAATTAAGAATTATTTACCAGTATTTACTAAATTTAAGAATAAAATGATTTTTAAATTGCCTTATTCGGATATAGGTGAACTTGGTTTGAATATTGCCCAAAAAAAGATTGAAATATGTCTCGTACCTATTTCTAAAAATAGAGAAAGGTGCAATCAAAACTTGATTTACACAAAAATTCTTTTTGCACAATGCGAATAATTAGATTAATTTTTTTATTATTAATATTTGATTACACTGCTTTCGCATCTAATCAAATTGATTCTTTAATTGTCAAGGAAGATTCCTTGTTTTTAGCTGACATTAAGAATCTAGACGCAAGCAAAATAAATATTTTTGTTTTTTCGACAATAAAGGTAAAAGAGAGTATAGATTCAATCTCTTTTTTAAAAGATTCATGTTTTTTAAATATTATTTCACAGTTTAATAAAGTAGATAATAAGAATTCCAACATAGTTATTTATTTAATTAAGTATAAAAAGTATTTAGATTTTGAAAAAGTCGAAATTCATGATTGTAATTTTTTTTTCTATTCAAAAAATAGTTTCCAGCTAAAAAACAATATGAAAGTCTTTAATGATTCATTGTCAGAAATTCCATATTTTGTAGACTCATTAAAATCAAATGATTTATACGGATTTAAAAAAAAAAATGATTTATGTGTTTATTCGGAATATGTATTTTTAAAAAATATAAATTGGCTTTCCATTCTTGAAAAAATCGATACAAAATATTTCCTTGATTTGCTTAGCTTAAACAGTTTTTTGGGTTATGAAGTAATCGGTGAAATTGTAAAAAAAGACTACTCAGAATTAAAATTGGCTCTTCAAAAAAGTAAATTTGATTTTTATAGCTACTCTAATCCAATTCAATTTGTATTATTTAATGATGTTTTAAAAAAAATGGATGCCATCATTTTACCTTACAAATTAAAGCCATATTATAACAATATTAAGGAAATAATAGATGAGTTAGGTAGACCTAGTTTGATTATAAAAGATATTGAAAAGAAAAAATCAAGTTATTTTTTCTTTGATAAACAAATTATTGTGGAAACTGATAACAAATTTAGTGTAAAAAAAATAATATTTTATTAGTTCAATAGCCAATAAGTCTAACGTAAAATCCTAGTCTATCTGTCTTTTCCGAATTAAACTCTTTATTTACTTCTTTTTCTTCAATATAATTTTTATCCATTTGTACATATTGAATTATGTCATTTGACCAATAGGCCGTCAAATCTCCAAATCCATTAAAAAGTGTATTTTTTTTATAAACCATTACAAAACCAGTCAGTACATTATTTAATAATTGAACATCGCTTAGTTTGGTCCAATCATTTATGCTAGGAATTCTAAAGTTTTTCTGAATCTGTAAACCCTTTTCTATAGCAAATTTATTATAAATTGCACCAAATTTTATATTTCCTTTCGAGAAATTATAATAGCATACAGCTGGCTCGTTTTTATCAGCATATTCATTCCATTCTGCTATGTTGTTCGCAATCGGAATTACATCTCCATTAGCAAGATGTAAAATATTGGCATTCGTATTTGTCCATGTTTCCCCATTAATATTAACATAATTATTACAAGGGTATTCTGATAATAATTGATTTAATTTTTCAGCATAAGTTAAATCATATTTATCGCCAAATTCTTGATAGTACTTTGCTAGTGCACAGAAATTTTTATCTTTTTCATTTTTTTCGATCAAAGATTTAAAATCGTTTCTTGATTGTATAGAATCCTTTTCACTTTTGGTCATTTTAGAATTTAAAACATACTTTACAAATTGCTCGCTATTGCCAAAACTAGAATTATTTTCAATATTACCGCTGCCATAACTTAAACCACAGCTCACCTTTTGATTTACCAAAATAGAAAAATTAACAAAAAAAGAATTAAAATTTAAGGTAGGAACACCCTTGTTGAAAAAGTTAAATCTACTTCCTAAATCTACGCTGATTTTACTGTTTTTTGTGTTAAATAAATTTAGAGATGGTTCAATAATTGTATTATATTCATTAAACATCCTAGCATGAATATTAAAAACTGGACGATTTTCATTTAAAAAACTAAAATTAAAAACTAGTGACTTAGCGTATGCATTTTGATTTAGAAATTTTTCATCACTTAGTCCCATAATACTATTTAAACCAAAACCAATTCTAATTTTTTTTGTGTTTAATGTTAAGCCTGCAGCAAAATCATAACCAAAAGTACTTTGTCTATTTACTGGAAAACTAGCATCATCTTTGGCAATCAAAATTACATCTGAAACATTTGTAACAAATTGTCCACACTTAAAATTCGTTCCAAAAACGATATTAGAATTTGAATTTCTTAGTTTTGCCTTGTATGCAAAATTTGATTGCAAATAATTGTTTGTAAAATATGCTCCACTTTGATTGTGTACCAAATTAAAAATTATTAATAGATTTTTTTTATTGATAGGTAAATTAAAACTTAAAACTTGAATATTTGGTTTTTTATTATTTCGAATAAAGATTGTTTTGTTTAAGAAAAATAAATTTTTAGTTTTGAAATCATTTCCCCAAGATGGATTTATTGTATGCATCATTTCTTTATTGAAATTATAAAGAAATTCATTCTGAGCGTAAAAATATAAGTTCAAAAATAAAAAAATGATAGTTAGTGTTTTTTTCATATATAAATAATTTATTTTTTATTTAATGTTCTATATTTTTGCCTGCTTAATTTGCAAAACATCATTTTATTTCCTTTTATTTTCACAATTTGTTATGTGTGATTTTTTCAACTATTAATTATTAACTAATAAATAACCGCTTTTAAATAAACCTAAACTTAAAGAACTAATTGTGTAGAAATACTCTTGAGTTGGAACTTTTTCTCCTAAAAATGTACAATCCCACGGAGTATAATTCCCAGATTGGGAGTAAATTATTTGTTCTTGAAGATTGAATATTTTTACTTCAAGATCTGGAATAAATGACGAACCTAATAATTCCCATGCATCGTTCTTTCCATCATTATTGGGAGAAACACCTGTAGGTACAAACAAATCTGGTTTATTCTCGATGGTGAATATTTGAGTTAAAATACAACCTATATTATCACTGATAATAATTGTATATTCACCCTTTTGTAGATAATTCAAGTCCTCATTATTAATTTGATTACTCAATACATTGCTACCCCAATCAAATATAAAAGGTGCATTTCCATTTACTGTTAAATCTATTGATCCATCATTTCCAAACACTTCGGGAAGAATTGTTGAAGTTAAAGTAATTGGAGTATTAATTGAAACGATTATCTGATCACTATTTTGACAGCCAATTATATCTGTTCCAATCACAGAATAAGTTGAAGATGAAGTTGGAATAAAAGACAGCCCATCAATAACTCCATTATCCCAAGAGTAGTTTATAGTACTAGATCCTGAACCAGTCAAAGAAATACTTTGATTTTGACAAATGAAAACATCATTACCGGCAAAAACATTTGGTAAGGGATTTACATTAATTTGTACTTGATCTGTATTTTGGCAACCATTAATATCAGTACCTGTTACTGTGTAAATGGTACTATCTTGGATGGTGAAGGGAATTCCATTTGTAATTCCATTATTCCAAGTGTACGTATTTGCTCCATTTCCGATCAATGAGATTGTGCTGCCTTCGCATATACTCGCATCATTTCCTGCAAATACACTTGGTAAAGGATTAATATTTATAAGAACTTGGTCTGTGTTTTGGCAGCCGTTTGCATCGGTTCCAATTACACCATAAGTTAGACTTGAAGTAGGATTGAAATTTTGACCATCTATAACGCCATTGTTCCAAGTATAACTTACACCACCTGATCCTGTTAATACGATATCAGAATTTTGACAAATTACTGTATCATTACCGGCATTTATAATTGGTAATGGATTAACTGACACAAAAACTTGATCACTATTTTGGCAACCATTTACGTCAGTTCCAATTAGTGAGTAAGTCAATGTTGAGGAAGGAATGAATGATTGTCCATTAATTATTCCATTATTCCATGAATAGTTTAAAGCACCCGCACCCGACAAGGAAATAATCTGATTTTGACAAACTGAAACATCATTTCCTGCAAAAACATTTGGCAACGGATTTACGTTAATATTAATTTGATCAGTATTTTGGCAGCCATTTACGTCTGTTCCAGTGACAGTATACACATTGCTGTTTTGTATATTAAATGCAACACCATTCAATACGCCATTATTCCAAATATAAGTACTTGCTCCGTTTCCAAAAAGTGTGACACTACTGTTTTCGCAGATGTTAAAATCATTTCCTGAGCTTACAACAGGTAAATTATATACACCTACCGTTACTTGGTCATTATTATTACAACCATTTACATCAGTTCCAATTACGTTATAAGTTAAGGATGATGATGGGTTGAAATTTTGGCCATCTATTACACCATTATTCCAGGTATAACTTACACCACCTGATCCTATTAATACGATATCAGAATTTTGACAAATTACAGTATCATTACCAGCATTTATTATTGGTAATGGATTAATTGATACAGTAACTTGATCACTATTTTGACAACCATTAAGGTCAGTTCCTATTACTGTGTATGTCGATGTTGAAGAAGGGATGAAGGATTGACCATTAATTATACCATTATTCCAGGAATAATTTACAGCACCTGCGCCCAACAAAGAAATATTCTGATTTTGACAAACTGCAACATCATTTCCAGCAAAAACATTAGGTAGGGGATTTACATTAATATTCATTTGGTCTGTATTTTGGCAGCCATTCAAATCTGTTCCGATTACTGTAAAGCTTGAGCTTATTGTTGCATTCCAGGACATATTATTTATCATTCCATTATTCCAAGTATAAGTAAGTGCTCCTGAACCGCTAAAAAGATAGGATTGATTGTAACATAAAGTGATGTCACTGCCAGCTGAAACATTAGGAAGCGAATTAATCTGGACTTGCAAAGTGTCAGCGTCATTGCACCCATTTATATTTGTGCCAATTACTATAACAGTTGTATTTGTTGACGGTGTAATAGTTTTATTTGCACCAACACCTAATCCATTGTTCCATCCAAAATTTGTTGCCCCATTTGCAACAAGATTTAAATTTTGACCAATACAAATTGCTGTGTCATTTTGAAAATTTAAATTTACAATTGGCGATTGCAAAATTTCAATGGTATTAGAATATTGTGAAGTTGCACATGTCCCAGTTCCAGTTATAGTATTTGTAACTGAATAAATTCCATTTGCACTTAATTCAAAATTAATTAATCCACTTTGACTATCAATATTCAAACCAATTGGCGTTGAGCTGAATGTTCCTATTAATCCATTATTAGTCATAACAGGGAATACATTTCCCACTTGACAATTAGAAGTTGGTATTGAAAAATCAGTAATGAAATTATCAACTATTTTCACCTCAAAAGTATCGATTCTAAAACAATATCCTGGTGTTTGATAGACTACAATAAAATCCCCATTTCCTGAATTAAGCAAATCAATTTCTCCAGTATTTGAATTTATTACGGTATTTCCAGAAAAGACTCCATTTGGAGTTCCATTATTAATTGGAAAAGGATTTGTATCATCGATACAAAAAAGTGAACTATTATAGTTGAAATTAGCAACGTCAATACTATTAACGGTGATTAAAATCGATGATGTATCTTGACAATTGTTTTCATCAATACCAATTATTTGATATTGCGTTGTACTAGTTGGAAACACCAAATTACTGCCTCCTTGTGGTAAAGAATTATTCCAATTTAAAAATGGTGCCCCACTAGCTGTTAAAGTTATGGAATCACCAATGCAAATATTTTGACTTGCTGAGGTAATTAAAGTTGGGTAATTATTTACGTCCACTAGTAAAGTATCAAAATTTTCACAACTATTTAGATCAATTCCTTTAAGAATATACGTTTTGTTAGTGTTCGGAACGTCGAAAACCGAACTATTTGTGCCCAAGACATTATTCCATTCATAGGAGGAGGCGCCATTTGCTTGCATAAAAACTGTATCGCCTAGGCACAAAATATTATCTGCATAAGTAATTTGAACTGTTGGTAAGGCAAAAATCTCAATATTAAAAGAAAATTGACTTGAAAAACATGAACCATCTGTAATAATTGTGTTAGAAATTGAATAAATTCCGGGTGTTTCAAGTGTTAAATCTATTTCTCCAGAATTCAAATTCAAACTATTCAAATTTGGAGTTGATGTGAAAATACCAATTGTTGAATTTGAATTCAAAGTTGGAGAAATTGAGTGGTCTTGGCACATTACATCAATGTAAGAAAAGGAAGATTGTGTTGATGACACAATTGTAATTGTTTTTATAATTGGATTTCCACAATTATTTGCATCTGTATATGAAACATTAAATACTCCTTCACCCGAAGAAGTCAAATCAATATTCCCTGAAAATGGATCTATGACACAATTATCGCATGAAAAAGTTCCTCCTTGCGAAAATAAAACTGTAGGAGTAGGATTTGTTCCGTCGATGCAAAAAGTATTTGAATTATATACAAAATCAGCCAAAGGATTGCCACTTATTGAAACCATCAAAGTGTCAGTTTTTTTGCAGTTATTTGCATCAATGACTTTATATATTACACTATTTGTACCTAGAGTATGGTTTGAATAAAAACCAGCACTATCAATTCCTGTTCCTAACCAAAAACCATTACCTGGTGTAATTGGAATGATATTAAAATCTGTAAAATCATAACATAATGCAATATCATTTCCAGCGTTTATTATTGGTAAAGGATTAACTACAACTTGTACTTGCTCTGTAACAAAACAATCATAGAAGAAATTATTAGCTGTAACTGTATAATTTGTAGTTGAAATTGGACTAACACTTATTGAACTTGTAGAAGACCCGTTACTCCAGCTGTAGTAATCATAGTTACCACTTGCGCTAATAGTAGAAACTTCACCCAGACAAATTGTATCGTTTGGACTTATAATTGGAGGTGCTAAAACATTGATGGTTATACTAGCACAATTGGGACTCCAAAGACCATTTTCATAATTCCTAGCAAAATAAGTTGTTGTGTCTTGAGGATTGACTGTTATGTTATTTCCTGTCGAGAAAGGATTCGTTGTTCCACATGAATCTTCAAACCAATAGGTCGCACCAATTGAATTATTTGCCGTTAATCCAACTGGGAAATTTTGACATGTGGTTTCTTCGCCAAAAAGACTTGAAGTTATTGATGAAGGAGAAGCTGGAGGTAAAGTTGATAATGTATATTGAATAGTAATATAAGGTTTAAAAGTTGAGGAATATCCGTAAATTTGATATAACTGTGCAGAGCCTCTTATAAAGCCAAAAGTAACAGAATTTCCAATATTACTCTGCACCAAAGAATATACAGTACTGTTTAAAGATTTTGTTTGCCATCCTGAACCGCTCCAAGTTGATGTGTTATAAATAGTAGAATTTCCTATATTATTATATAACGTCCCACCTGTTGAAAAAATAGGGTCTTGAGCAAAACCTGTTATAGTATTATTAGTGAATGTAGTTGTCGAGGTAAAAGTGTAAAATCCTAATGTAACTCCAGTTATGGTGGCATTTGCTGGTACTGCACTTAAATCAAATTTAGCCCAACCTCGTCCATAGGTTGTTGAAGTCGAAACCTGCATGTTACCGCTTGTTTTAACTCCAGATGATCTAACAAAACCAGTACCGTATGCGGTATTTTCAGCATAAATCGTAATTGATTGAGCACTTGAAAAAAAAGTTCCAAAAAACATTGGAAATAAAAAAAAACTTATTTTACATATTTGATACATTATATCTACATTTTAGAGAAAACAAATATACAATAATTTTTAGTTTTTATCATTTTTTTTTGGCTGCCTTATCTTATCGGTTTGCATTTTAAGGTTGCTTCGAAATTGTCTTCATCTTCGTCTTTAATAATTACCAGCAACAATTTAATAAAGAAACAAAATTTATTTGCAATTATAAAGGACAGTGTTTTTAATGGTCATTTTAACGTCAATCTTTTTTCGTAATAGTTTTGAAACATTTGTTATTTAGCTAAATGGAAAGCACCTCCTTATTCTTCACCCAGTTCAAATATTGTCTCAATATATTTCTCCTTTTCATAGACACCGTGTTTCCAGTCGGCAATGGCATTAAGTTTTTTTAATTCTTTCCAAACAAGTTCTTCTTGTTTTTTGAAGCTAAGAGCTAAACGATAAATTCGTTGGAGATAAAATTTAATCTTGTTCATGTTCATGTTTTGTCTTTATCTTTATATTATTCTTACTAACGCTTTATTAAAGTGTTGTTTGTCAATTTTAATACATAATTATTTGTTTTCTTCTTTCATTCTATTTAATTATACAATGATTCATAACGGTTTGCGGCTAAAAGAAGTTGTCGATTTTATTACCAATTTCCATTTTAAACATACAACCTAAATATAAGATAAAATTTCATGCAAAGCATTGAACCGCTAATTTCTTGTAGGTTCTGTATGAGCTGGTTATTTGTTTTGAGATGTTATAATTCTATTTTCCATTTCTTTCATTTTACCGTCTTGTTTAGCATTATTTCGTGAAAATACTGCCCAAATTGCAGCAGGTATCCAATCAATTAAAATAATCTGGAGTATTAGGCAGAAAATTCCTAATAATTTTCCTCTTAAAAAGAAAGATAGCCAAGGAATTAAAATTGTGATTAAGGTAATATTTTTATTTTTTCCATTACATTTAAAAATTACTATTTTATCAATTAGCTAGCTTTGCTTCAGTTATTTCAAAAGTGAAACTTTTATACGCTTGAGGTAATTCCTTTATTTTAAATGAAAAAGATTTACTTAAATTAGGTTCATAATATTCATACATAATATAAGATTGTTCATCAATTAATGTTTTGGTTTGTGAATAAAATAAAACTTTAACCCTAATATCTTTAAATCTCGCTATCGTTGCATTATTTTTGAAGTAGCCCTCAATACGTGCTCCATCATCTTCGTATTCAGCATCACGAAATAATCCTGCCTCTCGAGTTTTAATCCTTAGTTTTTGAAGTGTTACTTCTTCACTGCTTAAATATGTGAGAGGTGATTTATTTTCTTGTTGCAACAATTCAAATTTTAATTCCTCAGCTGTTTTGGGAGTTTCGTTATTTTGATTTTCGTTACCTAAATCACTCTGATTATTTACTCCATAATCTTGATTATTACAACTCAAAAAAGTTAAGGTAATCATCACAAAATATATCTTTTTCATAAATGAATTATTTTTTAATTTACATAAATTTAATCCCAATTATTTTCAATCCACTCTTTAATTTTGTCTTTGGGTTTTTTTGGAACTTCATTTTTAATCATTTTTTCAATTTTCAGTGCAAACTAAAAAGGAGCTAGTCCAAACTTTTTCATCAAAGATATGAATGTTATTCTTGAAATGCAAACGCTGATTAAAATTAACCCATCCTTTTCCATATGAAACTCCTAATCTGATTCCATCGTTACTTTTATTCATAGAAGTAGTAACATACCCTGTACTATAAGCTGAATAATCAGGATAAATCGTAATTGATTGTGAAAATAAACTTGAGTTTACACTTAAAAAAAGAACACAAATTTATTTGTAGAATAAATTTTGTTTCATGCTATTATTAAAAATCAAATTTAATCTATGTTTTTAAATTATGTAATTTTTAAAAAAAATGAATATTTAAAATTAATTATGACTATAATTTAGTTAGGATATTAATGTTTTTTATTCTTTATTTATACTGTTCATTTTCGACGATAGATTTAGCTACCATTTTAAAAAGCGGAGTAAATTTTTTCATTTTACTTGCCAAATCTTTATCATCACTAACTGTACCTTGGAGGAGGTACATTTTACCATTAGCTATAAACATATATTGAACCATCCTGATACTCATAACACTTTTATCTTCCTCATTAGTTTGTTTAAGTTCCACCTCCATCACTCCTCCAGAATAATTATCGATTGTTACTTTATTAAATGAAATAAATTTCGCCCCTTTCGGTGTCATTTTAATAACTTCCTTTTCAGAGAATAATTCATTGATCTCCTCTTTTGAAACTTTGTAATCTTTTGGCAATTCTAAATCTTGCGTCATGATCATGATAGACTCTTCTCCTGAGCCATAATCGCTGATAAATTTCTTAATGATGTTTGGGCGATCTGCCTCTATTACCTTCCAGCTACTAGGCACTTTAATTTGCCAATCACTTCCTTTAGCTTTTGGATGGCCTTTTGTTTTAAAAGTTTGTGTGAATCCTTGCATAAATTCCAATTCAGGCTTTTCCTCAAATTGAAAAAACAAAAGTGTTTCTAAAATGGGAGTGGAAAGCCCGTTCCCCAAAGCTCTTTTTTCAAAATCATTAATAAATCCAGCAGCAATTTCCATGGAAATTTCCCTGTTTTCATATTCGAGTTCAATTTTTTTCAATAAATCATTTCGAAAAGTTTCAAATTCTATTGGTCCAAATAGCTCAACTAAATATTCATGTATTCCTAAAACTGCTTTTCCAAAACTGGAATTAAAAGCTAACTCTGCTTTTTTTGCTTTAAATTCAAAACTAGGAAAGATTTCTTTAATGAGATTTATTGAAAATTCTTGCCCCATTAAAAAGCCATAAACTTCAGAGACTCTTTTGTATTTTGGCCTATTATCAGAAAAGGTTTCTTGAGCAGATACAAGCAGGGTATATGTGAAAATGAAAAAGATGGTTAAGGTTTTCATTACAATTATTTTTTTAAAAAATTAATTATCTCAAAGTACAAAAAAAACAGCTATTCAATAACAGTGCATATATACATTCGACTATCAAATTCCCCAAATTTATTTTCAGTGGCGTTTTGTATAGTTACATAGATGTACTTCTCAACTAAATATAATTCAATCGCAAATTCTACTCCATCTTTATCTAAAGCTGGAAGCATGGTTGTAGCATCATCAATTTCAAAAGAATCATAAAAATCAAAACGTTCATTAGGATTTCCGTAAATGATTAGGTTCATTTTTTCAAAATTAACAACTAGAAGTTTATTTGATTCCTCTTCATATTTTGTTACTCCATTATTTCCTTTGAGATATTCTGCTCTTAGTCTAATTGGTTGTCCAATTGAATAAAAACAGCTAAATACTATTATTATTAGTCCTAATATTTTCATTTTCTTGAATATTTACATTTTAACCTGAGTTCGATTATTAACAATTTGATTGTCAATAAATTAATATAAAATTATAAAAATAAGTGAAATACATTTAGTATCTTTAATGTGATGAATATTAATCATTTAAACTAAATTTATATAATACTCCCCAAAGCTTGGGCAACTTTTCACCAAAGTTAAGGTGTTTTTAGGATACTTTTTTGTTTTGATAAAAATATTCATTTGGGGTTTGATAATTTAAAGATTCATGTCTTCGTTCATTGTTGTAAAAATCTATATATTTTC
>CANLGD010000013.1 GCA_947490145.1 Flavobacteriia bacterium
GAAAAGGAAGAACTGAAAATTTCATTACGTGAACAATCGCCTTATGCAACAAGAATCCGTTTGCTTTGGCAAGAAATGAGAAAGACCATCTTACTAAATTTGCCCAAACAAAAATTTGAGGTATTAGATAAAGAGGCTTACCTCAAACAAATTGACGACATTTATGTAACGGATGCATATCATTCACTTTCAATTGAAAAATACAAAGTTACACCGGAACTTATCGAACGTGTTCGATCTGGTCAATGGGATTTAAAAGAAAATGAAGCTGACAAGCAACAACGTGATGCTATGGCAGCTAGAGGATATTGGTTGGCATTTAACGAAGTAAAGAAAAGTATTAGTGAGATTTTAGATGGTCAAAATCCTGGAAAAATAGTTGATGAACAACTATCTAATTGGTATCGAGAATTATTTGCACCTAGTGTTGCAGTTGGTTTGTTAAATCCAGCAGACTTAGCAGGGTATAGGAGGCATCAAGTTTATATCGCGCAATCTAAACATGTTCCTTTAAATGTAGATGCGATTCGTGATGTTATGCCAGTTTTCTTTGAATTATTAGCACAAGAAGAAAATGCATTTGTTAGAGCTATTTTAGGTCATTTTATTTTTGTTTACATTCATCCGTACATGGACGGAAATGGAAGAATTGGGCGATTTTTAATGAATTCGATGTTGATTTCAGGTAATTATCCATGGATTGTAATTCCATTAGAGAAAAGGCAAGAATACATGAACGCCTTGGAACAAGCTTCTGTACATCAAGATATTTTGCCTTTAACGAATTTCCTATTAATGTTATTAGAAGCATCCGCAAATGGAACACCAATTGCTCAGCTTTAAATCATTAAATTTACTTGAATTTAACTTGTTTTATGAATCCAATTTTGTATTTTTGTAGAGCAAAATAAGTTCTTTAAAATACAACAAATTAAGTCAAAATTAATGCAAGTTTTTAAACTAGTTTTTTTTGATTTTTTCTGTATGTAGTTGAATATCAAGCTAAAAATTATGTCGGAAAAACCCCTCCGACTCCACTGGAACTAATTCAAAAAAGTTCAAAACCCCGCAAATCGTATGATTTACGGGTTTTTTTTTTATTTTGCAACATTTCTAAAATAGCATAAAAAAACACCCATTATGGTGACCTTATTTTCCCACGAGACTGTTCATTTATACAATAACAAACAGTTTACTTGAGTTGATTCTGAAATTAAAATAATTACCTTGACTTTTTTTGATAGAATTTTATGTTATCAAGTCAATCGAGCAGAATTTTTATTTAAACTTTTCAAATAAAATTCTGGCAGCTTCAAATGAACTAATTTTCCCTTCAATTACATTTTCTTTTAGTTTATTTAATTCCTCTTTTAAATTTTTTTGATTGTAAAAGTGATTTATGACCAAATTTTTCAAAGATTCATCTAGCCAAAATTTATCTTGAATCTTTCTTTTTTCGAGTAAAAAAGAATTATAAATCATTGTAGTTTGAAAATTTAAAATAATTTCAATTATTTTTTGGATGTCTTTATTTTCAAAAGAACTACAAGTCATTGATTTTGAAACCCAATTGTTTGGATTTGCAGGAAATAAATGCAAGGCGTTTTGATATTCTCTTGCTGCTAATTTTGCTTTGTTAATGTTTTCTCCATCGGATTTTGTAACAACTAATAGATCAGCCATTTCCATTATCCCGCGCTTGATTCCTTGAAGTTCATCACCAGCTCCTGCAAGCATTAATAAAAGAAAAAAATCAACCATTGAATGGACGGTAGTTTCAGATTGTCCAACTCCAACAGTTTCAATTAAAATAATATCAAAACCTGCGAGTTCACATAGATAAATACTTTCCCGCGTTTTTTTAGCAACTCCACCCAGAGAATCGCCAGCAGCAGAAGGACGAATAAAAGCATTTTTGTTGGATGATAATTTTTCCATTCGGGTTTTATCACCCAGTATACTGCCATGCGTTTTTTCACTTGAAGGATCAATAGCTAAAACAGCAACTTTTTTTCCAGAATTAATTAATTCTGTCCCAAATGATTCTATAAAAGTACTTTTTCCAACTCCTGGAACACCCGTTATTCCAATTCGAAGAGAATTTCCAATGAAAGGTAAACTTAAGCGAATTAATTCTTGGGCATTTTCTTGATCTTCTTTTTTGGTACTTTCAATTAAAGTAATACCTCTTGCTAATGCACCAATGTCTCCACTTTTTATTGAGTCAAAAAGTAGTTGGAAATCATATCTTACTTTCCTATTTTCTCTACTTTGTAACCAAGAATTAAGTTTCGTTTGATTCATTTGACAAAAATATTACTTTTTTTAAAAGAAATTAGTTTTTATCAGAATTTCAAATGCTTAACAGTATTTCCGTTATCAATTAATTGCTTTAAGGATTTAATTCCAATTTCTAAATGTTTGTCCACAAAATCAGATGAAACTTTAGAATCACTTTCTGAAGTTTTAACTCCTTCTGGAGTCATTGGTTGATCTGAAACTAGCAATAATGCCCCAACAGGAATTGAATTTGCAAAGCCAACAGTGAAAACAGTTGCAGTTTCCATATCGATGGCCATTGCACGAATTTTATTCAAATATTCTTTAAATTCGTCGTCATGTTCCCAAACTCTTCTGTTTGTTGTGTAACAAGTTCCTGTCCAATAATCACAACCGAAATCACGAATTGTTGTAGAAATTGCTTTTTGTAAGGCAAAAGATGGTAAAGCTGGAACTTCAGCAGGGAAATAATCATTACTAGTACCTTCACCTCGAATTGCTGCAATTGGAAGAACAAAATCACCAACTTCATTCTTCTTTTTCAAACCACCACATTTCCCTAAAAATAAAACTGCTTTTGGTTTAATTGCTGATAATAAATCCATGCAAGTTGCTGCAGAAGCACTTCCCATTCCAAAATTTATAATGGTAATATTATTTGCAGTGGCACATTGCATAGGTTTCCCAACACCAATGATATCTACAGAGTAATCTTTTGAAAATTTTTCAACATAATGATGGAAATTACAAATTAATATGTACTGACCAAAATTTTCTAATTTTTCACCCGTATATCTTGGTAACCAATTATCAACGATTTCTTTTTTTGTTTTCATATTTTTAACTATTTATTTAGCTGTTAAAGTTCAAAAAAATACTTAAATTTTGAATCATTTTTCTTGAATTTGAAGCAGTAGTTCTTCTGATTGTTTTACAAAGATATTAATAAAGATTGTTATTTTTATTACAATTTTAATAAAAAACTGTTATTTTTTGAGATAAAATCCTTCTTTAACTTCAATTTTTTCTTCCAAAAGCAAATGATTGATAATTTTAATTAACTCACTTTCCACTAAAAAATCGATTTTGCTTAATATTTCTTTTAATGTCATTTGACCAATGATTTTTTCTTCAACTAAAATAATTTTTTCAGCATAAGAATACAAAGATTTAGCTTCAGTTCGACAAAAATCACATTTTCCACATTTTGGGGTAGATTGGCCAAAATAGGCAATTAAAAATTGTGCCCGGCAAACATGTGAGACAAGTAAATTTTTCATCGCTTTCCACCTATTAATTGCAGCTGTTTTCCTATCCAAATAAACTTCAGGATTTAATTGCAAATAATTATCAGGAAGACGCTCATGAAGTAGCGTCACCATAGGTAAATCTGACTTTAAAACCAGATCAATAACACCATTTTGTTCAAGAAATTTTAATTGATTCTCCAGTTCTTTTTCACTTATATTTAATCTTTTACAAAATTCTTTTTCATTAATTTCAAAGTATTGTTCAAAGACACCTGGATAAGATCTAGAAATCAAAGTTATTAAATTGGAAGATTTTTCATGCGTAATTTGAAAGTTATATAAGACCTTATTTCCAATATTGAATTTTAATTTCGTAGGCTGAAAAAAACTTTCTGAAAAAAGTAAATCTCCATTTGTTTCAAGGATTTTTAATGCTTTATAGGTCTCAAAAATATCCAGTTTAAAGGTGGAGCAAAATTCTTTTATATCTAATGGGTAGCTTTCATTTTCGCCCGAACCGATTGCAATTTTCAAGAAATTACATAAGGCGCGATACGTCGATTTTATCAATGGAATAGGAGGGAAGAGCTTTTCATTTTGTTCGTCTGCTTCTTGTATTTCATGTTGCTCATAAAATACAAAAGTTCGCGATTCCATACCGTCTCGTCCTGCTCGACCTGCTTCTTGAAAATATGCTTCAGGATTATTTGGAAACTCATAATGAATAACATAACGAACATTTGGCTTATCAATTCCCATTCCAAAAGCATTTGTAGCAATCATAATTGGAATTTCATCTGAAAGCCAAGCCTTCATCATACTTTCACGGGTAATTTTATCCAAACCTCCGTGATAAATTCCAACCTTATATTTTAAATTAATTAAATATTGTGCTAATTCTTTGACGCTTTTTCTCTTTTGACAGTAAATAATTCCTGTGAGATGCTGAAAATTATCAATTGTTTTAGTAATCGCATTTAATTTATTTGAAACAGTATAAATTTCATAACTAATATTTGGACGAGAAAAATCTGCTTCAAAAATTTCTGGCTTTTTAAGTTCTAATTGTTTTATGATATCTGCTTTTACAGTAGTTGTAGCTGTGGCAGTCAAGGCAATCATTGGAACTTCAGGATGAATCTTTCTTAAGTCTGAAATTTTGCGATAAGGGGGGCGAAAATCATGCCCCCATTCTGAAATACAATGTGCCTCATCGACGACAATCAATGCAATTTTCATCAATTTAAAACGCTCAATAAAAATGCGAGTTTGCAATCTTTCAGGGGAAGTGTACAAAAAGTCTAAACCACCAAATCGAGCATTATCGAGCGTTATGTCAATTTCTTTGTAACTCATTCCACTTGTAATTGCTTTTGCACGAATACGTTTTTTTTGCAATTGTTCAACTTGGTCGTTCATCAAAGCAATTAGGGGCGAAATTACAATACATAATCCTTCTCGTGCAAGACCTGGAACTTGAAAACAAACAGATTTTCCACCACCAGTTGGAAGTAATGCTAGAACATCATTTCCATAAATAACCGAATCAGCAATATCTTCTTGCAAGGGTCTGAATGAATCAAATCCCCAATATTTTTTTAATATTTCAGTGCTTTGTTGCAAAATGAATTGAAATTATTTTTCAGTAAAACACAAAAATACATTAAGATTTTTTAAGTTAGATAAAGTTCTAAATTTTTCTTTGTTAAAACTTACTTTTATATCAATTAAACTTTTAGATTTCTTGAAAACAGATTGATTGTTATGCTAACATTACTTTTATTTAATTTTCACAAAAAAAATCTTTCATAATAATTTGTAAAACTCATGTTTATGCTAATTATTTTAAATATATTCGCACTTTAAATAATGCCTTAAAACTAATTTTGTAAATCTAAAAATGATGCAAGATACACTGAATATAAAAGTAAATGTAACCTCTGAATCGAAAATCAATCAAGTTGATTGGGAGAATTTACCTTTTGGAAAAGTTTTTTCAGACCACATGTTGGTGATGGAATATGCTGATGGACAATGGCAAGAACCCGTAATCTCTGAATTTGGAGCAATCCAATTTCATCCTGCAACTTCTGCAATTCATTATGGTCAGTCTATTTTTGAAGGTCTAAAAGCCTACAAAAATAATAAAGGTGAAGTGAGAATTTTCCGACCAGATATGAATGCAAAAAGATTTATTGAATCCAGCGAGCGTATGTGCATGCCAACAATTCCAGAAGATTTATTTGTGGAATGTGTTCGAAAATTAGTTGAAGTAGATCAAAATTGGATACCGAATCGTGAAGGATATTCCCTATATATTCGTCCATTTATGTTCGCAACTGATGAATTTGTTGGAATTCGTCCTTCTGAAACTTATAAATTTATTGTTTTTACTTGCCCTGTTGGATCTTATTATACAGAACCTGTAAGAGTTAAAATTGAAGAACATTATTCTCGCGCTGCAGAAGGTGGAGTTGGAAGAGCAAAAGCCGCTGGAAATTACGGTGCTTCTTTATTTCCTGCAAGAAAAGGTCAAGCTTTAGGATTTCATCAAATGCTTTGGACTGATGCAAAAACACATACTTTTATTGAGGAATCAGGAACAATGAATATCATGTTTATGATTAATGGTGTTTTGGTAACTCCTTCAGAGGATAGCGATACAATTTTAAGAGGAATTACGAAAAGAAGTGTTCTTGAAGTGGCTTCTTCTTGGGGGATTCCTGTTGAAGAAAGGAAAGTTACGGTTAAAGAAATCATTGATGGAATAAAAGATGGTTCAGTTTCAGAATGTTTTGGAGCTGGAACGGCGGCAACAATTGCACATATCGTTAAAATGGGATTCAGAGATGAAACTTTAGACATTAATCCTATTGAAAACAGAGAATTTTCATTAAAAATGAGTGCTTTTTTAGATGATTTAAAAGCAGGAAAAGTGGAAGATACTTTCGGTTGGACTTTAAAAGTTTAAATAAGAGAATAAAATATTATTTTTCAAAAGCTGTTCAATTTGGACAGCTTTTTTTGTACTTAGTGTTTTTAAATCCTTTAAATTATCCTTATATTTGCATTTCAAAAAATAATCTTATGGCTGACGATAAAAAAATCATTTTTTCCATGGCTGGAGTTTCAAAAAACACTCCACAAGGAAAACAAATAATTAAAAATATTTACATTTCATTTTTCTACGGAGCAAAAATTGGTATTATCGGTTTAAATGGCTCAGGAAAATCTACCGTAATGAAAATTATTGCAGGATTGGATAAATCATATTTGGGAGATGTTGTTTTTGCTGATGGATATTCTGTCGGTTATTTAGCTCAAGAACCAGAATTAGATTTGACAAAAACTGTCAAAGAAATCGTAATGGAAGGAGCTCAAGAAACAGTTGATGTTTTGAAAGAATATGAAGACATTAACAATTCTTTCATGGACGAAGAAATATTGAATGATCCAGACAAAATGGACAAATTGATTGCTCGTCAAGGACTTGTTCAAGATAAAATAGATGCTTTAGACGCTTGGGAATTAGACACAAAATTAGAAAGAGCAATGGATGCTTTGCGTTGTCCACCAGATGATCAATTAATTGAAACGCTTTCTGGGGGAGAAAAAAGACGAGTTGCTTTATGCCGTTTATTATTGCAAAATCCAGATGTATTATTACTAGACGAGCCAACGAATCACCTTGATGCTGAATCAATTGACTGGTTAGAACAACATTTACAACAATACAAAGGAACTGTTATTGCTGTAACGCACGATAGATATTTCTTAGATAATGTTGCTGGCTGGATTTTAGAATTAGATCGTGGAGAAGGAATCCCATGGAAAGGAAATTATTCTTCTTGGTTAGAGCAAAAAGGAAATCGTTTAAAAGAAGAAGAAAAAACTGCTTCGAAACGTCAAAAAATGCTTGCTCAAGAGTTGGATTGGGTACGAATGAATCCAAAAGCGCGTCAAGCAAAAAGCAAAGCTCGTCTGCAAAATTACGACAGAATGCTTTCTGAAGACTTGAAAGAAAAGGAAGAAACATTGGAGATGCCAATTCCAAACGGACCACGATTGGGAAATAATGTAATTGATGCAGAACATGTTTCTAAATCTTTTGGAGATAAATTATTGTACGATGATTTGAATTTCAAACTTCCTCCAGCTGGAATTGTAGGAATTATCGGACCAAATGGGGCTGGTAAAACGACTATTTTCAAAATGATTATGGATGAATTACAAGCCGATTCAGGTGAATTTAAAGTAGGTGAAACGGTTGTAATTGGATACGTAGATCAAACGCATAAAGACATTCATGAGGATAAAACTGTTTACGATGTTATTTCCAATGGAGCAGAATACATTGAAATTGGAAATCAAAAAATCAATGCTCGTGCTTACGTTTCTAAATTTAATTTCAACGGTTCAGATCAAAATAAAAAAGTAGGTATTTTATCTGGTGGTGAAAGAAATCGTTTGCATTTAGCAATGACTTTAAAAACAGAAGCTAATGTATTACTTTTAGATGAGCCAACTAATGATATAGATGTTAACACTTTGAGGGCTTTAGAAGAAGGAATCATGAATTTTGCTGGTTGTGCAGTTGTGATTTCTCATGATAGATGGTTTTTAGACAGAATTTGTACGCATATAATAGCATTTGAAGGTGATTCACAAGTTTATACCTTTGAAGGTTCTTATTCTGAATACGAAGAAAACCGTAAAAAACGTTTAGGTGATTCGGCTCCTAAAAGAATTAAATATCGAAAATTAGTTAAATGAAAATAGCTATGAGTTATGAATGTTGGGTTATGAATTAGGTGCAACACTCAAAACTCATAATTCATCACTCATCATTCAAAAAAATGGATCCACTTCACGGAATAACCCTAGAAAAAATAGTGACTGAACTGTACGAAAAATATGGCTGGGAACATTTGGGCTATTTGGTTAATATTAATTGTTTTAAAAACAATCCAACCATAAAATCAAGTTTGAAATTTTTAAGAAAAACCCCTTGGGCCAGAAAAAAAGTGGAAGATTTGTATATTGAAAGAATTTGTAAATGAAACAAGTAAAGCTCTTTAAATCATAAATAATCGTTAAATTTGCCATAAAATTTATTGTGGTATGGAATTTGAAAATGTAATACCAAAATTAATTAAAATATAAAATTATGAATAAATTAGTAATCTCAATTTTTTTTGCTGTAATCAGTATTTCAGCTCTGTATTCCCAAATAACATCAAATATTGTTATTTTTTCTGAAGACGGAAATCCATTTTTTTTAGTCATTAATGGCATAAAACAAAATGTTGAACCAAGAACAAATATGAAAGTTGTTGGTCTAACGAATAATGCAAATCACATAAGAATTCTTTTTAAAAATGAAAGTATTCCAAGTCTTGACAAAAAAATCTATTTTGATACGATGGGATTTGAAGCGACTATGAGAATAACAAGAACCAAGAAAAAAGGCTACAAATTAAAATATTTTGGTGAAATCCCTTTAAATAAAGCTCCTATTGATAATAATCAATGGATTACCACTTATTCAAGCACCGAATTAAGTTCATCTAATAATGGAACCAATAATAGTAATTCAAATACTGATATTGGTGCAACTTCAAATGGAAATTCAAATACTGGTATTTCATGGTCAACTAATACAAATACTTCAAATGGAACTACTAAAGAAGAACTTGTAGAAATGAATGGAAATACACTTGGAGTAACAAACAATGGTTCAACATCAGTAACAACAACAGCTACCAATAATGCTGGAAATACTGTTGTCACTTCAAACAATTCTGGTTCAAATTCTGGTTCCGCTGAATTAAATTATATTTGGGTTCAAGGTTCAGCTCACCATTTTTCAGCAGTTGAGATAGACAATATTTCAACATCAATGATGGGAATGAATGTGAACGAACAAATAAAAACAACCACTGATTTTGTTTTAGTAATAAATTCTGTTGCTTCAAATGGAAATGCTTCAGGTACTTTGTATTTGGTTAGTTTCAAAGTCTCAGATTCAAAAAATAATGTTTTAGCATCCTTAAATGATATCCCCAAAAGCGCAATTCAAGGTGAAGTTTCAGTTGATAGAAAAGGACATTTTACATTTTTAAAGAAAGTATTTTTAATCACTTCTGGAGCAAGCAATGTTTTGGCTTATGGTTCCGCTACTGATAACTCAGTTCAAGTTGGAGGTCAGGCAGGAGATATGAAAGTAGATGCTTATGCTGAATTTAATCCTAAAACAGGAGCTTTAAAGGCTGGGTATAATGTAAAAGAAATCAAAGCAACGAAAAAAGTAAATGTTACTGTGGATCAAGAAACAGAAATGATTGATGTTTTTCCCTATGATTTTTTAGAATTATTGGCTTTGCCTGATGAAGCAGTCAATCAAGGAGATAAAATGACCGTAAAAGCGGGAATGTACACAATGATTGTTACTGCAAATTCAGTTCAGAATGGTGTAGCTCAATTAAATACTACAATGTCAACTGATAAATCTGCCGACATGTTTGGTGGTGCAGCAAATGGAACTTCTGGCGGAAGTGAAATAAATATGGGGATGGATGGTTTTGAGGGAATGGAAGGAATGGAATTGGCGAAAGAAGATAAGGAAGCAATGGGAATGGCGAAATCAATGGCACCGAATATGACTTGCGATATCAATTCAAACTTTAATTACGCTCAGGGAATGTTTCAAAATGTTTCCGGAACTGTAAATACTTCAATCGATACCATGGGAATGAAAATGACTGTACAATCTGTTTTAGAAATGAAAAAAATGTAAAAAAATATAAAATTTATAAATGAATTTAATCGAGTAATTTATTTTACTCGATTTTTTTTTGATACAATATTTTGATTTTTTTACTTGAAATTTCAATCAACATCAAATACAAAATAAAAAATCAATTTTTTAATTAAATTTTCAATCAAAATAACTAAATTTACCGCGTAAAATCTTTTTACATTTAATTAAATAATATCTGGGCTTTTCTAAAAATTAAAGTTTTTGAAAGCTCCACAAACAGAAAAAATTATGGTTTTTGATTTAGACATGATTAAGAAAGTATATGCCAAATTCCCTGAGCGAATTGACGCAGCTCGCAAGGTTGTTGGTAAACCTTTAACACTTTCAGAAAAAATTCTTTACGCTCATCTTTGGGATGGAAATGCTAATTCTTCCTTCGAAAGAGGAAATTCTTATGTAGATTTTGCTCCAGATAGAGTAGCGATGCAAGATGCAACCGCTCAAATGGCCTTGTTACAATTTATGCAGGCTGGCAAGAAAAAAGTGGCTGTTCCTTCAACGGTTCATGCAGATCACTTAATTCAAGCAAAAGTTGGTGCTACAAAAGATTTACAAGAATCCTTAAATCAAAATAACGAAGTTTTTAATTTTCTTTCTTCAATTTCCAATAAATATGGAATTGGTTTCTGGAAACCCGGAGCAGGAATCATTCATCAAGTTGTTTTAGAAAACTATGCATTCCCCGGAGGAATGATGATTGGAACAGATTCTCATACAGTTAATGCTGGTGGTTTAGGAATGGTTGCAATTGGTGTCGGTGGCGCTGATGCTGTTGATGTTATGGCAGGAATGGCTTGGGAATTAAAATTTCCAAAATTAATCGGAATTAAGTTAACAGGAAAATTAAGCGGTTGGACTTCTGCAAAAGACGTAATTTTAAAAGTTGCTGATATTCTTACGGTGAAAGGTGGAACTGGTGCAATTGTTGAATATTTCGGGGAAGGAGCAATTTCACTTTCTTGTACTGGAAAAGGAACAATTTGTAATATGGGTGCAGAAATTGGAGCAACAACTTCAACTTTTGGTTACGATGATTCAATGAGAAGATATTTAGCTGCAACAGGTCGTCAAGATGTTGTTGATGCTGCTGATGAAATTGCAGACCATTTAACGGGAGATTCTGAAGTTTATGCAAATCCACAATTATATTTTGATCAAGTGATTGAAATTAATTTATCTGAATTAGAACCACACATTAATGGACCTTTCACTCCAGATAGAGGAACTCCGGTTTCTAAAATGAAAGATGAAGCTGAAGCAAATGGTTGGCCTTTGAAAGTTGAATGGGGACTAATCGGTTCTTGTACAAATTCATCATACGAAGATATGGCTCGTGCTGCTTCAATCGTTGAACAAGCTGTAGCTCATGGAATTACTCCAAAGGCTGAATTTGGAATTAATCCTGGTTCAGAACAAGTTCGTTATACAATTGAAAGAGACGGAATTATTTCTACTTTTGAAAAAATGGGTACAAAAGTATTTACAAATGCTTGTGGTCCTTGTATCGGACAATGGGATCGTGAAGGTGCTGAAAAACAAGAGAAAAATACAATTATCCATTCTTTTAATAGAAATTTCTCCAAAAGAGCTGATGGGAATCCAAATACTCATGCATTTGTGACATCACCGGAAATGGTTGCTGCAATAGCAATTTCAGGAAATTTAGGTTTCAATCCTTTGACTGATACTTTAACAAATGATAAAGGTGAGCAAGTTAAATTAAATCCGCCTAAAGGTGATGAATTACCAACTAAAGGTTTTGACGTTGAAGATTCAGGTTATCAAGCACCTGTTGAAGATGGAAGTGGAGTAGTAATTAATGTTTCACCAGATTCTTCTCGTTTACAATTATTAGAGAACTTCCCAATCTGGGACGGAAAAAATATTTTGGGAGCAAAATTATTGATTAAAGCTAAAGGAAAATGTACAACGGATCATATTTCTATGGCTGGGCCATGGTTAAGGTACCGTGGACATTTAGATAATATTTCTAACAACATGTTAATTGGTGCTGAAAATGCTTTCACTGGAAAAGCAAATGAGGTTAAAAATCAGTTAACTGGTGAAAGCGGCGAAGTTCCTGCAGTACAACGTGCATACAAAGCAGCCGGAATTCCTACAATTGTAGTTGGAGATCATAATTATGGTGAAGGTTCTTCCCGTGAGCATGCAGCGATGGAACCAAGACATTTAGGGGTTAGAGCTGTAATTGTTAAGTCTTTTGCAAGAATTCACGAAACAAACTTGAAAAAACAAGGTATGTTGGGTTTAACATTCGCTACAGAAGCTGATTACGATAAAATTCATGAAGATGATACGTTTAATTTTATTGATTTAGAATCATTTACTGCCGGAAAACAGTTGACTTTAGAACTAATTCATGCAAATGGTACAAAAGAATCAATTTTACTAAATCATACTTATAATGAATCTCAAATAGATTGGTTTAAAGCAGGTTCTGCATTAAATTTAATTAAATTAATGGAAAATTAATAGATTTATATTTTTGATTCAAGGCTGATTTATTTATTTGAATCAGCCTTTTTAATTTAATTCAAAATTATTTTCAAAATAAAACATAAAAAATTTTGTTTTATAAAAAAAAAATGATAACTTGCTTATTATAAAAAGATAAACCATGCAAGTACTAGAGTATCAAACAATAGAAAAAGAGGTTGTTCCTTCTTTGACATTTAAAAAGGAAATGCCATTAAAACAACACCCAGATTTGAGAGTACAAATCGAAAAAGCAACACTTTTAGGAAATGGTTATCGAACGAAGGTTTCTATTTATTTTTACGATGACGAAGGTTTAAAACGTGTTGAAACAACTATTTGGGCGGCAGGATCAAAATATATCTGTCTAAAAGGTGGCGTTTGGATTCCAATATCAAGATTAACTGAAATTAAATTTTAATACTGATATTCAATAATTTAAAATTTTAAAATACTAAAATTCAACCAGTAATTATTAACTGAAAATACAATAATTACTTTTAAGAAGAATCTTATTTAATCCGTTTCATTTTGTACTTTTGTTACAATGTTTTTTTATACAAAATTCAAATGAAACGGATTTTTTTGTTGACACTCGTAGTATTGACTTTTAGTTTTTCTTTTTCAATCACAGCTCAAGAAGTTGTTGATTGGAAAGTTGAATATAACAATATTGAAAATACAATTGAGTTAAAGGCTTTTATAAAAAATGGTTGGCATTTGTACAGTCAGCACATTGAAAATAATGTTGGTCCAGTTCCAACTTCTTTTACATTCAAATCATCTGATGATTTTCAGCTATTTGGTCAAGTAATGGAGCCAGCTCCAATCAAAAAATATGATGAAAATTTTGAAGCGACTTTAGACTTTTTTGAAAAGGAGGTAGTTTTTTTGCAAAAAATTGAAGTTTCAAAAAATACTCAGATAGAAGGAAAAATCACATTTATGGTGTGTAATGAAGCTATGTGTCTGCCTCCGGTAGATTACAAATTCAAAATAGAATTAATTAAAAACTAACCAGCATTTTAAAAAAATCCCATGAAAAAATTTTCAGTGAAAAACATATTTAGCACTTCTGTATTTTGTTTTTTGAGCTTGACCTTCTTTTCTCAAATGAATACAGATTGGAAAGAAAAAGTATCTTGGACATTTTCAGTTGTTAAAAAAGTTGAGTCAAAAGCAATAATTGTTGCGAATGCAAAAGTATTAAAAGGTTGGCATATATTTTCTGTAAATCATGATCCTGACAAAGCGGATATGACTGGTTTCCCTACTAAGTTTACTTTTACAGCTTCAAAAAACTATAAATTAATTGGAAAAACCATTGATGGTAAAAAAGCGCAGGTTCACAAGGATGATTTAGGAACTTCGCTTTATTTTGAAGGAACAGCAATTTTTACGCAAGAAATTCAAGTTCTTTCGGATAAAGAATTTGATGTAAATTTTGAATATGAGTTTCAAATTTGCGATGCAAATGGCTGTATTTTTCCTCCAACTCAAGAAGGGACAGTGAAGATAAAAAGTTTTAAATCAAGTTTATCTGAAATTTCAGATACAATTAATGTTAAAAGTGATGAAATTTCGGTAAGCCAAACTATGGATACTGTAAAATCATCTGATAAAACGAAAAATTCAAAAACATTTTCTTCCAAAAAAGTGAGTTCGAAATCAAAAGATTCTTTTTGGTTAACATTTATAAAAGGTTTTGGAGGTGGTTTAATCGCTTTATTAACACCTTGTGTTTTCCCTATGATTCCAATGACTGTTACATTTTTCACGAAACAATCCAAATCACGATCAAAAGGAATTTTAAATGCATTTATTTATGGACTATCAATTATTTTAATTTATGTAATTATTGGTCTAGCAATTACAGCCGCAATGGGTCCCGCTGGTTTAAATGATTTATCAACTAATGTTTGGATGAATTTAATTTTCTTTACGATCTTCCTAATCTTCGCCTTTTCATTTCTAGGAGCTTTTGAAATTAGAATGCCAAGTAAGTGGGTAAATAATGCAGATGCAAAGTCTGATAAAGGTGGTTTGATTGGGATTTTCTTTATGGCTTTTACTTTAAGCTTAGTTTCATTTTCTTGCACAGGGCCAATTATTGGAACACTTTTAGTTGAATCTGCAAGCAGTGGCAGTTTGATGGGACCAGCAATTGGAATGATTGGTTTTTCTTCTGCATTAGCGATTCCATTTACATTGTTTGCAATTTTCCCAAGTTGGTTAAATTCACTTCCACAATCTGGAGGTTGGTTAAATTCAGTGAAAGTTGTTTTAGGTTTATTAGAATTGGCTTTGTCTTTAAAATTCTTATCGGGAATCGACTTAGCTTATCATTGGGATATCCTTACAAGAGAAGTTTTTGTCGCTATTTGGGTAGTCATTTTCATAATCATAGGTTTTTATCTCTTGGGGAAAATAAAATTTGCACATGATTCAACTGTTGAAAAATTATCAGTAACACGTTTTATGTTCGCTTTAATGGCTCTAGTTTTTGCAGTTTATTTATTACCAGGAATGTGGGGAGCGCCTTTAAAGTTAATAGATGGAGTTGCTCCACCAAGAGAGCATTCAGAAGATAATTTCAAATTTGTGAAAGGTAGCGGCAGCGCAGTTTCAATTGAACCAGCTTTAGAACAATTTCGTTCAGAAATGCACGAAGTAGGGGATTTACTTGTTTTTCATGACTTAGAAAAAGCAAAAATCTATGCTAAAAAAGTAAATAAACCAATTCTATTAGACTTTACAGGACATAATTGTCCAAATTGTCGAAGAACGGAATCGACTGTTTGGACTGATGAAACGATAAATCCAATTTTGCAATCAAAATTTGTAATAGTTTCCTTATATGTTGATGATAGAGAATTACTTCCAAAATCTGAATGGAAATATTCAGAAGCAATTCAAGGCAAAATTAAAACAGTGGGAAACAAATGGTCTGATTTCCAAGTAAGAAAGTACAAACAATTGTCTCAGCCACTTTATGTCGTTACAGATTCTGAAGGAAATGATGTATCTGAGGCAATTGGTTATACACCTGACATAAAAGAATACAAATCTTTTCTTGAAACTGCACTTTTAAATTTTAATAAATAAAAAAGTTGTTTTAACTGAAATAATATTATATTTGTGGTAGTTAGAAAATCTAACCGATTTAATTAATTTAAAACAAAAAATGAAAAAATTATTATTTTTAGGTTTGTTTGCAGCTACCACTGTTGTAAGTACAAATGTAAATGCTCAAGCAGTAGAACAGGGAAGTGTTATAGTAGATGTATATGCTGGATATGGAACTGTTTTTAATGCTCTATTTAGGTCAGCTTATCAAGGTGTTGATGCAGATTCAAAATTGAGTGCAATTGATGCAATTGGAGTAAGAGCTGAATATTTAGTATCCGATAAATTTGGAGTAGGATTAGATTTTACTTATAGTAGCATAAAAATTGTTGATCCTTATACTTCAACAGTATATACTTATGACCAAAATGGATTTATTACAGGATCAACTGCGGCTGTATATGAGCAAACATTTAGTAGTAAAAAAATTGGAGTTATGGCTTCTATGAATTATCACTTTTTAGATAATGATAAGGTTGATGCATATACTAATTTAGGAGTTGGTTTTAAAAATAGATCTTATGGATACGAATCGACAGATCCAACTCAAGTTAGTGAGGATCTTGGTGTTGGAACTTTGCTTCCATTGGCATTAAGAGTTGGTGTTGGTATGAGGTATTTTTTTACTGATAATATTGGAATTAATATGAATGTTGGTTTAGGCCAAGGAGGTTGGGTTAATGGTGGCTTAGCTTTGAAATTTTAATCAAATTAAATTTTTTTTAAAAGCTGGTTCAATCTTTTTTGAATCAGCTTTTTTTTTGAACTATTATGGAATATAACTGTATCTTACATCAATAAATAAATAAATAAATAAATAGTAACGTATGAACCATAATTCAATTTTTAGACAATTAGGTGTATTCTGCCTTTTTTTGGTAACTTCAAATTCCATTTTTTCACAAACACAAAAAGAAGTTGTTCTTTCATCATCGTTAGATAAAGTAACTGTCTTTTTTCAAGGTGCGCAAATGGAACATTCCAAAACTAGTTCCTTGAAAGCGGGGAAGCAAACTTTAGTTTTTGAAAAAATCACTGACTTTTTGGATCCTAATTCCATTCAGGTTAAAGCAACAGGTTCATTGACAATTCTTTCTGTAAGTACGAGAAAAAACTTTGAAGACAAACGTATTTCAAATGCTGAAATTAAAGAATTGAATACAAAATTAGATAAATTATATTTGCAGGACAGAAGTTTACGGGATGAATTTACAATTCTCCAAACGGATAAAAATTTGCTAAAAATGAATAGCAATATTCGAGGAAATGAGCAAGGAGTGAAAATTTCAGAATTGAAAGAAGCTTATTCGTTTATTCACGCAAGAATGGTTGAAATTTCAAAAAGAGAATCTGAAATTGAATTAGCTTTAATAGATTTAAACAAGGAAATTAATAAATTTGAGCAAGAAATTTCATCTCAAAGAAGTAAACCAGTCATTAATTTTTCAGAAATATTGGTAGAAGTTGATGTAGCTGAGACAACAAATGCCAGTTTTACAATTAATTATATTTCTCCAAATGCTTCATGGAAACCATATTACGATTTAAGAAGCAATGGATTTGGAATGCCTGTAAAATTAGAAGCTAAAGCCTTTGTAAATCAAACTACGGGAATTGAATGGAAGAATGTTGATTTAGTATTATCGACAAATGATCCTTATCAAAATTCAAAGGAACCAGAAATGCAACCGTGGTATATTAATTACAATAATTATCCAAATCAAAAATATGTAAGTTCTCGTAATTTACCTGTTTTTGATTATTCTGGCCAAAAAATTAGAGGAGAAGTTATTGATGCATCTACGGGAGAATCAATGGCCTTTGCAAAAGTTGAATTTGCAAACTATCCAAATAGTAGCACTGTTTCTGATTTTGATGGGAAATTTGAAATCACCGTACCAAAAGGCGGGTCTTATTTAAATGCTTCCTATGCTGGTTATGGAAATAACCAACAATATGTCAATTCTCCTTACATAAAATTTTTCATGACACCTCAAGGAGTTGATTTAGATGAAGTTTCTATGTTTGGTAGTTTTGCAGAATCACAAAACGCTTCTTATGGATATGTAACTGATGCTGAATCTGATGATTATTATGCAGGCGGAATATTAGAAAATAAAATATCAAAAGAAGATGAAAAAATAGAAATTTCTGGAAAAAAGAGAAAAAATTTAAGTAGAAAATTTGCAGAAGTATCAGTTTCAAGAAATGATTTATTAAGTTCAGCTAGCACTGTTGCAGTTCAAGTGCTTCAAAAAGATTTGCGGGTTGAATATGTCGTGCAATCAAAATTTTCACTTTTATCTGATGGAATGGATCAGCGCGTTGCAATTTCAAGTCATGAACTTCCAGCGAATTATGAATATCATGTTGTTCCCAAAATAGATCCAGCAGTTTATTTAGTTGCACAAGTTTCTGGTTGGGAAAAATTAAATTTATTGAGCGGAGAATCAAACATTTACTTTGACGGAACATTTATCGGAAAATCTTATGTTGATGTAAATTCTACTAAAGATACACTTTCATTTTCTTTAGGAAAAGATTCAAAAATTCAAGTCTTAAGAACTAAAATATCAGAGAAAAGTAAATCAAAAACAATTGGATCCCGCCAAAAATTTGATATTGCTTGGGAATTAAAGGTTAAAAACAATGGAGCTTCAGAAATTCCATTATTGATGAAAGATCAATTTCCAGTTTCTACAAATGATGATATCAAAGTTAAACAAGGAGATTTTAGTTTAGGAAAATTAGACGAAAAAACAGGAATTATTACTTGGAATACAATCTTACCAAAAGGTCAAGCAAAAAGTTTCTTTTTTGATTATTCCGTTGATTATCAAAAAGGTGTAGTACTTTATTTAGAATAAAAAAAATAAATCATAGAAAACATGGGTAAGTTCGTCCTATGTTTTCTATGTTCCTATGTGGTAAAAAAAATACAAAGTTCGTCAAAAATTATTCTCTACTTTTTTAGACATTCTTTAATCATATTTACTTTTATTGGTTAACGTTTACTTCATCCCAAAGTTTTTCTTAATTTTACAGAAAAAACAAAATGAACCAAGTAATTCCAATAGATTTAGGATTGATTGACTATAAAAAAGGTTGGGATTTTCAAGAAAAATTATTTCAAAAAGCAGTGCAGCAAAAAATAGCTTTAAGAAATGAAACTTCAAAAGAAAAAACTAAAAATTATTTGCTTTTTTGTCAGCATCCGCATGTTTTCACTCTTGGAAAAAGTGGTTCGAGTGAAAATCTATTATTAAATCAAAATGAGTTACTTGAAAAAGATGCTAATTTTTACCAGATAAATCGGGGAGGAGATATTACTTATCACGGTCCTGGTCAGTTAGTTGTTTATCCAATTTTTGACTTAGATTATTTTTTCACGGACATTCATAAATACATGCGATTTTTGGAAGAAACAGTTATTCAAACTCTAAAAGTATTTGGAATTAAGGGAGATAGAGTCAAAGAGTTTACGGGAGTTTGGTTGGATGCAGGTACAAAAAACGAGCGAAAAATTTGTGCAATGGGGGTAAAATGTTCTCGTTGGATAACAATGCACGGAATTGGGTTCAATATTAATAGCGATTTATCGTATTTTTCTCACATAATTCCTTGCGGAATTGAAGATAAATCAGTAACTTCCATGCAGAAAGAGTTAGGTTATGAATTAGATATGGAAGAAGTAATTCAAGTATTTAAAGAAAAAATAGCCGAACAATTTGAATTTGAATACCTTACTGAAGAAATTTACATTGGAGATGATTAAATTGATTAAAACAATTCTGAAGAGATTCCTGCAAATTTTAGTTTTACTAGTAATTGTTTTAAATCTTTTTGTTATTCTTTCAGGTAGATTTTATTTATATAAGGGAATGTACAACACATTATTACAAGGAAGGTTTGCGACAAGTATTTATGATCGAGATGCATTTTCATTCAAAACATTAAAAAAATCTAATGAAGTTTATAAATGGATTAAAAAAAGGAATCAACTTACTTTATCTGCTGAGGACGAAAATTTTATCAAAGATTTTAAAAATGGAGAATGACAAATTAAAAAAATAAATCAAATGTTTGAAATTAAAGTATTTTGTAATAATATTATCTAAGTAATTACTCCAGCGGAGTCAAATGTTTAAAACGAAATATTTCAATCCGTCGCTATATACAATTAAAATATCGTTATGGCTTTTGTCAGCCTTGTCTGACCATGACAAAACTATTAGTAAAAAAATACATTATTAAAAATGCGTGAAGAATTATTAGGACCAAAGGTCGAAAATGTGGCTGTTGCAATTGTGCAAGAAAAAGGAGAAAACGATCACATAATTTACAATACTTATCTTTTAAATTTAAAAGACAATGAAATTATGGAGGGAATTATCATCACTTCAAGAGGTTATGGAGAAAATGTAGCAACTGGAGAAACGATCAAAACTTCCATGTTGCGTCATTGCATGGAAATATTATTGCCAAATGAAGCTGCTAGAATTGAACCAATTGTTGAAGATGTTTTTGGTTTATCAAATGAATATTGGGTGAGTTTTTGGGTTCAAGATGTGATGTATGACAAGAAATTCATATTTTTACCAGAAACAATCAATGAAAAAAACATGAAATTGATTCCGCAGCTTAATGCAAAAGGAGTAATGATAATGTGATTTTAAATTTTAAGACATGAGTAAAAAAAATAGGTTAAATGTAGTTTATTCTACCAATCCAAATTTTGAATACGAAGCTCAAGAAAATTCGGAACAAGAAACTTTGCTAAATCAACAACAAAAATTGTATGTTTCCATCGATAAAAAACAACGAGCAGGAAAAGAAGTTACCTTAATAGAAGGATTTGTGGGGACAGAGCATGATTTAAAGGATTTAGGAAAAACACTGAAATCAAAATGTGGAGTAGGAGGAACAGTGAAAGATATGGAAATAATTATTCAAGGAAATTTCCGCGATAAAATAATTGAATTATTAAAAAAAGACGGATTCCAAACTGTTAGAAAAGGCGGCTAATCTTTTTAGCTTTGCAAACTTAACACATAAAATTAAAAGCAGAAGGAAAGATAAATGCTGAAAATTATCTCATAAATATTTCAATTAAAACTTACGAAAAACTGCTAAAACAACAAAGTAGATTTTGATAAGAAAACCTATTTTTGCATTTCAATAAATTTATTTTTTATTTTTTGTCAGCAAAAATATGTACTTTTGCTAAGCAATTAAAAGCAACTTTTTAAAAATGAACAATTTCAAAAAATTTAGCCTTCTAGCCTTAACTCTCCTTGTTTTTTCCTGTTCAAATTCACCTGAAGCGAGTGAAGAAAAACTTGAAAATACTGAAGTTAATACTGAAAAACCAAATCAGGATTTACCAAACAAAAATTTACCTGATAATTTTGAAATAAAAGGTCAGATTGAAGGTGCTGCAAATCAACCTTTGAGTTTAGAAGCATTAAGTAGTCAAGGTACAATTCGTTTGGCTCAAACTTCTGTAAAACAAGACGGAAGCTTCATTTTAAAAGGAAATATTCAAGGAATGGGAATGTATCAGCTCAAACTTGGTTTGGCTGATAACAAAGTCATTCCATTAACACTTGAGCCAAAAGACAAAGTTATTTTAAAAGCTAGCTACGAAAAATATGAACTTTTACCAGTTTGGTCAGGAACAGTTTGGTCAAAACCTTTGAGTGATTACATGGCTAAATTCAATGAATTTGCTTTGAAACAAATTGCTTTGTCAAAAAATACAAAACTTACACAAGAACAACAATTAAAAGAATTTTTAATTATTAGAAAACCGTTAGACGAATTTGCAAAAAAATCTATGTTGCAAGACCCAACAAATCCCGCAAACATTGTTTTAAGCACTTCCCTGACTCCCGCGATGGGCTATGAATATTGGGATCCAAGTTTTTTAGATGTTTTGAAAAAAGTTTCAATTGCTTACACTGCAAAATATAAATCTTCGCCAATCGTTGCCTCGATGCAAAATCAAGTAAAAGAAATTGAAACGGGCTACAAGGATTTTAAACATTCCAATTCAGGAAATAAATTGGCGCCAGAAATTACTTTAAAAAATCCAGAAGGAAGTGTAATTAAATTATCTTCTTTAAAAGGAAATGTAATATTAATTGATTTTTGGGCTTCCTGGTGCGGACCTTGTAGAAAGGAAAATCCTAATATTGTCAAAATGTACAATAAATACAAAAGTAAAGGATTTACTGTATACAGCGTTTCCCTTGACAAAGATCGTGAGGCATGGAAAAGAGCCATAAAGTCAGATGGTTTACTATGGCCAAATCATGTTAGTGACTTGCTAGAATGGGAAACACCATTGAAAAATCTTTATGGATTTAATGCAATTCCTTATACAGTTTTGGTTAATAGAAATGGTAAAATTATTGGTACAAATCTTCGTGGAGAAAGTTTGGAACAAAAATTGAAGGAGGTGTTATAAAATTAAAATAATTTAAATAAAATGAAGAATAAGTTAGTACTTTTAGGAGTATTTTTAGGATTTTTAAGCTCTGGATTTAGTCAAATTAATGTTAAAATATCAGGAGAAATTTTTAATTCAACTAATGACACCTTAAAAATTTCGCAAATAATCGGAAATAAATACGTTGATATTTTAAAAGCAGTTGCTGATAAAAAAGGAATGTATAAAATAGAAGGTAAGCTATCAGCGCCTGATTATTATGTACTGCGCATTGGCAATCAGCAACTAAACTTAATCTTAAGAGATAAATCTGACATTAAAATATATGGTGATGCCAAAAATTTCGGTCAATTTCACAACATTGTAAATTCTGATGAATCCACAAAATTAAATGAATTTGTTGCTGTGATGACAAATTACAACATGAAAAAAGATTCTGCCTCATTATATTTACAAAACCATCCAGACCAAGAACAAGCTGTAAATCAATCTTTCTCGACTATTTATTATGAATTTGCGAATTACAAAAACTCTTTTATACAACAAAATGTAAATTCTCCAGCTTTAATTCCAATGATTTCCTTAATTGATACTGAAAAAGAATTTGCTTTATACGAAAATATTGTAAATCAATTGGTTGCAGGTTTTTCAGAATCTCCATCAGTTTTACAGTTACAAAAACAATACATGCAACAAAAAGTCAAAAAAGAAGCCATGGGATTTTTAGATGATGGAAAAGTTGCACCAGATTTTTCACAACCAAAAATTGATGGTTCATTACTGAAATTATCTGATTTAAGAGGAAAAGTTGTTTTAATTGACTTTTGGGCTTCTTGGTGTGGACCTTGCAGAAAAGAAAATCCAAATGTTGTAAGGTTATATGATATGTATAAAGATGAAGGTTTTACTGTCCTAAGTATTTCATTGGATAAAGATAAACAAGCATGGATAAATGCAATTGCAAAAGATAATTTATCCTGGCCAAACCATGTCAGTGATTTGAAATTTTGGTCAAATGAAGCTGCTCAGTTGTATAAAGTGTCTGGTATTCCTTTTACTGTTTTGATAGATCAAGAAGGAAAAATAATAGGTAAAAATTTACGTGGAATTGATTTAGAAAATAAACTGAACTCAATTTTTGGAAATTAAACCCAATTGTTAGAAATGCAAGAAAATTCTTCAAAAAAAATATATTTTGCTTCAGATTTTCATTTGGGTTCACCAAATTATGAAAAAAGCCTCGTTCGAGAAAAAGAAATTTGCTCTTGGATGGATTCCATTCGCGATTCGTGTAAGGAATTATATTTAGTTGGAGATATTTTTGATTTTTGGTTTGAATACAAACAAGCAATTCCAAAAGGATTTGTTCGTTTGCAAGGAAAAATTGCCTCATTTACAGATTCGGGGATTCCGGTTCACATTTTTACGGGTAACCATGACATGTGGATTTTTGACTATATCCCGAAAGAATTGGGAGTTGAATTACACCGAAAACCAATTGAAAAAACATTTTTCGGTAAAACATTTTTAATTGGCCACGGCGATGGCTTAGGCCCAGGTGATTTGAAATATAAATTTCTAAAAAAATTCTTTGATTCAAAAATTTGCCAATGGATGTTTGCCAGAATTCATCCAAACTTAGGAATTAGTCTAGCAAATTACTCATCTCGATCAAGCAGAAAATCAACTGGGATTTCAGAAGACATTTACTTTGGCGATGAAAAAGAGTTTTTAGTCCAATTCTGCAAAGAAAAAATCAAAGAAAAGCATTACGACTATTTCATTTTTGGACACAGACATTTGCCACTTGTTATCGAAATTGATAGGACCTCAAAATACATTAATCTAGGAGATTGGATAAAATATTTCACTTTTGGTGAATTCAGTGAAGATGGTTTTAACCTGAAAACCTGGGATTTACTATCGAAGAATTAATTATTTTATAAAATACACTATTTTGTTTATAAAATGTAGATAATATTTTTGTGCTTAACAAGATTAAAATACAAAAAAAAAGAGCTTTTCTTAACTAAGAAAAGCTCTAATCTTTATTAACCTGTAGATGTTAATAATTGATCCGTTAAAAGTAGAACGCAAGATTCTAATCAAGGTTACATTTTCTGAGGATAAATTTATCTTAAGGGAATAATTTATTTTGAATTTTCTATAATTACTTCTATCTTTGAAACATGAAATTTGAATATCCGCAGTTTTTTTATGCCTTTTTTTTATTGATTATTCCAATAATTATTCATCTTTTCAATTTTAGAAAATATAAAACACTTCATTTTTCAAGTTTATCATTCATAAAACAAATAAATGAAGAAACTAAATCAACTCAAAAATTAAAACATCTTCTGGTTTTATTTGCAAGAATTCTAGCTACAGCATCCTTAATTTTTGCCTTTGCACAGCCTTATCAACCTGTAAATAATAATGTAAATGGAGGCTATCCTTTTATGGCAATTTATCTAGATAATTCATTTTCTATGTCGATGAAAGGCTCAGAAGGTGAATTGCTTTCAATGGCAAAAGAAAAAGCAAGAAAAATAATTGAAAAATCTTCAGCTGAAACTCGTTTCATGTTATTGACTAATAATTTCGAAGGATATGAACAACGTTTAACTACAAAAAATGAGGCGTTAGAAAGAATTGACAAAATTGAACTTTCACCTTTAACCAGGAATTTAGACGATGTAATTACTTGGATTAAAGATGGAATTTCAGAAGATATTATTCAACAAAAAAGTCTCAGTTCAAAACAAGTTATTCTATTAAGTGATTTTCAAGAAAAAACCTCTCGCTTTGAAAAAATACAAGAAGACAAAGATATTTTTTTCTATCCAATTCAACTTTTAGCCCAAAACATATCAAATGTTTCAGTGGATTCAATATGGTTTTCAGATCCAAATTTTAAAATTGGAATTAACAATGAATTAAATATTAAAATTCACAATTACAGCGATTTAGACCTTATAAATTCAGAACTTCAATTAGAAGTAAATGAAACAAAAAGAAATGTTTTTGTTGATTTAAAAGCAAATAAATCACAAACTATTAAAATAAATTATTCTGATTTAAAGGCTGGGATAAAAAAAGGTTTAGTTAGAATTAATGACCGTCAAATGCACTTTGATGATGATTATTTTTTCTCCTATGCTGTAAAAGAAAACTCTAATGTTTTGATTGTTGATGGAGAAAATTCAATGCCAAACGTATCTATAGTTTATGGATTAGATAATTATTATAAAACGAGTTCAATCAAGCAAAACTCCTTTACAGCAAATGTTTTGGATCAAAAAGATTTGCTAATAATGAATGGTTGGAATAATATTTCTTCAGCTGCACAGGAATTAATAGCAGCATTTTGTCAAGAAGGGGGAACAATCGCCTTTTTTCCAGGAGAAAAATTGGATTTACAATCTATAAATGGTTTTCTTTCAAAAATTAATGCTCCAAAATTTGAAGGAATGCTTAATTCTGGAACGAAAATTAAGACAATAAATTATCAAGATCCTTTTTTTGACGGAATGTTTGAGAAGAAACCAGATAATTTAAATCTACCATCCCAATCCAAAGCTTATCGTTTATCAAGTAGAAATGCTTTTGAACTTATAGAAATGCAAAATGGATCCCCGCTTTTCATTCGATCAATGTCTAAAAATTCAGCCTATGTTTTTGCTAGTTCCTTAACAGAATCTTTCGGAAATTTCACCTCAAATGCACTTTTTTCATCTATTTTATTGCGTATTGCAGAATCAAGTCAGCGTCGTTATCCCATTTCATTGACAATTGGAGCTGATGTTAAATTTCCAATATTTTCTGTTCCACAGATAGAAGAACCACTAAAAATTAAATCATTAATAAAAGGTGAAGAAAAGTTTGAATTTATTCCCCAACTTGAAAAAAATAATGATTTAACTGAGATTTCGATTTCAAGAAATTCAATAAATTCTGATCTAAATTCCGGATTTTACGAAATTTTTAAAGGAAAAACCATTGGTTTTATAGCTTTAAACTTCGACAGATTAGAATCAAATGTCAAAATTTTGACTAAAAATGAAATAGAATCTAACTTCACTCAAAAAGGAATCAAAAATGTCAGTTTTTCAAGTCTATCAAATGAAAGTGAAGGTGCATTAATTAAAATTGAGAAGCCAAAAGAATATTGGCGCATATTTTTAGTGATGGCAATTCTATTTCTATTTTTAGAAATGTCACTCCTAAAATGGCTTAAATAAAATGTTTCTTTGTCAATTTGTGTTTAAATAAAAAAATGAAAATTCTAATAAAATCTGCAAAAGTAAGCGATTCATCTTCCTCTTGGAATTCTAAAACAGTTGACTTATTAATTGAAAATGGAACAATTACAAATATCTCTGCTAACATTGAGGTAGAAAAAGATATAATTGTCATTACCGACGAAAGCTTAACTGTCTCAACAGGTTGGGTGGATTTAAAAGCAAATTTTTGTGACCCAGGATTTGAACATAAAGAAACCATTGAATCAGGACTGCAGGCAGCAGCATTCGGAGGATTTACTCATGTTGCAATTGTTCCATCGACAAATCCAGTTATTGACGGAAAATCACAAATTGAATATCTGCTAAGAAAATCAGAAAATCAAGTCACAAACTTGCATGTTATTGGAGCAATTACAGAAAAATTGAAAGGGGAAAATTTAGCTGAATTATACGATATGAATCAAGCTGGAGCAGTATTTTTCTCTGATGATGAGCATGTTCTGTCTGCTGGATTAGTATATAGAGCTTTACTTTACACAAAAAACTTCAATGGAAAAATCTGTTTGTTTTCTAGAGATAATTCAATGGCAAATGGGGGAATGGTAAACGAAGGTGAAGCCTCTATAAAAACAGGTTTAAAAGCCGACCCAAATGTAGCAGAAACAATCCATGTACAAAGAAATTTAAGCCTGCTTGAATATACAAGTGGAAATTTGCACCTTACTGGGATATCATGCGAAGAATCAATTGATTTAATTAAAAAAGCAAAAGAAAAAGGTTTAAATGTTACCGCGGATGTGCATTTGGAAAATCTTTTGTTTACTGAAAAAAATGTTTTAGATTTCGATCAAAATTACAAAACATTACCTGTGTTAAGAAAAGAAAGTGACAGATTGGCCTTGATTAAAGCCATAAAAAGTGGAATTATAGATTCAATTGTTACCAACCACCGTCCGCATGACACAGAAGAAAAAGAATTGGAATTTGACAACGCTTCATTTGGAAATTTGAACTTGCAAACCGCCTTTGTTTCATTGTTTGAACAAAACGAGTTAAAATTGGACGAATTAATTGAAATTTTTTCAAAAAAAAATAGAGAAATTATAAATTTAATAATTAATTCAATTGAAATTGGTCAAAAAGCTGATTTAACAGTATTTAGCTCAACAAAAAAATGGAAATTTGAATCTGAATTAGTCTTTTCAAAGACCAAAAATACGCCTTTCTTAGATAGAGAATTTACAGGAAAAGTTGTTTGTATAATAAATAATGGTAAATTAGCAATTGTTGATTAAAAAATAAACAAAAAAATAAATATAGCAAATAGTATTAATACCTATGACAACTAAAAAATCCTTTTTAAAACAATTTTGGCAAGAGAAAAAAATGGTTGGAGCTATGAGTCCAAGTTCAAAATTTTTAGCTCATAAAATGTTAAAAAATATTGATTTCAAAAAAGCAAAATTAATTGTTGAATTGGGTCCAGGTAACGGTGTGTTTACAAAAAAAATACTCGAAAAATTAAATCCTGATGGAAAATTAATAGTTTTTGAATTAAATGATGATTTTTACAAATCACTTAAAAGTGAGATACAAGACAAGCGCATGATTTTAATTCATGATAGTGCAGAAAAAATTGCTGAATATGTTAAAAAGGAAGGTTTTGTGTTTGCTGACTATGTTATTTCCTCCTTGCCATTGGCAAATTTCCCGAAAAAATTGCAAGAAACAATTTTAAAAGAATCTCATGATATTTTAAAAAATCAAGGAAAATATATTCAGTTTCAATACTCTTTGCTTTCAAAGAAAAATTTAGAGGCTCAATTTAATTCAATCGATGTTTCTTTCACGCCGTTAAATTTTCCTCCTGCTTTTGTTTATACTTGTGTAAAGGAAAAAATAGGAATAGTTCAATAAAACCCATTCCATCTTTTCAGAAACCATTCTAAACCAAGCAATATAATTAGAGTTAAAAGTATCCAAATGTAATCTAATAAATTGTCAAATGAACTCTCCTCAAAAGACAAAGAAGTTATATCCTCACGGCTCTGTAGCGTTTTGATCAATTTATTTGTTTCGTCCAATCTATAAAATTTACCATTAGAATTTTCAGAAATTTGTTTCAATAAATCATGATTTGCTCGTGTATCTAATTTTTCAATTTCAATATTTTCAACCACAAAATTCCCTAATTTAAAATATTTTTTACCTGCATGATTTGTAAATGCATTCCATTTGTATGTGCCAGCTTTTAATTTCCCTAGAGGTAAAAGATATAAATTACCATTGACTCCAAAATCTAAAACAGATTTTTTACCCTTTTGGTCAATTAAATTGAAATTGATTTTTGGTTTTGTAATCAATTCCATTGCATCATTATAAAATTCAGCTTTTATCAAAATCTCGTCGCTAATGTTAAATCGCTTTGGTAAAGTGATTCTCAAATTTGATGAGTTTTCTTTTTGCACCAAAAACTGATTTATCTTTTGAAAAAATTCGTTAAACAAAGAGTGATTTTTAAATTTTAAGTAGGAGGAAAGTTTCCATCTCCAAATCCCTTCACCTAAAAATACACCATATTTTCTTTTGTCCATAGATCCAAAAAAAAGTAATGCATCTTTTTTATTTATGTTAGCTAATTTTTGATTTAAAAAAAGTTTATTTTGATTAGCTAATTTTGACGAACCATAACGAACAATTACTGGCGGAAATTTTGGCAATTCAGTTTTGAGTTCATTACTAACTTCGAATAAATCAAATCCCTCACTGAAATTGGCTTGAACTTCATCTGTTTGACTTGTAGAATTAAAACTTAGTCCAATGTTTAGCTTTTGCGCTATGTTGGAATTTGTATTTGTACCTACAAAATACAATACTGGAATTTTCGATGATAATATTACCTGATTAATATTTTCATTAAAACTAATTCCCGGTTCGTGCCAAATAATTAAATCAGTATTTTTTAAATTTTTATCCCATTTTTCAATTGTTTGAATATCTATTTTTACATTTTCATCTTGTTCTAAAACCGACTTAATTGCTGATAAATCTGGATGTGGTGCACCACTTAATAATAAAATTTTATTTCTTGAATCAAGGACTTCAACATAAAAACTTCGTTTGTTGTTTTTTAAAGTATACTCTCCATCAATAGCCTTTACTTCAGCGGTGTATTGTTGAAATCCTACTGTATTAGCTTCTAATTCAAAGAGAATTTGTTTTGAGTCGTAAACTCCATCTGTATAGGTTATTTTCTGAGAAGCAACAATTTTTCCATTTGTTGAAATGGAAACTGTCACTGTTTTTTTACCGATTTTAAAGGCGTCAACATCTACTTCAACAGGGAATTTGTTTTTCAAAAATGCAATTTCATTGCTAATAACATCTTTTAAAATTTGATCTTTTTTAGGTATTGTATCGCCAATTCCCAAAGTGAAAATAGGAGTGAGAGGAATCTTTGAAGCAGCATAAACAGGATTTTGTCCTTCATTATAATTTCCGTCTGAAAGTAATATAATCCCTCCAATATTTCTGTTGTAATAAGAAGAAAATATATCTTCAAATGCTGAAGACAAATTCGATTTTGAATCTTTTAAATCAATTTTTGAATTTTTTCTAAATGAATTACCTAAGAGATAAGTCACTTTTTCATAAGAATTATCAAATTTCTCATCAATTGACTTTGTAAAAAAATTTATTTTATTTAGGACTTTAGTACTATCCTTATAATTTTTTAATGAAGCAGAATTATCGATAATAGTTATTAAAATCGGTTTTTCCTCCCTTATTTTTACGAATTCAAAAAGTATTCCTAGAAGTAAGAACCCCAAAATACTTAAAATCGAAAATCTACTCACATAAATTATAACACGCTGGAATTTAGGTATTTCATTCAATTTTGAATCTTTTTTATAAAAAAACCAAGTAAAAAATCCAGATAGAATTATTATTGGTATTACATAAAAAAAAGATATTTCTGAAATAAAGTTCATTATATAAAAGTAAAAAATGCATCAAACTTTAAACTATCAAGGTAAATAATTCGATGGCTTTAAAAGTTTATCAATATTTACCAGAGTGTAATTCTAAGTAGTTTATTTACCTCTTGAAGTACTTGTTTTTACAGTTGCAACTTTCTTAGAAGCCGTTGTTTTTGGTGTCACTTTTGCAGACACGGTTGGCTTAGATTTTGAAGCAGAAGATGTTGCTTTTTTATCTTTTTTGGAAGACTTTTCTTCAATCTTTGTTACTTCATTTTCAGCTGAATCAATTATTTCTTCCTTTTCAGCAAGTTTTAATTCACCTGATTTATGCAATAAATTATACCATTGAAAAATTTTCTTAACATCAGAAATGTAAACGCGCTCTTGGTCGTAATTTGGCAAAATTTCAAGAATATAACTCTCTAATTTTTTCTTATCATCTTTGTGAGAAATCGTGGCAGCTCCGTTTTCTTTATCATAAATTGCTTTCATGATAACTTTTAATGAAACATCTTCATCAGTTGTATAAATACTAATGTCGTCAAGTGCAGAAATTCTATCTGAAGAATAGGCTGGTGATCGCTTTTTATCTTCTAATGATTCTACAATTATGTTGTTTTTACCTTGTGCAACAACTTTAAATAATCCTGGTTTTCCAGCAATTGAAATTATACCCGCTAAATTCATTCTATTTTTTTACTTGATGTCAAAACTAATAATAATTTTTGTTTAAATTTATATTCGTACAATTTTTGTGAATAAAATATGATTTTCCAAAATTATTTTAACAAAATACACTCCTTTTCTAAGCTCAGAAATATCAATCTTATTTGTATTCGTAACTATTTCTTGTACTTTTTTTCCGTTTATATCCTCCAAAATAACTTTTTCAATATTTGACAAATTTAAAATTTCAAAACTATTTTCAGTAGGATTAGGAAAAATTGAAATTTGATTGGTTTTTTCAAAAATCCCAGCGTTCTGCTGATAAATATTTGAAATAGAAGTACAGCCATTCGGTCCAGCTGTTGCTACATAATATTGACCTGAAGGATTAATATTTCCAGTTAATGTTTGAAAAGTTTGACCTAAAAGTAAGTTGTTATTCATGTACCATTGATAGTTCGGCGCTACTGATGAAGTTAAAACAGTTCCAATTAAACCAACTATGGGTGTGCTTGGAACAATTCCTTGTATAATTGTAATCTGACTTTTCTCTTTACAAGACAAATCTGAATAGGTATAGGCAGTATAGATTAATGCTGTATCAATTGTTAAGGTTAGCGAATTAATTTCGTTGTTATTAAAATTCCAAATAACGGAATCAATATTCGATGTCGATATTATGCTTAAGTCATCATTTTCAATGCAAAAAAGGTCATTTCCATTGATTTGAGTGTTATAATTTTTAGCCAATAATGTGTTTAATGCGTTCACTTTACCGTTTCCATAACCAATATTTGGCAGCGAACCAGTATAGGCATCATCGATTCCAGAAGCAATTAAATCAGCTTTAAAATCGGCATACGTAGCTTTACTGCATTTTTCCAAGTAAAGTGCAGCAATACCTGCTATTGTAGGTGAAGCCATCGATGTACCTCCATTTCCGTTGTGAAAACCTCCAGCATCAATTTTATTATTGTTGGCAGGATTAGCTAAATACCAGAGGGGAGATGCTGTTAATGAAACATCTCCTGGTGCACAAATGTCAGGTTTGATTAAATTTAATCTTGATGGACCTTTACTGGAATTCATACTCAATTTACCAGATGTGCCTGTTGCGGCGCTATACATTACACCGTTTTTATTTAAAAAGCTTTGTCTATTATGAAAATTTCCAACTGTAATTACTTTCTCTGAACAGGCCCAAGAAGAAACAATTGATTGCATCGTATCTGGCGAATTATAATGTATAATCTCAGGTAAAATGTTACTGGAGGGAATTGAAGAAAAAATATTATTTAGACCAAATGCTGTTCCACTCCAAATGTCATATTTTCCTGAACCAGTTGTCTTGAATGAATATAAATAAGAAGTAGAATCAACTTTTGAGAAATATGCTTCCAATCTGTATGCACTTCCTTGTTGTGAAGGATAAATTTCAATCGTTGCAATAACGACATTGTTTGAATTTCTCAAGGTATCAAAAATAACTCCTCCGATTGTGCTCATTGCGTTTCTATATTGCGTAGATGCTCTTTTTGAAAAACTTCCTGAAGGTAAATTAGCACCAAAAGCATAGGTGACATTTTGCATATCTGTTTGGTTTGCCCATAAATCATAATATATAGTGTTGGCCCCAAAAGCACCGGATGGATTATTTTCAAACCAGGTAAAACTTGTGTCAGCATCAACTACGGATCCAACATGATATTTACCAAGAGCTCCAGAATTTCCAGCCGCACAAACAACTATTCTACCAGCTTTTGATTCTACCATTGTTTCAATAGCATCGGCAGCTGGATCGTTCCCATCATGTGAGCCAAAATAATCACCCAAACTTAAATTTATTACGCAAGGCATACCCAAAGCATCAGCTTTTTTGAAAATATAGTCACAGGCATCAGCGACAGTTAAAGTCCAATTTGCAAGTCCAAAATCTGTTTTTACAAAAATAACTTTTGAATCTGGTGCCATTCCCTTATTTAGACCATTTGCTAAACCATTACCAACTGCTATTCCAGTTACATTTGTGCCGTGGAAACCTTCTCCTCCCAAAGTTGGAAAAATTGGTGATGCACTGTTGTATGTACTAATGTGAAGATTAATATCACTGCTATCATACTCCAAGCCATAATCATAAGGATGAGGAATATTCAAATTTGAAGCAGAGTCTAAACTTTGATCCCATAGATACAAAAAACGTGTTTTTCCATTGGCATCTACAAAATCAGGATGTTTAAAATCAATTCCATCATCTACAATTCCAACAATTACATTTTTTGCTGTGTAAGGCATTGACAGTCCGTTAGTTCCATCATGTACTTCATTAACAAATGATTTCATTCTTGTTGAATCATTCATCAAAGTAGGGTGCGAATTTTCCCAATAAAAATCAAAGATTAACTTTTTATCCACTAATGCCTGAATTTTTTCAGGAGTTGCTGTTACATAAATATAATCTCTAGTAACAGATTTTGCAACAATATTATTTGCAAATAAAGCATCAAATGTCTTCTGACCATTATTAACAATTGCAAAAGGCATTTTTCCTTTTGGCTTTTCATTCAATACCTTTTTAAACCCAAATTTTACTACTTGAGAATTAAAATTATTGTTAAGTGTAAAACCTAAAATTGCAAGGGTTATAAAAAATAGTTTCATCCGTTTAGAATTTAGTTTGACCACTCAACATAAATATTTGTCTAAAAATAAAAAAAAAAAACAAAAGTCGAAAAAAATAATGATATTTGTTTTTTAATATAACGTCTGAAATTATAAAAAGTAAATATAAATATGAAAAAAAATGTAATAAAATTGTCATTTTCTTTTTTAGCACTAAGTTATTTTTCACTTACTTTTGGTCAAGTTGATAAAAGTGTGTTAAATTGGTACAATGGAAAAGGTGCTGGAATGCAAACCGAAAAAGCGTATAAAAAACTAAAGAATAAACCTACAACTACTGTTATCGTTGCAGTTATTGATTCTGGAATTGATATTGAACACCAAGATTTAGAAGGTAAAATTTGGGTTAATGCGAAAGAAATTCCAGGAAATGGTATCGATGATGACAAGAATGGATACATAGATGACATCCATGGATGGAACTTTTTAGGAAACCCGAGTGGTCAAAATCAAAATGATGCTTGTTTAGAGAAAACACGTATTTATAAAAAATTAAGAAATAAATACGATGATATTGAAGCTAGTGAGGTAAAATCAACAGATATTGCTGAGTATGAACTTTTCATAAAAGTCAAAAAAGAGGTTCGTGAAGAAAAAGATCAATATGATCAAATTTTGCAACAAATGGATCAACTTCCAATGATTCTATCCGTAATTCCAGGAATGGTTGAAACTGTTATTGGCAAAAAAGAATACACCTTGAAAGATTTGGAAAATTGGAAACCATCTGATGAACAAAATATGCAAATCAAGCAAATGGCCATTGCAATGAAAACAGGGGAGTTGAGTTTAGATGTCATCAATGAGCAAAAGGCTCAATTGCAAAGCATGCTTGAGTATAATTTAAATGTTGAATTTAATGACCGTGAATTTATTGGGGATGACCCTTACGATTTTAATGATACTAAATACGGAAATAACGACGTAGAAGGTCCAGATGCACTTCATGGTACGCATGTTGGTGGAATTATTGGTGCAATCAGAGGAAATAATTTAGGAGGTGACGGTGTTGCAACTGATATTAAATTGATGTCTTTAAGAGCAGTTCCAAATGGTGATGAGCAAGATAAAGATATTGCTTTGGCAATTCGATATGCAGTTGATAATGGTGCCATGATAATAAATATGTCTTTCGGAAAAGGATATTCTCCAAATCAAAAAGAAGTTTATGAAGCTTTTCAATATGCTGATTCTAAAGGAGTTTTATTAGTTCATGCAGCTGGAAATGACGCTGCGAATGTTGATATAAACGATAATTACCCAACTTCAATGTATTCTTTTCAAACTGAAAAGTTAGACCACTTTTTAACCATTGGTGCCTCAACGCGTTTTCCAAAAGAAAAATTAGCAGCTGACTTTTCAAATTATGGTCAAACAAAAGTTGATGTTTTTGCACCAGGTCATGATATTTATAATTCTGTGCCCCAAAGTGAATACAAAAAATTAAATGGAACTTCAATGGCTGCTCCAATGGTTGCAGGTGTTGCTGCTATGTTGAAATCTTATTTCCCTAAATTATCAATGTTAGAGATTAAAGAAATTATGTTAAAAACAGCAACTTCTTATAAGGGTTCTAAACAAATTCTCCCAGGGTCTTCTGATTTAACTGATTTTGCTAAATTGAGTGTAACAGGTTCTGTAATTAATGTATACGCAGCTGTTAAATCTTGTATGACATTGGAGGCAAGTAAATAATTTATAAAGCTGTGCTGAAATATATATATAATTATGTCAATTAGAAATTTAGAACCTAAATCATTATGGAATCATTTTGCTGATTTAAATGCTGTTCCTCGTCCTTCTAAAAAAGAGGAGAGAGTCAGAGCTTTTGCTGTGAATTTTGGTAAATCACTTGGTTTAGAAACACTAGAAGATGCTATTGGTAATGTAATCATCAAGAAGAATGCAACTCCAGGGATGGAAAATCGTCAAACAGTTGTATTGCAATCGCATTTGGACATGGTTCATCAGAAAAATTCTGATACAATTTTTGATTTCGATTCTCAAGGAATTGAAATGATTGTTGATGGAGATTGGGTAAAAGCCAATGGAACAACTCTAGGTGCTGATAATGGTATTGGAGTTGCAGCAATTATGGCAATTTTATCTTCAAAAGAAATTGTTCATCCGGCAATCGAAGTCATGTTTACCATCGATGAAGAAACAGGTATGACAGGAGCGATTAAAATTGATCCAAGTAATTTTACAGGTACAATTTTATTGAATTTAGATACCGAAGATGACGATGAATTGTCGATTGGTTGCGCTGGAGGAATTGATACCAATACTTCTTATTCTTATAAAGAAATTTCGGTAAAAGAAAATAGTATTTCGTATGAAATTTCAGTTCGTGGACTTTTAGGAGGCCATTCTGGAATGGATATTCACAGAGGTAGGGGAAATGCTAATAAATTATTAAATCGTATTTGTTACCAAGGAATTTCATTGTTTCCAATTCAAATTTCTTCTTTTGATGGAGGAAGTTTAAGAAATGCAATTCCAAGAGAAGCAAAGGGAATCGTGTCAATTTCAAAAGATGACAAAATGGCTTTCGAGAAATTTATTTCAGATAAAGCCGAATCTTTAAAATTTGAATATAAAAGTATTGAAAATGAACTAAATATTGAATTTAAAGTTATTGAAACAGCAAAAAAATGTCTTTCAGATCAAGATTCCATGAAAATTTTGAACGTACTTTATGCTGTTCCAAATGGTGTTTTCAGAATGAGTCCAGATATTGAAGATTTAGTTGAAACATCTTCAAGTTTAGCCCGAGTTATCTTGAAAGACGGAAGTTTTGTAACACAATCTTTGCAGCGTTCAAGTGTTGATTCAACAAAAGATGATGTTGCAAATACCGTCAGAGCCTCCTTTGAAAATATGGGGTGTGCGGTTGTTCAAAATGGTGATTATCCAGGTTGGCAGCCAAACACTGATTCTGCAATTTTGAGATTAATGGCAAAAATGTATCGTGAAAAATTCAAGGAAGAGCCAAAAATTAAAGCGTGTCATGCAGGATTGGAATGTGGAATTTTAGGATCTCACTTTCCTAATATGGACATGATTTCTTTTGGTCCAAATATTCGTGCCGCACACTCACCAGATGAAAAAGTTCAAATTTCTTCTGTTCAAAAATTTTGGAGCTATTTACTAGATGTTTTAAAAGAAATACCTTCAAAGAATTAAATTAAAAAATAAATTCTTACAAAATTTTAAAATTTTAAATTATATCGAAACCTTGGTTTGCGAATCAAGGTTTTTTTCGTTTTAAATATTTCGACCAATAAATCAAGGGATATTGCACTTAAGGTTTTAATTTAAAAGTTAGTATCAATTTTGAATATTTTCGTTTAAAAATAGAAAACATGAAAACGAAAGTAATTCAAATTACAGCTAAGAAAGTTATGACCTCTAAAAAGATTAAATCTTTAGATCAAAGTATTTTAGTTTTAGGCATTCATCCTGTAAGAGAATACGAAGAAATTATTCGCTATTTTTAAAAATTCCACTTCATGTTTCTATCATCTAATACAGCGAAAGAAAGTTTTAAAGTAGGTTTTGGATGATGCGAATTTCCTTCAGTGTCTAAAAAATAGGATGCAGCACCATAAACACCGATTCTTAAACGTCGTTTGGAGAATTTAAAATTACGTTCTATACCTAGTAACAATTCCGAATGGAAATAAGAAAATTCTTTTACAAACAAAATTCCACCTCCAAAAACCAAACCGATATTTAGTTTTTTTACATAAGGAATTTTATTTATGATTCCACCATTATCATGGTGCACAAAATGCCCTTCTAGGAAAATATCTTTTGAAGGAAGTGATACTGCTAACTGCTGAAAAGAATACAACGGATTTGAAAACCAAATTGGATCGCTTCTGCGATTATAGATAAAATCAGCATCATATAAGCGTTTTGAATTTATAAACTTACCCGTTTTAACATGGTAATTTGTTGTTCCAAAAGTTTTAATTTGAAAACTTTGTTGAATTCCAAATAGGAGGTAATCAAAATTAATATCACTGCCAAAAATTTTCTCAAAACCTTTTTTGTAATTCACATAAAAGGTAGGGAATTTAGAACCCAAAATCACTTTTCTGTGTGGTTCTCTCATATACTTTTGCTTTGGAGTAAAACTTAGAGAAAAATCTCCCTTTAAGGCCTGATATGTTTCGAATTTTGAAAAATAATTGCCTGATTTTACATCGGTTGAATCTAAGAAACCAAAATAAGTAGCGTTTTCTAGGCTTTTTCTTTCAGCAAAGTTGAAATCGGCATTAAAAAACAAACCATTAACAATTTCAAAATCATGTCCAACATTCATTGATGTTACTCCATAAAAATTACTCGCATTCAAAATTTGCGAAATAGCATCAAAATTTCGAATTGCTTCAATATCCTTTCTGAAAGTCATACTTAAAGTACTATATTTAAAGGGATTATATCTATATCTAAACCAATGTTGTGTAAAAATGGATTCATCCAATAATCCCAATGAAACTTCACTGTATAAATCAATAAATCGTTCATCTTTCCATTTTTTAAAGTAGGAAAATCCCGGCGCTACTCTGGGACCAGTAATGTTTATAGGTCTTGCAGTTGCTGCAACAGAATTTATAGTCCACTGAACTTGTTTAACTCTGTTTCTGTGATCAATTCCAAACCATAATACTTTTAACGGAGTTACTTTATTGAAAATACAATCAATTGAATCTAAATATTCTTTCCTATTCAATCTTTCCTTTATACTATCTTTTACTATAATAAACCTTTTTTCTTCTTCCGTTAGATCGATTACGCGATTTTCATTCCAGAAGCTTGTATCCTTTTCGTAGGCTTCTTTTTCGGTTACTGCTAATTCATTTGAAAAATATTTCGACGGAAATTTTACCTTAAAATCATAGTCTGAAAAAACTGCCTCAGTTTTAAAAGAAGATTTTTTGTTTTGATATGTCAAACCGTAAATTAGATTTTGTCTCTTCAAAACACATAAAGAATCACCATAAAGATCAAATTCTTGTTGAATTGTAAAATTATCATACTTCAATAAATTTCCTTTCTCCATTGTTAATTCTAATTTCTGAATCAACCAAACTGAATCAACAACGTAAATGTATCCACTTAAAGTAGAAGTTGAAGTAATTCTAGGTATTATTTTAATTTTATGTATCTTAACTCCATTTTCTGAATATTGTTCCTCAAGTCGATATTTATAGGATAAAATTCCGGGAGCAGAAATTGGTGAACTTACAGGAGATTGATGTAAATCGTCCAAATGAAGAAGATTTTCAAAAAAATTGAAATTTGATTTTACAGTTGTAGTGTAATATAGATCTCTATCTGAACCTCTCTTAGTGAAGGCACTTCGAGTTTCTTTTACTTTATTTGCTGGGGAAAAACTGCGTTGAATTTGAATTTCAACCATATTTAATTTATTTGCTTCATCAAAAATTCGTTTCGATTCAGCGACCCTTTGCTCTGCAAATGGATCTTCAATTTCTTTGTTAGAATTTCCCTCCTTCCCTTTAGCTTGTTTTTCCTTCTCTTTTTTTTCCTTCTCTTTTTTTTCCTTCTCTTTTTTTTCTTTTTCGATTTCTTTTGAAGATTTTTCAGCACTTTTTCCTTCTGTGGAATTTCCTTTTTTACCTTTCCGATTATCTTCAATTTTTTCTGAAGCTTTTATGTAAACATTTACGTTGTGAGGATAGGACCAAGGATTAATTTTGTCGCGTTTTTCAACAACTTTCAACATTATTTCCCTTCCGGGGTTTGATTTTTTTGCGCTCACTTCAATATCTTGAATGTCTTGCACTGAAACAGGAAACAATTGAATATCTTTTATTGACGTTTCATTTTTAATGATGGCATAGGATTCTCTATCTTCATAACCCGTTGCAGAGAAAACTAAAAAATATTCTCCTGGCATTAAGCGCATTTCGTAAATTCCATTTGCGTTTGCTTGAACTTTTTGGTCTGCGTTATTTTTTACATAAACTTTTGCAAAAGGAATTGGAATTTTATTTTCATCAACAATCGAACCAGTTAAAAGCTGCTGAGAAAAAATATTTGCACTTACAAATAATAAAACTAGCAGTAAAAAAAAGTTATTAAGTGGATTTTTTTTTATGTTTTTTTTAATCGGCATATAGTGAAAACAAAAATAAGCAAGAATGTTACATAAAATTCATAAAAAATGATAAAAATTATTTTTCAGAATATTAACGCTCAAAAAAGCGGTTAAAAAAATTATTTTTTGACCTTTAAACCAATAACGTTTGGCAATTTCCAGAAGTAATCATTTTTATCATTTGGATAGGTTTCAGAAACATAACTTCCTATTTTTTCAATTTTTGTATCACCTATTTTTAAATAAATACTAGTTTGCGGTCCACCTTCCATATAAATGGCATTTACTAATTTAAATGGAAATTTTTGCATAAAAGCAATCATTTCATTGTGACTATAAGGAGAGCGACAATAAATAAAGTACAAAAATCCGTGTTCGTCATTAGCCGTAATCAGCATACTGCATGACTGTTTTCGTTTATTCCATCCGATTGGTTTTCCATCGCAATCAAGCATTCTCAATCCTTGAGCGTAACATGAATAATCATTTTTGATTTTTTCATACGGATTGCAATCCAAATCAAGCACTTTACATTTAGGTAAAATCGTATCTTTTGGATTGAATGCAATCATGGATTTATAATTCGGATGTAAAGCTGCATTGTTTGTATGATTTTCACCTTTTAAAAGTCCTTTGCTAAACATTTTCCTAGATAAATCATACATTCCAGCGTTGATGACAATGTCTAAATCAAAAGAATCTGCCCAAACATCTGCACTCAAAGATTTAATCTTTAAATCTGTAGCCATCATCAAATAGAAATCAAACTGATTGGGATCAATTTTTAATAAGGTGATTTTAGAATCATTTATAATCGACTTAAAAGGAGCATCTGTTTCGCAAAAATCTATTCCTTTCCCAATATTTAACCATGAAACAGGAATTGTGTCTAATTTTTTTAATTTATTAATCGTGACAGAATCAATTTTTTGCGAACAAGAAATGAAAGGAAAAAAAAGAGATATGAAAATTAATTTTTTCAATATTAATTGATTTAATCAAATTTAAACTTCTTCCCAATCGAATTTTTTAGATTGGATCGGAAACATGTCAAATAATTCGCCAGAATAATAAAATTGGTAAGCAATCATTCCAAAAGAATATCCTTTCTCTTTGATTGTGATTGTCGAGCCACCAACTTTTGGATTTTTCTTTGGAACAGATTGCGGATAACCTACATTAAAGAGTGTAGCTAAAATTTCTGGTCGCTTATCAATAGGGAAACCTTTTTTCTCCCATTGTACTTTAACTTGTTTAATAAAAATCGCAGCATACATATAAGAATAAAAATGATTTCTAAAAGAAATTAGTCTGTCTATTCTTTCTTGTTGTGGATTTTCAGTTTTGAAATCTAATAAATTTTCATATTTTTCTCCCAAATAATATTCACTTGAGGGATCTTTTAAATTTGCTTCGATTTTTTGTGCCGTTAACTCCTTTATTCCTGTTACTCCTAGAGAAAATTTAGATTCGACTGAAAGAATTTTCAATGGACCAATCCATTTTTTATAGGCCTCACGATCAGAATTAAATAAACGAATTTGTTCTCCAACTAAGCATGAAACAATTAACCGTGCCTCTACATCAGTCATTTTAGCAACTGAATCGATCATTTTTCTATCTTTTTCAACTGCAATTTTAAAATCAGTCCATTCTGACATGTTCATCCACTCATAAACACTATGTTTGGTTCGTTTGGGATTAAAATTTCCTTTCTCAGTTTTATATTGCTTTATTTCCGACATATATACAGCATCTTCTTTCAAATGCAGATCAGCAGCATCCAACATTCGTAAAACTTCAATTACGTCAACTCCATTTTGGAAAACATTCAAAATCTGTTGAGCATTTGTAGGGTAATATTTATTTAAAATTGAAATTCGATTGATTGCCTCATGTTTAAACCTTACAATTGTAAGGCTATCATTGCTTACTTCCTCTTTATATTCATTACTGATTGTTTGTAGATAACGACTGTTCCTATCAACGGAACCTTTTTCATCAGTCCATTTGTAATAAATGGCAAAATAAGCCGCTGTTAAACCAAAGCCTATTGCAGCGAAAGAAAATACAAAAAAATAAAATGGTATTTTAAACCATTTACTGCGAAAAAATTTCTTCAATTCTAATTAATTTAAGTAGCAAAATTAATGATTTTATGTCATTTAAAGTGCAAATTGATAGTTAAATTTTTTAAAAATTGTAAGATCATTATTTTATCAAAAAATAAATGAAATTATATTCATACCCAAATGGAAAAACCAGAGAACAAATTTGCAATAAAAGGCGGGAAAACTGAAAAAAATAGAATTTTCAGGACATATTTTATACTAAAAGCTATTGAAAAAAAGTAAATAAACTGATGCATTTTTGTATTATTTTCCTGAAATTTGAATCAATTTTTTTAAATCAATTACCTCAATTTTGCGAGTATGAATTTCAATTAATCCATCGTCCTTAAATTCTTTTAAAAGTCGAATTATGGTTTCGGTAGCGGTACCTACAAAATTTGCCAAATCTTCTCTAGATAAATTAATCATTTCATCTTTATAAATCGAATTTAACATTACTAAAGAAAATGCTAACCTATCACGAACAGGTTTTTGAGCCATATTTGTAATCAAAATAGCTCTTTCACCTAATTCCTTAGAAAGTTCCTTCATGATATTATTTCTAAAAGTCGCATTTACATCAAGCATATTCAAAAAATCGTCTTTTGCAATAAAACAAATATTTGATTCTTCGAGGGTTGTTGCTGAAACGCCATATGGATCTCCTGAAAACATCGAACGATAACCAATTACTTCGCCGGATGTAGCGATATGAATTATCTGTTCTTTTCCTCCATCTCCTCGAGTAAAAATCTTAACTTTACCGTCGTTCAGACAATATATCCCTCTTGGAAAACTTCCATCAATAAATAAACCTTGATTCTTTTTGTAATAATTACAAGATTTATGATGATTCAAATCTGTAACATTTTCATTATCAAAACATGAAAAAAGTGATTTTTTTCGTGAGATACAATTTTCACAGGTTACATGCTTATGATTTGTTTCCATTTTTCGATTAAATTCTAATACAAATTTAGCTTTAAAATTTTAATTAAAACTAAAATGAAGTTTGAATTATTCAACTAACGTGAATTCGATTATTAATTTAGATTGACTTCTTAACTGATCCAAGGTTAAAATTTAATTTTTATAGAAATAGGCGAGGTAGTTTTGTGGGTGAAAGTTTGCTATGATGAATAAAACGAATGAAGTAGGCTAAATTCTTTATAATGGCATCGTTCCCTTTGTGGACAGCTAAGAAATTCATCTTTTTCTTAAAAAAAGCTCAAATTTACCCTTTATTTTTCTTCGCTGGGACTTCGTGTACTTCTCTTTCCGTACTCAAAGCTGAACATTTATAGGTATTCTGAATAAAATTCAGAAACGAAATAAGGTTTTTAATTTCAATTTTATAATTACAAGGTTAAATTTAGTTGACAAAAAATAAAATAAAAAACAAAATTATTTCGTTATATGACAACATCAAATAAATTAAAATGAAAATTTTAGTAATACTTATTTTATTCCTTTCTGTTCACAGCTTGCATTCGCAAGTTGAAATTCAAAATAAAGGTTGGCTTTCACTTGGAGTGAGAAGCACTTTAAGCGGATTCAGTAGCGATGGTTTTGGTCTGGGAACTGGAGGGCAATTTAGAATTCAGCTTTCAAATTCTGTTAATACAGATTGGTTTGCTGACTATATTTCAATCAATCTTGATGAAAAGGTCAGAAGTGATTATTATCATATTGGATGGTCTGTTTTATTTTATCCTTTTGAAAGTAAAGAATTTAACAAAAAAATCACTCCTTATATTTTGGCTGGACATTGCTTTGATTACAATCGAAAAGTTGAAATTCAGAATACCTTGAACTTTGAAGATCGATGGGGCTCAGCAATTCAAACTGGTTTGGGTTGTCATTATAATTTTACTAAGCGCTTGGATCTATCCTTAACATTGCAGTATATGATGCATTTGACAAGTGAAATTGAATTTCATGAGGAAAATAATACGATTACTTTTGTAAATCACAAGGACAATTTTTTGGAAGGACATTTATTATCAACAATAAGCCTAAACTATAAAATTATGAAATTATGGGGAAGAAAATAATTATATCAATTTGTTTAATATCAGTTTCATACAATTTATTTTCACAAAAAGAAAATATTGTTCAAACTGGATTAACTAGGGCAATGTTGACAATTAGTCCTGCAAAAATGTTAAGTTCATCAAATTCATATTTCTATTTACATGGAAACTTGGAGGTATATTTGAATAAAAACTATTCTTTTTCAGGTGAAGGATATTTTTATCAAGGAATTTTAGCCAAAAATAGAAGCGAATTTTTTTACAATCATTCCTTATTTTTTGGTTTTTCGAAACATTTTGTGAAAGGAAATTTTGATTATTACCTTGGAATCCAACCAGGATTTTCATTCACTGATGTAATCCCACCTTATGATAATTTTGCGAAAACAACAAAGATGGCAGTAAACCCTATGTTTTCAGCAATTACTGGAATTAATTATTTTGTAGGAAATTTTTTCCATTTTTTTGTTCAATCTCGTTTAGTCTTAGGTAATCATTCAACTGATTTTATTCTAAATTTAGCAGATTTGAGATTTTCTGCTGGTCTAGGATTTAACATTAACAATTTAAAAACAAAGAATTAAAATTTCAATTGTCTTTAAACATCATTTTTGCTAAACGTTCATCTCGTCTATAAATATCTCTTAAAAAGATTAATTTTTGCTCTTCATTTATAACGACTGATTGATAAACAATATAAATTGGAATGTTTTTTTTTAGATTTATTTTATGGTGATTATTTCTAAACAAAATAGAATCTAATGTATCTGGAATTGTTATATTTTCATCTTTCAATAAAATTATTTTAGCCAAATCTACAGGGTTTTCGCAACGAATACAACCATGAGAGTAGGAGCGAACTACTGTATTGAAAAGTCCTTTATTTGGCGTATCATGTAAATATATGCTGTAAGGATTTGAAAATTCGAACTTAATAATTCCCAATGAATTATGGGATCCATTCTGTTGTATTACTTTATAAGGAAATGTATTGACCCTGATTGCTTTCCAATTTATAGTTACAGGATCTAATTCCTCACCATTTTTATAAATCTTCATGTGATTTGTGGCAAAATAACTAGGATTCCTTTTTGCAGCTGGTAAAATTTCTTTACTTGCTATTGAAAAAGGGACATTCCAATATGGATAAGCAACAATTGCCCTTAATTGAGCACAAAATTCAGGTGTTTTAGTATCAAATTTTCCAACTATCACGCGATTTATGCTTTTTAGCGTATCATCAGCAAAAAAACGTAATTTATATTCTGGAATATTTACAATTATAAATCTTTTTTCTTTGATATTTTGCCAGCGTAATTTTTCTAATACTAAGCATAAACGCTGACATTTTTGTAGGTTTGTTTCATTTAAAGCATCATAGGTATAATCACCAATAACTGCATCTTCTTTTAGGCCATTTTCGTGTTGAAAGGCTTTCAAAGCAGCATCAAAACTTAAACTATCAACATTATTTTCTTCCAAAAAGCCTTTTTTAAGTAGCGATTTTTTCGCAAAATTTAAGGAATTTCTGGAATCTTTTTTAAAATTCATCACCTTATCACCCGCATCATTGAAATTTTTAGTTGAAACAAAAGCGTAAAGTGCAAGTGCCAATTTTTGATAAGAAGAATCACTTGGACCAAAAGAAATAATTGTTTTTGGAAGACTATTAAAATTGGATTTTATCGATTCTAGCCTATAAATCATATTAAAATCAGTAGGATAGGAGTAGGGTTTCAAGCTCTTCGTAAAAGTATCAAAACAACCAAAGGATAAATCTTGACTTAAAGTTAAAATTGAATTTGTAACAAGTATTTCATTAACAATGAAATTATTGGATTTATGATTATTCAAAATTATTCTTGAATTTGGGAGTCCAAAAGCAAGAGGTTTACGAAGTTCATTTAGAATAAAACTTCCCTTTTTAGTCAAAATTGAATCATTTGACCAAAAAGGCTTAAATTTCTTTTTTTTGTATAGTCTTTTTAAGCTAGAAATAGCATTTTCCTCCAATTTTAATAAATGAATATTTTCATCTTTAAATATCCATTTAATTTTTTCCGAAGCTGAAATTTTTTTGTCCAGAAAAAATGTATCTTCAACTTTTTCTATACATGAATTTAAAATAATTATTAAAAAAATAAATATTTTTAGAAAATAGTTATTTATTCTCATTGTTTGAAATGAATTATTACTTTTGTGAATAGCTAAATAATAGGATAAAAATACTAAAATGCCTTTAAGTTTAACACTTATTATAATAATAATTACGGTTTTAATTTCCATGCAAGGATTTAATAATCAAGATTTTCTATATAGAATGGCACTCTCACCTTACGAAGTTAAACATCATAAACGATATTACAAATTGATGTCTCATATTTTTGTTCATTCAGATTGGCCACATTTATTGTTTAATATGATGTCATTTTACTTTTTAGGTGATGCGATTTTAAATATTCCTGCTGACCCTACACACGCAATATCAGGAGGATTAATTCAAACATATGGTGTTATTAAAGGTAATTTTCACTTTCTGATTTTATACTTTGTTGGAGGATTTTTTGCAACTTTTTGGCCAATGATTCGGAATCAAGATAATTCAAGATATTTGTCGCTTGGAGCATCAGGAGCCGTTTCTTCCGTTATTTTTGCAATGCTTCTTTGGAATCCTGCCATTGAATTACAATTAATGTTTTTACCTGGAATACCAATTCCAGCATTCGTTTTTGGTCCTTTATATTTGGCTTTTGAATTTTGGGCTTTCAAACGAGCCAAAACCAACATAGCGCATGATGCTCATATTGGTGGCGCAGTTTTTGGTTTGCTTTACGTATTACTTATTAATTCAGAAAAAGGCAAAGAATTTTTCTATATAATTTTCAGATAATGTCAGTATCTTATGTTAACAACAACGGTATAGTATTGCCAAATGAAGGAGCAACAATTGCAGCAGGGAATCGCGCTTATCTCTACGGTGACGGTTTGTTTGAAAGCATTCGCGTATTAAATGGTAAAGCGATTAATTTTGAAAACCATCATAAACGTATGATGGAAGGGGCTAAAGTATTAAAAATGCGTATTCCTGCTTTTTATACAGTTGAGTTTTTTACTTCAAAAATTGAGGAATTAATTCTAAAATCAGGTATTTCTGAAGGTGCTAAATGTAAAATTTCAATTGATAGAATAGGAGGATCAACTTATTCACCTGATTCTAATGAAGTAAACTTTTTTATAGAAATTTATCCTTACGAGGCAAACTTATTTGAACTGAATTCTAAAGGTTTAGAGATTGATATTTATACTGATTTAAAAAAACAAAAGAATCTTTTATCAAATTATAAAACCAAGAACGGATTAATTTACGTAATGGCCGCAATCACAGCAAAAGAAAAAAATTTAGATGACTTGTTGATTACAAATGATAAAGGAGGGATTTTAGAAAGTGCAAACTCAAATTTATTTGTTGTCAGCAATGGCGTATTGTATACACCAGGATTGGACGAAGGTTGTTTAGCTGGAACTATGAGAATGCAAGTAATAAACATTGCACTGCAACATAACATAAAAGTTTATGAGTGTAATATTTTACCTCAAAATTTATTAGCAGCAGATGAAATATTTTTCACCAATGCAATTCGCGGAATCCAATGGGTAGGAGGTTATCGAACGAAAAGATACTTCAACACAGTTGCTCGTAAGATTCAATCATACTTGAATGATTATTGGGAAAACTCTTAAATTAGTTATGAATTATGAGTTCTGCTTTTTTAATGCATAAATTAAGCAATAGATAATTTTTTCTGTTTTTTTCATTAAAATTTTATTTACAAAAAAAATAAAATTTTAATGAAAAAGAAAATTCTTAATTTAAAATGTCCGAATTTCTTATAATCTGACATTGGGTTGATTTTTTTACTTTTAAGTAAAAAAAAGCTAAATTTAAATTCATTCCACTAAGAAATGTGAATTAGGAAAAACTTACAAAGTTGTAAAAACCAATCTTTCAATGGTTAATACCGAATATAGTAATAATGAAATTAGAAGCAATTTTTAAGATGATAAATTTGTCTTATAATTAATATTATGTTAAATAGATATATTGGATTGGAAACTTAAAATAAATTTAACCCTTACTCATCATCTAAATTATCACGCAATTTTTGACGTAATTGTCTAACATATGTTTCCAAAATAAATTTGTAATAATTTGGAGTACTTTTAGTTATACACTTAGTATATTGTTTCAAACGGTATTCTATATGTTCTTGCAAAGCTTTTATAAAATCCAATGAATCATAAAAATCTCCTGATGCTTCCATAATAACTTCGTAATGGTTTTCCAAAGATAAATCAATTGCAATTTTACCTTTTTGGTCTTTTTGAATGCAATCAAAATAGATAGATTTAATATCGAAACTATCCAATTTTTGAACATTTAACTTCTCTTTTAAATATTTACTGTGTTCAAATTCAATTTCAAATTCTATGTCATCACCTTCTGATAAGCGTGCTTCTAAAAAGCGATCTGGGAAGCGAAAAGCATCCTGCCAATTGATGTAATCTTGCCAATAACCAAATCTACGAACATTATTTCCTAAATCAATTAACTTAAAAACACTTTTATTTGGCAATTTTCGGGATCCACGACCAATCATTTGATGATATAAAGTCAAAGATCGAGTTGCACGATTTAAAATAATTGTCTCGACTGTTGGCTCATCAAATCCTGTAGTCAAGATTCCTACCGAAGTTAAAATTGCACCTGGAGTATGTTTAAACCAATCTAAAATAAATTTTCTGTCTTTATCACTGAATGTTGAATCCAAGTGTTTAATTTGATATCCTCTTTTTTTGAAGGTTTCCTCCACCGATAGTGAGGTTTCAATTCCAGAATTAAATATCAATGTTTTGTTTCCTATCGCAACTTCTTCGTAAGCAAAAAGTAATTTTTCTTGCATGAAATAATTTCCATAAACAATTTCTGAACTACTTACAGTGAAATCACCATTTGATCCAATTTTTAAACCATGCAAATTAACATCATAAGTAAAAGTTTCAGCATCGGATAAATAACCATCCTCAATTAAAGAAGAAATACACTCCCCTACTAGTAATTTATTGTAATTGTCATTTAAAGGTAAAGCTTTATTTGAACTTAAGGGAGTTGCGGTAACACCCAAGATATTTGTACTACTGTAATATTGAAAAATTTTTCTGAAACTATTGTAATGCGCTTCATCCACAATAACCAAACCGACATTTTTAATAAAATTTTCGTCTTCTTGCAAGCGATTATTTAATGTTTCCACCATGGCAATGTAACACGGGTAATCTTCATCTTTGTTTAATTTTTTCACATCACTGCTAATCACCTTGTTATCAACTCCGATAGCCTTTAATTGCTTAGAAGTTTGAACAGATAATTCAATTCTGTGTGTTAAAATTAAGACATTTTTTCCGTATTTTTGAATGTAACTTTTAGCAATTTCAGAGAAAATCACGGTTTTCCCCCCACCCGTAGGAAGTTGAAAAAGCAAGTTGAAATTTTCATCATTTATCTCAAATTCATTCAATATTGAAGAAACAGTTTTTTCCTGAAAAGGATATAGTGTTTTTGCTTGGTACTGTTCTGTTTCTATCATTTTATTTCGTAAAATAGGCTACAAAAGTACGCTTCTTTTAAGGAAAAACAAAACATAAAAAACTTTATTTACAACTTTTAACGTATTTTATGTTCAAATCCTTATTTTGGATGCAATCAAAGTTTATCTTCATCCTTATATTTTTCTATTTTCTCAATATTATTGAGATCAAATGACTTTTTAAGATGGTTTGAAAAAAATTATTTTCTTTTATTTTGCACGAACAAAATGCAGAGATCTACGAACATATTTTTTTTACGTTATGCTTTCTTAATCTTTTTAAAAAATAAATTTATTGACTATTGTAGAATATGTAGATTTCAATCTTCCGAATTATCATTTAATAAATGGTTTTTGTGACTGACTTTTATGAGTTTTTAATAAAAGGAATTTCATCCATAGAAATGTGCTGCAAAAGAAGATTTTCTTACTTTTGCTTAACTTGTTAAGACAGTAAAAAGTTCACCATGTGATAGCGAAAAATCATGCTGTGAAACTTTTGCGGAAATATTCTCAAGATAAATAAGCCCTTCACTTGCATGTTGTAGAGGTTTAAAGATGGATTTTAGTCAATCAATAAATAGATTTACAATGGCTGTCCAAAGTGTAATTTTTCCATTGTCCATTCTTGGCCAAACTGGTCTAACTATTCCATTGTAGGCAGAAATATTGATGTAATCTCCGAAAAATATTTTTTCATTAGGCATAAATGGCTTTTCAGAAACGCGTTTATCATCAAAGGTTTGTGCACCATTGTTAGAAATACTAAGATAAACATCGGTTTTTAGATCTGAATAATTTCTTCTATCAAAATAAACAAAATATAAATTTCCGTTGACTTGATCAACCGCCATCCAAGTGAAAAATTGATGTTTTTGTGTTCTATCTTGATTTACTTGTATCGGTTCTGCCCAGGTTTCACCTTGGTTATCAGAATAAGTAACAAAAATATCTGTATTTTTTTCTCCATTACGTTGATCTGCCCAATTCAAATATAATCTTCCTCTAAATTTAGAATTTGAAGTATCACAATGTAAAACAGGCAAACCATTACAACGATTAATTCCTGGAACTTTCAAATCCCAACCGCCAAATTGTTTTCCAATGATTTTTTCTACTGAGAGCCAAGTTTTACCTTGATCATTTGATGTTTGAAAACATAAACCTTTTGGTCCAGTCCATGTGACATATAATTCTCCATTAGGACCAACTGCAGGAACAGCGCCTTCAACAGTGTTGTCAGAATCGAGGCAATCTCCTGCAAATTTTGAAATACGAAATGGAGTTGTCCAAGTTTCTCCACTATCAATTGATTTTGAGAATAAAATTGTACTTGAATCAGCGGGATTTTTGGAATTATATTTATCAAATTGTGTCCAAGTCAAATAAATGATATCGTTTTTTGAATCATAAGCAAACCAATGTTTATCTTGCGCTTTTTTGCCATTTGGCGCTGTACATGTTCCTCTTGAAAATTTAGCATCAAGGCTTTCTGCTCGCTGACAAACGATTCGATCAATGTACACATTTTTATATTTTGCCAAATGAAAATAGTATACCGCGTTGTTTTTATCGAACATTAAAACTGGATCTCCCCAAACACCGTACTTACTTTTGATACTTGATGAAATCCAAGTTCTACCAGTATCTTGAGAAAAATAATAATCGTTCATCAAACTTCCTGCAATTAACTCGTTGGGTTTATTTGTGTTTATAGCAATGGAGGGTTCGCATTGGGAATATGAATATTGTGCTTTTTTTGGCCGAGGAAGTTGAATGTTTTTAAACTCAGATTGAGAAAAATCGAGCAAATAAATGGAAGAAAATAAGAGAGTCAAAATAAATTTCATTCGATAAATATTATTTGTAAAATTTGAAACAAATATAAACTTAAATTTAATTAATCACCACCTAGATTATTAGAAACCTAGGAAAAAACAAACGCAATATTTTTCAGAAATAGAATATTAAGTAATGTCTTTATCAGCTAACTTACCAAGACTTATACTTTCTAAAGCTACAAAATGCAAAAAATGTACTAATTCACTCTTTTTTCAAGGGTAATATTTTTATCTATAAAAAAACCCAGACCAATTCTGAGTTAAAAATAGATTTTTGAAAATAATTATTGTAATTATCAGAACCATCATATTCAATTTGAACAAAAAGTGTAGGAAATTGAAAATTTAAAACTCTAATATAAGAATTTTAAACCATCTTTACTCTTTTCTGAACATTAAAAAACTTGATCTTTTGTAAATCATTGATTCCTTATGCATTTATAGGGCTCACCTAAAAAATGAGGGTATTATAATTATTTAGGATTATATACTTTTTCAAATAAACAAGTTGCAAATTAAGTTGCAAATTTTTAAAAATTAAGAGAACAATTAATGAAAATTAAAGAATGAAATTTGACTTTATTCATTAGTTAAAGAAATCCCAAGTCAGACCTATTCTAATCAAGAAAGGAGTTAAAGGAATATTTTCATAAACAAACGAATCTTGTTTGTTCCAAATGTAATTTAAGTTTTCTATTTTTATATAAAATCTAAATTGATCAATTTGAAACCCAGTAAAAAAATCAATTTTATACAAACTTGAATTAGTAAACTGAATAGTACTATTAGTAGATTTTAGGATGTATAAGTCTAAATCAGAAGCATAAGTCATCAATTTACGTGAACCTTGATAGACAAAATCTACTGCACAAATAAAATCCATTTTCTTAGCTGTGAAAAGCTTTTTATTAAAACCAATTCGTGTTCTAAAATCAATTTTAGGAATATAATTTAAAGCTGCAGAAAATTGATTAACAATAATGTAAGGTTGAAAAACCAAAGAATTTATTCTAAAATCTATTTTAGCATCGAAGGAAAGAATACTCAATTTTGTTAAAGTATCGTTTCTCCAAGTTGAATCAACGAAAAAATAATTATTTTTAAGTGAACTGAAATTCAAAGAAGTTTTTATTGAATGTTTGTTTTTAAGTAAATATTCACCTGAAATCCCTGTTAAAATTGAATTTTGAGTTTTAATATCTTTTAAATACCATTGATTTGTATTGGAATAATATTTTCTTTGAAAAATACTAGGCAATTTATTTTCAAGAGACAAATATCCATTTAATTTAATTTTATTGTACACAGTATTCATTTTAAATTTCGAGTACATTTCCCCTTTTGAGCCAATTAAATTAATATGGGTTTTATTTGAAAAATTAAATTTAGAAAGAACAAACCCAGTATTTAAATTTAATGCAATTTCATTTGTGTCTAAATGTTTTGCCAAATTTTGAAAATCCCAATATGCTTGAGAAATTAAAAATTCACCAAAAATATTTTTATTTTTCAAATAAAATCCTGCTTGAGAATTTAATAACGCAAATTGAAACTGATCTCTTGTATTTATACTATCAATATAAATCGTTGAATAAATTAAATGTAAAGAATCTGTTTCTGTATAAACACGGTTATTTAATTTAAACTCATTTTTTAAAACAAGCCCAACATTATTTATTGAGTCATTTAAAACATTAAAATAATGTTGAGAACTAATTTTTAGATTCTTTAATTCTGAATTTGCGGAAGATTTATTTATTGCTAAAAATTCTAATGGAAATAACTTCACAGATGAACTAGCGGTATCTAAACCACCATTTTGATCAATATTTGAATTATTGAAGTGGAAAATTGTGTGATTTTTGTATCTATTTCCTCTAAAATAGGTGGAAAATTGAAAAGTATTATTTTTATATGCGCCACTTCGCATCATTTCTCCAAGCGATGAACGATCAATTAATATATTTAAACCAAATTTTTTAGAAAAAAACTGCTCGTATTCAGTTCTCAAAATTTGAATTCCTTTTGATCCAAAAGAATATTGAAAGCCTAAATGCGGTAAAGAAGAATATTTAAATGAGGCATTTTCAGAATTTCTAAATTGATTTGATAAAATACCATTTGGATTAAAAAAGTTTGAATAATTATTTTGAAAAGTACCGAATGCATTATTTTTGTAACCTCCAGGATTCAATGAAATAATTCCTCCATTATAATCTGAAATTGAGTCTATATTGTCCCCACCAATTCTATGTGAAATTTTTAAACTGTCAATTTTCAGCATAAAAAAAACTTCCTGACCAAAATGAAATTGGCTAGAAAAAATAAATAAAAGAGAAATCGTAAAATATTTCACAAAAAAAATTAAAATAAAAATACAAAAATAATGTAAATTTAACTTATATTACTAAATTTAGTTTTAAAATAATTATGGATCGATAGTAAATATAGGCTTGGATTCGTTTGAATATTATTTTCTTTGCTTAATAGTTAATGCTTTGGACAATCATATTGAAATCTTGAAACTTGTCTTGCCTGAAATCTTAATTGAGTATTTTAAATCGTTAAAGCTGCTCCACTAAAATCTAAACAATTAGATCATAGTTGAAGATAAAAACGAAGTTCCTCTAGAATTTTAAAATCGACAGCCTATTATTAAAGGTTTTCATACCGCAAAAACAATTCAAGTTTTCCTTTTAGAAGGAAAGTGCGTGAATATAGATCAAACCTATTGTCGAGAATTAAATAATCTGCTATTAAGTAAAGAGAAAAAAATTATGCTTGATTTAAAAAAATCCGCAATGTTTTTGAGTTAATCCTATGTTTG
>CANLGD010000014.1 GCA_947490145.1 Flavobacteriia bacterium
TACTTAATAAATCTTCTTTTTTCATATTGTGTGTGTTAAAATTACTAAAAAAGTTATTTCCGAAAAAATATTTTGACCTTTTTGGAGGAGGTCAATATTTTTTCAGAATAACTTTTTAGCTTTACACACTTTATGAGATACTACCAATAATATCTTTTGTTTCTTAAAAATATTCCTCTGACTTTTTTACAATTCTACAGCATTTAATTTACTAGCCTTACTGCTCTCACATTATATTCTTCCTCTTTATCTCTACCATTTGAATCAGCAGTATTTTGAATTAAGCCATTTGCAATACAAAAAAAATAAGCTTCATTACTTTCACTTTTATCTTCTTCAATACTCCAATAATCACTTACACTTTCATCGTTTAAATAAAAACCACCTAAACCCTTTAAATGCAATTGCATATATGCTGCTTTTAACTCTTCATTATTTGGTAATCTCCAACCTTCCCCAAGATTTTCACATGCTTTTTTTGCTTCTTCCCAATTCATGGTTTTGGGAAAGTCTTTGTGGTATACTAGTATTTTTTTGTCATTAATATTTATTATTAATTTGTTATTTTCTTCATCCTCAATTTTTTTTATTTTTGATAGATTCAAAAGATTTTCGTTAGTCTCTTTTTCTTGTATAAGTATCTTGTTTTTAGATTTTAGCGATTCTATCTCAGAAGTAAGTAAATTATTTTTTTTTAATAAAGTATCTATTCGGAAATTTAATTGAGTCAATAACTCATTATTAGTTTTTTTAAGTTGAACATTTTCATCAATTACTTTTAATTGTTCAGATTTGATTTTTGTTAAATCCTCAGTCAACTTAAGTTCTAACTCGCTTTTTTTTTATGAGATTATCTTTTACTAATGTCAATTCAGTTTTCAGACTATCTGCTAGAAAAGTTAATTGTTCGATTTGTTCTTTTTTGCTTTGAGCATGGGTATTACTGATTGATGCAATACAAATAAATAGCTTAAGTAAATTTTTCATGTCATTTTGTTTTAAAAAGTTGCTCTAATTTTTTCCATTGTTCCTTAAAAGACATACCAGTGAAGAGTGGTTCAAACCATTCGTGTTGAACATCCTTTTTGCATTCACATTCACGCATTTGGAAGACCTGAGGTTTTGAACCATTGGCTCGCTCGCGGGAGGTTAATGCAAACCACATGTCCAATTCTGTAGGAGAAATACTTGCACCGAGCACGATAACTGGATTTGCAAGTAGTCTATAATACCAAGTATTATCTTCTTGTTTGGATTTCTTATGTTGCATGTGATGTTTTCGCATGCGAATTACTGTTTCGAGCATATGGGAATAGCTGTGCATACCTAGTACAATTTTTTCTTTCTTGTTTATCAATCCATGAGGGTGCCAAAAACGAATTAACTTATCTTTTCCAAAATCAAGCAATTTATATCGAGTTGATAAATAAGAATATGATGTTTTAGAAATCGTTTTTTTTTCTCCTTTTAGATTTGCAAAACTTGAATCATTGACATAATTTCCAACACTTACTCCATTTAGCTTTTTGAGTAATAATTCAGGTACCTCATCAAAATTCAAAGAAATAACATCCGAAACCTTATCTGGATTGAAAATGCCGAGAGGGTAACAATGTGAACATTCTGTTAATACTCTTTCTTGTTCCTCTTTGATGAGTTTCTGCACGCTCTCAATTAATAGCTCCTCAGTTTTATGAGAATCTTCACAAGTGATTTTTTTCGATTGAATGATTTTCTCAAAATCGAGGTGGTATTGTCCAGTTAATTCAATACCAGGGCTTAATTTTAGAAGTAATTTCTTCCATGAGCTAAGAATTGAATCCTCACCAACTGCGTGGTGGTGAAACCCAGAACCAAGGATAATGCTGAATTTAACTCCAGGTGTATCGAGTAGTTGTTCAAACTTTTCGTTTGTTTTCATATTTAATTAGTTTATTATTTGGGATTTAAAACTATTAGAATTCATTCAAAACTACAAAAAAGTCTTTTAACTACCAACTATTAAATTTTGATATTTTTTTTGATGTTGTTCTACAGCTAAATCCTGAAAATGGTGATCTTTTTCATTTACTGATTTTAGCATAATCAGTGACTTTTGAAAAATTTCGGGTTTTCTTAAAATTCTTATTATCAAATAAGTTACTTGAACCTGCCCGTATTGTAAAAAAAATATTTTTTTTGAAATATCAATAATTTAGTGTACTATTGTGATAGTTTTTTCTACACAAATTTCAAAGGGTTCAGATTTATGTAGGGTAAAGATGGTATAGCAGATTTTAAGAACCCAAGTTTTAAAAAAAAAATATAGATTAAAATGGAAGGTTTAGTGGTTTTCTCATTTGCTTTTAGCGGACTTATTTTATGGTTTTATATAATGTCATTGAAGGCTGAAAAAAAAGCAGGAGTATTATTGACTGAAGTTGCTCAAGAATTGAATAACCGAAAACTGCATGAAGCAGGTAATAATTTGGTAGTAGCTAATACATTTAAATGGTGGAGTCTTACTGCTATATTAGTGGTTGAACTATTAGGGATTCTAATTTTGATTAGTCAAAATACTTAAAATCAAAAACAAATTATTGATATAACAAAGTTTTTTACACGAAAGCCCTAGTCTCCCGGCCAGGGCTTTTCTCTTAACTCAATAAATCCTTTGCAACTTCTCGTTTCATCTTTTTCAAAGTTGCAGCTAAATCCTGAAAATGGTGATCTTTTTCATTTACTGTTTTAAGTAAAATTAATGAAATTAGAACACAATTTTTAAAATGGAGGTTATTTAATATATGTTAAAAAATGCAATGCTTGATTGAAAATTTATTTATACTTTTATTGCTTGCAATTCTTTTTTTATGAAAGTTACTTTATAAAATTTAAACAAAATGAAAAACGTTTATTTAATAATAATACTCCTGCTCTCCAGCATAACATTTGGGCAGAACAAAAAAGAACAAATAGAAATTCTTAATTTAAGGATTGATAGTTTAAAAAACATTTTGCAATTGAGCAAAGAACAAATTAATCTGTTATATAATCAAACAGATAGTTTAAAAAAGGTTCTTATATCTGAAAAAGATTTAAGCGAAAATAAGTTGAAAATTGCATTAAATAAATTGGATCTGCAAGAACTGGATATTTCTGAGCTAAAAAAAGAGACAAATAATAATTCAACTCTAATTGGCAAGTTGGAAACTCAGCTAAAGAATAAAAATGATAGTCTTGTGAATCTCATTAAACTCAAACCAAAATATGAAATAGTTGAGGATAGTATTATTTTCAAATTTTCAGGGGTTGAATCAGAGCTGTATGTGTTTCAAAAAATTAATATCCCTTCAGATAGAGTTTTAGAAAAAAAAATAAATGAGGCAATATATACTCTGTTTAATTTGACGTTTTTAAATTATCCATTTGATCCAATACATGGTTTTAATTTAAAAAATATTCCATCTTCCTTCAAGAGTATGAGTAGCGATAATTTTAAAGGAACGGATAAGGGTGGAATTGATTTGTTTTGGTATAAATTAATTTTTGACCATGAAGGTACTTTCTACATCCAACTGAATAATTGGGATTTCCTAGTGTATAGCATATGTCTAGAGGAGGAAAGGGGAGTTCCTGGTGAAGTAAATTTTTATGGCAGATGGCTCGATGATCCAAACAGAGAGCATTAATACATGAACGAAAATATAAAATATAATTTCGAGTAATTAACAATTATTCATTCATTTAAAGTGGATGTTTGAAAGTGCATATACACTCTTTGCTAAATTTCATGTTCCTGTGGCAAAAACTATAAAAACCCAAAATGCTGATGAGTTCTAATACAAAAAAAAATAAAATAGTGGTTTCTTCCTGCTGTATTATTGGTTGAACAAATTGAGATTCTAGTATTGATTGGTTCAAAATAGTTAAAATCAAAAGCAAATTAGTGATATAACAAAGTTTTTTTATGGAAATGCCCTAGTCCACGACCAGGGCTTTTCTCTCAACTCACCAAACCAATCGCCAACTCAATTTTAATCTTCCTAATCGTGAAAGCCAAATTCTGAAAATGCAAATCCTTTTCATTTGCGAACTTCAACAAATTGAGTGCTTTTTGAAATACTGCAGGATTGGTTTTTGTTTTCAAAAATGATTCTTGGACCAGGTTTTTAGTTTCCTTGATTTTAATAAATGGAATTACGGAACCAATTAAAAGTTGATGAAATCTTTTTCCTTGCCAAAGTGCGAAAAATATCCAATATAGATTTTCTTTTTCTTCTTCAGAATTGCAGCTGCAAACAAAACAATTTGGACAAGGATCTAATAATGGTTTACCAGAATTTAATCCCTTGTTCAAAACGAAGAAATGAAACCCAGCGTATTTTTTAGCCGGGTTGTATGAAGTGAGATTAAAATTCGAATTCATAACTATCATTTTTGCTGGTTAATACTTTCAATCTTCTTTGTGCAAATGCTCTCAAATTGAGATACATTTTTCTAAGATTTCCACCTTCAATTTTCTCGAGTTCAATCTCGAAAAATGCAATTTCTGTGCGTAATTGTAAACTATTCATTCTTGACATGATAGATTTTGCAACCGCTGGATTTACTACTTCATACATACTATTATGGTTTTAAAAATTAAGTCCTTTTTAATCGGCTTCGCCGCCATAATTTTTTCAAAGAAAAGAGAGAAAAAAAACGACTAAAAAGCCGAAAAAAAAGAAAAAAAGAAAGCCAATTTTTAAGTGCTGGAATGAGTGAATGCAAGGTTTTTGATAATAAAAAATTTGTTGAGAGGGGAATGGATATATAGACTAAAAGATTCAGAAGTCAGGACAGATTTTAGAGAAAATAAAATCCAAAATTTTTATTGCAAAACACGAAGTGCCTGACCTTGCAGAAACAAAATGAAGGCACTAAATTTGCTGTCATTTTTTTATTTTTGTTATTGATTTAAATAGCTAAATAGAAGGAATTAGCAATAGAAATGATTTCAAGTATTTTCATTAAATTTGGCAAGTAAAAGTGACAAGATGAATCTAGATGAGATAAACAAAGAGATTAAAAAAGTGATGGATAGTAAGAATAAAACTGGACTATCAGAATTTGAGGGTTATTCACCAGAAGAAATGCATCATATAATTCATTTTTTATTTGATGAGGTTTGCCCAGTACAATTAAATCAATTAAGTAAAGAAGAGTTGAACATGATACCAATTTTAAATGGTGTGAAATTTCTAGTTAATTATTTGATTGAAAATGAATCAATTAAACTCACAGTAAAAGGATTTCTACCAACTAAAATTGTGGCTGAATTATATAGTCAAAAATATTTCGCTGAAGAGATAATTGAAAGTGGGATTAGTAAACTATACAAGGAAACAGATTCATTATTTGTAAATATAAGTCGGATTTTAGCGGAATTATCTGGTATAGTCAAAAAAGCAAAAGGAACATTATCTCTAACTGCTAAAGGAAAAAAATGTCTTCATAATGAACAGGATTTATTAGAAAATCTTTTTAGAGTTTACTGTCGAAAATTTAACTGGGCTTATTATGATCGTTATGAAATGATGGATATTGGAAGATTAGGCTGTGGATTTACTTTACTACTTTTAAATAAATATGGGGATTCTAAATTAAACCAAAATTTTTATGCTCAAAAATATTTCACTGCGTACCCGATGCTAAAAGAAAATGTTCATTCGATGTATAGAACGGTTGATGAGTACGTCGCAAACTGTTATACATTAAGATCTTTTGATAGATTTGGTCGTCTTTTTGGATTAATTCAAAATGATAAGGGAGTTAAATATAAAGACCCAATAATGATTCAGAAATCTAAATTGTTTGATAGCATTTTTAAATTTGTGCCAACTGGTAATTAATGATTTAAATGTTAAGTAAGAAAGAGCACTTCGACTTCGCTCAGTGTAAAGGTTATAGAGCCCTCAGCCAATGCGACGTGGAACTAGCATGTGTGTAGGAAACATGAAATGGAAAGCAATTTTTTCTATTGCTTGAAATGAAGTGTTGTGTGTGCGAGCCGCCTTGCGAGTGAGCAACAAGTGGGACATGAAAAGCAAGTGCCAACTTGCGGGAATGACCTATGCTGAAAGCACAAAGGGCTGGCGCACTTCGAGGGCCTCAGCACGAGATTGTTTTTGAAAAAGGAAGATAATTTTAAAAACAAGGGTGTGAAATGAGTGTATTGTACACAGAAGTATGGAGTGAGGAAAGGAACGAGTGAACACGCTTGTAAATCAAGATAAAATAGGAGAGAAAAGGTAATTATTAAGGTGGTGCTTGTGGAAGCATGGAACAAGCTACACAAAAGAGGTAATTGCTCAAAAACTGTGACAGCCCTGCAGCTTGTTGCGACAGCAGGCGAGCCAAACACAAGCAACGGCAGACCCCTTGCAAACACACTCCGCTTTTGCGGAAACATTATTGGGATTTCAAGGGGGATGAAGTAGTTGCGAGTGAGGAACATTGAGGACGTAACAAAAAAAGCTAATGGAAAACCGTTATGAGGAATTCTGACGAATAGGTTTGTATTGATGTTTGCAAGGGCTACTTCGACTGCGCTCAGTAGCCTGCGGATTAGAAAAGGAGATGTAGCTTTGTATAACCCTTGCAAACAAGCTTTTTTTGTGAAAGGAGGAAATGGACGAACACCTTTTCCCCTTTTGAAATAACTGAAAAATATACAGATGATATTAATTGGAGATGTGCAAAAGATGATAAAACCAAAATTTATCATCGTTGGCCAACAACCTTATATGCAAGAATTAAGCAAAAAACAGGTTGTCCGTTTTGCTATGGAACAGGGAAAACAACTATTTTGGAATCAATAGTTAATACTGCTACAGAATTAGCCAAAGAGTGGGATAAGGAAAAAAACATTGAGCATGACATTAATGAAATTCGTAAATCGAGCAGTAAAAAAATTTGGTGGCTATGTCAAAATGAAGACTGTAAGCATTCGTGGCAAGCAACACCTGCTAACCGAACTGGTGTTAACGAAACAGGATGCCCAGAATGTAGTTCAAAAGAATCAAAAATTGAAAGATATTTACGTGAGGAATTGAAAAAAGTATTTTCTGATATCAATGAAAAACCAGAACAAACAAACTTTAATTTTAAGAGTAAAAGGACAATTACTGTAGATTTTTTTATTAATGACATAAATGTTGCTTTTGATTTAGACCCATACCATACACATTCAAAAAGATTAAAAATCGATATAGAAAAATCAGAAATATTAAAAAATTATTGTAATTTTTTCAAAGTAAGAGAACATCCATTAGAGGCAATTAGTAAGGGAGATTTTATTTATAACTATGCAATTAATAAAAATACAGTTAAGCTTTTAGCCAAATCAATTCTTGAAAAAATATTAAAAATGTATCCAGACTTAAATAATAATTTAAGAGGGAAAATTGAAGATTATTTAAAACAATAACTAAATAGATTTTAGAAAAATTACTACGTTTTTTAAACGTCATTTAGAGATCTTTTTACTGTTTTACTTTTGTAGAAAATAAATTATTAATTTAAATTTTACAAAAATGGAATTAGAACTTTTAGAAGAAATTGAGGTAAGTGAAATTATTTATAGACCTGCAATTAAAATCAATGCAAATACGAAAATGGAGGTGCTAAGCATTTCGAGAAATGATGATTATACGCAAATAGATTTTGTTTATTCTCCCTCGAACAAATATAATTGTGGCTGGTGGATAAGAATTGAAAAGGATTCTTTCATAAGAGTTAAAGGTACAACTTCAAAATTGAAATTAATAAAGGCGATCAATATTCCATTTGCTCCAAGAAAAAGGTTTTTTAAATCAAAAGATTCTTTTGGTCATTTTACCTTGATTTTTCCAGCAGTGCCAAAAGAAACAGAAAGCATTGATATTATTGAATGTGAGAGTGGTCTTTTAGACTATTTCAACTTTTATGATGTGAGTATGATAAAAGTTAGAACAGAAGTGATTGTTTGTAATAATTAGCCATAACTACTATTTTATAAGAAACCATCAATTGGAACTACACGCGTTACATCAATTCCCTGAACTTAAATTGATGAACAAGTTTTAGTTCATTTTGGGATTGAAATTAATATGATATTAGAACAAAAATCATTGTAAATAAAACTAAAAGTTATGGACAAAAAGGTGAAAAATGAAAACTCAGAATCAAATATTTTGAATGTGGAAGAAGTTCTGGAAATTTATATCAAAGCTCACGAGTGTAAACTGAACTTTTTTAAAATAGCCAAATTAAAAGCAGAAAATATCAAGAAAGCGATTTACGAGCAAGCAGCAATAAATAATGATGAACAAAAAGATGTTTTAAAAAGAATGAAAGCACTAAAGAATGAACTCGATTTAATTTTAAGTACTAGTCAATTCAATGCAATATCTGAAACAAATCAATATTTAAAAACTCTAATCTCATTTTTAAATTTTGATTTAGATTTAAAAAATAGTATTGAATTTAATTTATGTGCCAAATTCAAAGCATTGGATGAAGAGAGAATTAAAGCACTTGATATTCATGACAGTAAAAAAGTAGAACAAAATTATTTTTCAATGAAAAAGATTGCAAATTATCTTAATTTTGAAATGAGTAACAAAACTTTATAACGATGGAAAATTTTATTCTCACCAAATTTACAAATCAAAAAGATTTTAAATTTATGTCTGCAGAAAGTTCAATTCGAATTCTTCGCGCAACATTGAGCCTTGAAGAAGATACAGTATTTAATTGGATTGAATTAATTTCAAAATTGTCATTAAATGTGGAGTTGAAATATGTTGTATATAAAGATCCAGATGGAAGATTTGTTGAGGATAGAAAAATTGAAATTCCAATAAATTTGACTCTTAATACGGATCATCTACATCCTGTTTTTGATATAAATCAAGTCATAAAAAATGAAACTTTTACTATTGGTTTACATACAGAAAGAAAATTCTATACTGATCTAAAATTTCAACTGACAGAAAATTCATACGTTGAAGAAAATTATTCGTTACTGGTTGAAGTTGAAATAACGGATTAGAAGATATTCCAGGATTGCCATTCATGGCCACCCTAGAATATTTTTCCATATCTATTGAAAATTCTTCAAGTCCATAATAATTCTAGTTAAATCCGATTGAGGAAAACAATCACTTTTATCTTTGCGGAATGAAACATGGGTGTATATTCCAGGATTGCCTTTCATGGCCATCCTAGAATAATCCCATATATCCGAATAGTAAGTTTTAGGAATCTTGTACATTTCGCACAAATAATTCATTAAAATTTGCAAGGATTTCAATTGTTTTTCGGTGTACCTTTGATAATACAAATGACCTCGAAATGGCTTTTCAAGTTTTACAACCTCTTCTTTTGGTACTTCTGTTCCTTTTGAAGAAAAGAATTTTGGACTTCCTTTCAACATTGGATTTTCTTTTCTGGTGAGAGGACCCCACGAACAAAGTTCTATTCCGATGGATTCTTGATTCAGCTGCTTATTTTGTTTGGATTTTGTACCCAAATGATGCGCCCAATGTTTGGAACTGAAGCATTGATGAATTATTCCCTCGCGGTCGATGATGAAAGCGGTACCAACTTTGGCTGGAGTTTTCGCCCACCATAACATGACGTTTTTGGCGTTGCCGTTGGAAACGGTGTGGTGTAAAACGATTTGTTTTTTTGAAAATTCTTCCTGGTAATATTGGGTTTCTTTGAGACGGACTTGGACGATTTTTGAGGTGTCGAGTTTTGGGATGTTTGTTTTCATTTTATTATTGATTTTAAAATTATTAGACTTTGAAATGCTGGCTTCGAGAGCCTCAGACAACAATTGTTACTTGCGTTTGTCAGGTGTATCTTTTGGAAATGAGATTACATTGAACATTTCTCTTAAGCGTGAGCGAACACGATTGCCATAAATTGCTTCAAGTTCATCAGCGTTTAGGTTCGTTGTAGCGTGTGTTATTAGGTGAAGTGAACGCATGTAATCATAGCGACTAATCAAAATTTCAGCAAGGACGTTTGTTTTGTTCCCAAAATGTTTGATACTTTGTTCCACTCCTAAATCGTCAAAACAATAGATTTTAGTCGTTTTGCCGTATCTTTGTAAGACTTGAAAGCCATCTGTAATAAATTCTGCTGAAACGTCCCTAGAAGGCCTAATTGTGAAACTTGTATCAGAGAGGAAATTGAAAATTTGCATGAGGGAGGTTTTTCCACATCCAACAGGACCAATTAACAAGATTCCTTTTCGCAAATCAAGACCTCGTTGTTCACAGTTGGCAAAGTCCCGAATGAAATAAAGATAAAGTTTGTACAAAATTTCTTCATCTTCTTTGTAAAATTTGAATTCTGGACCATATCGTTTCTGAGCATATCTTTTCAGATAATTTAAAGTTCGATAGAAATCGTAGTATTTTTTTCCATCTTTTTCGAAATAATAGCTTGTTGCTTCCATTTTTTTGAGATTTAAAGGGGAATAGAATAATCTTTGTCTTGGTTTACGTGCAAATAAGTTGTTTTTTCTTGGTGGGGATGGGAATTGTATTTGCCAATATTCGTCATCCAATTGTTTGCAGCTGCGCGCCAATTTTTCATTTTATTTTTTCCAACCAGCCAACCGTTTGCTTCGTAGTGGTTGAAAAACTTATTCGCTTCGGATGTCGGTTTTTCTTTTTCCAAAAAATACGTTTCCACTTCTTCCAGATTTTTTGGAATTGGATTTTTGACTTTAGGATTTTGGAAATCTTGATGCTTCGCATCGGCCTCTTTATTAAAATTAAAATTTTCTTCATTTTCGTTTTGTGTATATACTAATTCTTTAGAATTAGTGTTTGTATTAGTTTTATTATAGTTTATTTTAGTTTTAATATGTTTTATAAGAGGTCGCACGTCCGTTACACCGCTTTTATCAGTGCTTTTATCAGCACCTTTATTATTGCCTTTATTATTACCATTATCAGTACTTGTATCAAATGTGATAATGCTTACAACACTACTTTTGTAGGGATTGAAAGATGGCGAATAACGAATATACCCCCATACACTTAATTCTTTTAAACATTTGGTGTAGGTATTAGCCGAACCTATTTTCGCTTCTTTCATAATTACCACTCGAACGATTTGAAATTCTTCAGAGAATTGATTAAAATTCCAATTGTGAAATAGAGCATAATACAGGCTAATATGCCAAGGATTAAGTCTCTCGTCTTCTAAAAAACGATTGTGTACCGCTTGTAAATGTTTGATATAGTTGATTTTTGGTGTCAAAACTCTAAAAATTAGATATTTGTACTTTTACTTGCTTCCATTACTTTCACGATGTCTTCGAAAGAATAAAAAAGTACTCCACCAATTTTAAAATAAGGAATCAGTCCATTTATTCGGAAATTTTGCAAAGTACTTGGTGATATGTTCAGCATTCTCTGAACTTGGTCTGATTTTAACCAACGTTTTCCCTCTTTCTCTAAAATTTTATATTTCTCAATGTCGACTAAAAACTTTCTCATTTCTGATTCGAAATGCTCAAAAAAGGTTGATTTGAAATTGTCCAAATCTTCTACTGTAATAATGTTCGTTGCCATTTTTAATTTCTTTTAAATTTGACAACAAATAGAGTTTAAAAAAATTAAATAATAGGGTGGTAGGAGGTGGTACCACCCTTAGTGAAAGTTATGTTTTCCAAGGGATATTTTTTTTTGGTTTGTCTTTTTTACAAATTCCCACAATTTTCCTCCATGTTTTTTAACATAATTTTTACCTGTTCAATACTTTTTGTATCGGGATTATAATATTTGGTTTTAAAACTTTTCAATGTGATTTCTTTTTGGCTTAGCGTTGAAAATGTTCTTAAAAAAGCAATGCCAATTACACTTAAATTTTGTTGTGCGAAAATTCCAGATTCTTTTAATAAACGAATTAGAATTACACTTTGATTAAGACTTAAATTGGTCTTGACTTTGGATTTCACATTGACTTCTTTTGTTCCTTTGGTTTTATTTAACGCTGAGAAATTCAACTCTTCATTGAAAATTTGTAGCTCCGTTTCAATCCAAGATTTTATCATCTTTTTTATTGAAACATCATAAATTCGATATTTGTATCTATGATTTAAGTTAAGTAGCTCAAACTTCTTAAAATGAGTTAATAAAATCAATTTTGATTTCTGTTTTTCTTTTTCCTTAATCATTTGACTTTGGATTGTTTCAAGGACATAATTCAAGAAGCTTGTATCATTCAAATTAAGCCAAAACAATAAGTCAACAATAGCACCATCAGTGATTGTATTGTGATTAGAGTTTTGAGAAATAAAATTCAAAATCTCTTCCACATAAAAGCAGCAGTACAGAAAAAAATCTTCATCGATCTCCATTTGTTTAGTCTCTTTTTGAAATTCCTTCAGCGGATTAAACATGATTTCTCTCAACGATTTATTGATTTTTGATTTAAGAAAAAACTCCTGAATTTTTACTGAATGATCAATATACAATTCACAATTCTCTTTTGAAGAAATATTGATAAAATAAATAGAATTGCTGGAATGAACTTTCGACCGATCTTGTACAAATTGATGAATTTCAACCAGGGCTAAATAAATCAATTTTACTAAGTCTGAATTGTCAAAAATATTCCTCACTTCATATTTAATTGTCTTGATATCAAGCTTACACCTTGTAAGAATATCGACTATTAGCAAGTTGATTTCTTTTAGTAAGATTTTAAAGTGGTTACAAACTGCTTCAACATCAAACAAATTAACAGTCTGACTTTTAATTGATTTTATAAAGATTGACTTTTGTTCTTGAATAATTGAATTGTAGTAGTGCATTTTTAATATGGCGTCAGAACAGGAATTCCAATTTGATATATGCTTAATGATGTAATGTACTTTATTTTTGAATTGTCTGGAAACAACAGATAACGAATTATCGTAATCTATTTGAAGAAAACTCAAAATTGCCCGAATTTTAGGTTCTTCAATTGGAAACAAATCCATTTGATTACTTTGAATTTCAAAAATATACGGATGGTTATTTGTCATTTCCCTTTTTTCTTCAATTTTCAAGACTCCCTTTCTATTTACAAAATGAACAATGGTGCACAAAATACATTCTTCCTCCTGTAGGATTAGTCTTTTTAAGATTTCCTCTCGACTAAATTTTGAAACAAGTACATCGTCTAGTTTTCCTTTTGATAATTCTTCAAAGAATTCAAAGGCATAAGCGTTTTTCATCATGTTGGCTATTATTTAAAATTAGCTTATATCAAAAGATTAATCTTACAATTGTTTAATATTACATGAAATGCTTTGTGGATAGTTCCAGATATTTCAAAAAAAAATCTCGGATTTCGCCGAGATTTTAGTTAACCTATTTTTAATACTTTACTTTCATTGTTGCCTTCTAGTTTACTTCTCAAAAGCTTCATATCTTCACTTACTTTTTGTTCGATTACCTTGGCGTAAATCTGAGTGGTTCTAATGTTATTATGTCCTAACATAGAACTTACCGTTTCAATTGGAACCCCATTGGCCAAAGTCACAGTCGTAGCAAATGTATGTCGTGCAATATGGGTTGTGAGTGTTTTCTTTATTTTACAAATGGTTGCAAGCTCTTTCAAATAGGCATTGTATCGTTGATTGCTATTTATTGGCAAAAGCTTATTGTTAGAAACGCAATACGGATGATCTTTATACTTTTCAATAATTGAAAGGGGAATGCTTAAAAGCGGAACACTTTCACGAGTGCCTGTTTTTTGACGGTTGGTAGCAAGCCAATATTCTCCGTCAATTCCGATTGTCAAAGCATTACCTTCAAATTGATAAACATCCGTATAAGCAAAGCCTGTATAACAGCAGAAGATAAACACATCTCGCACTTCAGCCAAACGTGGAATATTAATTTTCTTTAAACGTAAAACTTCTAATTCTTCTTTTGTCAAAATTTCACGATTTGGACTCGTATATGAGCATTTAAACATGTTGAATGGGTTACTTGGAATCCAATCTAATCCTACAGCCATATTCATGATTTTCTTCAAGTTTTTGATGTATTTGTGTGCTGTATTTGATTGTAGCTTATCAATTGTTAAAAGATAATGCTCAAATTCTGTTACAAATGCCAAACGCAGTTCTGGAAGTGGTTTATCATTGACCTTGTATTGATGCTTGATAAAAGCTTCTACTTTGTTTTTGGTTATTTGAAAACGTAAATGTGTTTTTGGACTAATCAAATTAACAGCAACTTTTTCTTTCATTTTTAAATTATGAAAATCGAAACATTCCAAAATAGTTTTATAGTTTGGTGTTGGTTCTTTTCCTGTCAATTTTTCTTTGATAATTTTTGATGTGATTTTTTGATTCCCACTCAATAATTGATTGTATATTGTCTGAACTTGTCCTTTGGTTAGGTCCAAAAATTGATTTGTTGTATTTTGTAATACGCCTTTTCCAATTAATCGTTGTGCTTTGGGATCCCATATTTTTTCTTCAACAAACCTTTGTAAAGAAATTTCAACTCTAGCTCCATTTACAGTAACCCTCATGTAAATTGGCATTTCATTGTTTTTGTTTACTCTCAATTTATTCAACCAGAATAAAATTGAAATAGATGTTTTGTTTGAGATATTCATATACTTTGTTTTTTGTTAACCGATTTGTACACTTTTGGAGAACAAATCACTTCAAAGTTTGAACCATGTAACGCCCATCATTATTGGCTTTACAAATAATTCGGTCAACAAAATTACAACAAAATGTTGTTGACCGAATTGTTGTAATTTTATTACTTATTAGAGGTAAAATTAATTTAGAAAAAAATTCGGGGAGGTGCTGAAATCATTAAATTTAGTGGTATTTAACGAAAAAAGCCTTCCGATTGGAAGGCTTTTTGTGATCCCGCTGGAAGCGGAATTTTATTTTAAGTCTGTCATTTTCAATTTATTACATCGACATAAATTACTACTAGCAAATATACTAGCATTTAATTCGTAATGTTTTCGACATATTTTAAAGAACTTGTTTTCAGAACAAAAATACATCAAATTAATTCATAATCAAACAAATTGAATGAATTTTTATGAAATCTATTTTGGTTTCGTATAAATCATTATTGTAAATGACTTTGTAGATAATATAATTTGAGGGACAGTGTCCTATTTTATTCATTAATTAATAGACTATTATTTAAATTTATTTCAAATATTGCAGAATCAATATTAAGTAAATTTACACCAACTTCTTTTACTGGAGGTTTTTCATTATCTTTATATCTAATACTAATATCAGGATCCAAACCTTCGTAATATTTTTTGGAGATTATTGTAAAATCATCTAAATCAATAATCGATAAAGTAATATCAAGTCTTATAGCTTTCGTAATATCATTTCCGTACATACCTATAAAAACCTCTTTTATTTCTTTAATTACTACATATTTTAAATTTTCTTTTTTAAATGGAGTTGTACTATTATCATTATTATCATCAATATTTAAAATTAGTTTACCATTTTTTCTATCAAAAACTAAATACTTTTTGATATTAATATCATTTTTATTGCTACTTATTAAATAATTAATTTTTCTTGAAATTTTATTTTTTAAACTATCAATATCATAATCAAATTTGGCATAATACTTTTTGACTTCCGCAATTTCATTATTTATATATTCTTCCTTACTCCTTTTGTGTTCCTTATAGTCTTTAAAAAAAATAATTGTCAAGGCAACAACAAAAAGGGAAATGGTAATTATTGTGCCCGAAAATTTAAAAAAATAACTTAAAATTATGCCAAGAAGTATACAAATACCGCATAATAGAATCCCTTGTACATCGCCATTGCCAGAATCAAAACCTGGTAAGGGGAACATTGAAAAATAAAATTTACCTATTATGCCAGAAACAAATAAGGGCCCCATCAAATGTTCGATTTTAACACTTTTTTTAATTTGGGCAGTAACTACAAAAATTAAAACCGAACCAATTAATGAATATAAAGTAAGAAGTAAAAGAAATTCCATTTTTGCTTGAATAAAATAAATTAATATCTGTTGTTTCTTCTGTTTTTTGGTGTGTAAAAATACATTATTAATCTTAATTTGACCTTTTCAGTAATATACAAATTAAATTTATACAATTTCAAACAAAATATACTAAAATTTATTACTTTAATTTTTGCTCCACCTCATCTGTATTTAAACCGATAAAGTCACAGAATTCTTGCAAAGAAACTAATTGATGTTTTTGCTTTTTGTGAAGGTCTTTAATTTTACGTAAAATTTCACGAGAATAACGTTCACTTTTTCCAGTGATCTGCATGATATCTTTTGGATAAATGACTACTCTTTTCAATCTTGAAATTTTAGCGATTTAATACTTTATCTATACACTATCTATACATCATCCGTACATGATCTATAAAAAGAATTATAATCAGATTTATTTTACAAAAATATAGCATTTAAACGTTTAATTTTCATGCAAAAACGGCACAATTTAGCACAAATTATATGATTCGGAAGTGCTTTGTAAATTAAAGCTACCTCTACTCTAGTTTTGTATTCAGAAACAAATTTTTGGTCGCGACAAAAGAATGTTTATTCCAGGGAAAGTCCTTGGAATTTGAATAGTAAAAATTAGAAATAATGGCTAAACAAACTGGCATTATCAAGTTGAAAGGTAAAATCGGAGATTTATCTTTCTACAAATCAAAGGATGGACATTTGGCTCGTGAAAAAGGTGGCGTTGAAGCTGACCGAATCAAAAACGATCCAGCGTTTGTTCGAACTCGTGAGAACGGAGCTGAATTCGGCTCTTCTGCTTCTTCTGGGAAGTTTTCTCGCGATTCTTTACGTCCAATGGCTCTAACTGCATCGGACAACCGCGTTGTGGCTCGTATGACCAAATTAATGACTCAAATCAAGAATTTGGATTTAACTTCTGTACGTGGACAGCGCAAAGTTGGAGTTGCAATTGCTTCTGCTCCTGCAAAGGCTTTGTTAAAAGGTTTTGAGTTCAACAAAAATGCGCTTTTAGGTAGCATTTTGTACAAACCTTGGGCGGTGAATACCACAACAGGAGTAATTACTGTTACAGGATTAATTCCGGTGAATGATATTACTTTTCCTGCAGGTGCAACGCATATCAGTTTAACTGGATGCTATGGAAATTTAAACTTTGGAACAAACATCGCAGATGTGAAGTTGACAAACGTTGTGAATTTACCAATTGATGGAACTTCAACAGCAGTTACTTTGACACCTACTGCCATTCCTTCAGGCACAGGTGCAAAAGTTTTCTTGTTGAAAATTGAGTTTTTTCAAAATGTGAATGGTGTTCAATACTCCTTGAAAAATGGAGCGTACAACGCACTTCGTGTAATTGAGGTGGTTTAATTTTTTGTTGCCATGAAAAAACAAAACCGCTTCCTAAGTCCAACTCCAAAATTCCACAGAATTGTGAGAAATATCGGGCTTGGCTTGGTAGCAGCTGGAGGAGCAATTGTTGCTTCTCCAGTTGTTTTACCAACTGCAATTGTAAGTCTTGCAAGTTACCTCATCGTTGCTGGTTCTGTTGCAAGTGCTGTGGCACAAAGTGTTACTGCAGACCGAAAATAGTATTAATCTTTAATTCATATAAACCATGAATAAGAATTGTAAATCAAGTGATTGGCTTTTAAAATTGAAAGCAAAAAAGAAACCACGTTTCAAACCTGGTTCAGAGCTTTCTGAAAAAGCCAATAAAATGAATATTAACATTCAGGAAGAAGAAAGTGAAACATCCAAAGAGTTGGATTTTAAAATGGAAATGGAGCAAAGCGAAAAAGATCGCTTGGAAATTGGTTTAAAAAAGAAATTACGCTTTAAAGCTGGTTCTGATTTGACTGAAAAAGTGAATTTGGTAAGTGTTGAAACAATTGAAAATTTTGATGAAGATTCGACAGAATCTGAATTGAAATTGATGCTGGAAGAAAACCAAGATGAAACGTTGGAAATTACTTGTAAGAAAAAAATCAAATTCAAAGCTGGAGCTGAATTGACTGACAAAGTAAACAAAATCAACATTGATCTTGATGAAAATTCAGACGAAAATTCTGCTGACACCATGTTGAAAATGGAAATTGAAACAATGGAAAGACAACGTTTAGCTATTGCTTTGAAAAAGAAAATTAAGTTCAAAGCTGGGGCTGATTTGACTGATAAAGTCAATTTAATCGCTGTTGATTGGGTTGAAGAAATGACTGGTGAACAAGAAGTTGTAACAGTTTCTTTGAAAATCAATTCCACGGTTTGCCAAACTGAGGTTTCTGAAAATCTAGAGCTGCAGAAATAATTTACATTTCGACATGCTCAATGACCAAATTAAAAATAAATTAAAATGATACATCACGATCACAGCACAGCGATAGGAACAACAACAGGAACGGCTTTATCCGTATTTGCGACTTTAGACACGCAAGATTTTATGAAAACGATTGTTTTGGCTTGTGTTGGTGCGGTTGTAAGTTTTACGGTAAGTTTGTTTTTGAAATGGATTTGGAAGACGCTTCGAAATCCTCAGCGTAAAAAGTAAAGTAAGTTCTTTGAAATAGATTAGTTGTGAAACGCCATTCGAGAGATTGGCGTTTTTTTATTCGATATATTTCTTTATATTTGTTCTTTAAGTGGTATTTTACACAGAGATGTTTGATTAATCTGATTGAAATAGATTAAGCAAAAAATTAAAAATAAATTAATATTGAACTATGAATAAATTTGAAGCTATTATCAAAGAGAAAACAAATAATGAATTATCTGATATTTACATTAAAAATAGTGGATATCAAGAAGAATTTATGAAACTTGTGGAAATTGAATTAACCAATAGAAACATACCAATTGATTCACTCCTAAAATTTAGAGAAGAACAGGAAAGAATAGATGATTCAAAATTAGAACTTGGAGAACAAGGTAGTCAATTTTGGATCGCAGCAGGATTTATCGGAGCAATTTTTGGTGGGATATGGGCGATTTTTGCTGGATATAGTTATGCATATTCCAAAAAAAAATCAAAAAGCGGGAAAGAATTTTTTGTTTATAATGAATCTACAAGAAAATACGGAAGAATTATGCTTACAATCGGATCAATAATTTTTGGATTAGCTCTTCTTTCTAGAATATTATAAAATAATCAAAATTCTAAGGTACCTTTAAATAAAAAAACAAAAACTGAATGGCAATAAATAGCAAAATTGATGTGTTTTGTTTAATAAATATTTCTGGTTTTATGATTGGAGAACCCATTGATTCAATTAATGATGGAATTAAAGAAATATTGAATAAATTAAGCACTGATAACCGAACTCTAGAAAGAATTAGAAACAAGGAATTACTACCATTGTTTCATTTTTATCAAAGCAATTAATGTCATACCTATTTTTTACATATAAATATAATTCATTATGATAAATATCATTAAAGTAATTATTTCAGTTTTATTGTTTCTTTGTTTGGCAGATATGCCTTACGGATTTTATCAGTTTGTTAGGTTTGCGGGCCTAATTGCGTTCTCAATTTTGGCTTATCAAGCACACGAAAATGGCAAACAGACAGAAATGATAATATATGGATGTTTAGCCTTGTTATTTCAACCTTTTTTTAAAATCGCTCTCGGAAGAGAATATTGGAATATAGTTGATTTAGTTGTGGGAATAGGACTTTTAGTTTCAATATTTGTTAAACAAAAAGAGAATTAGAATAATGAAAATTGTTAATTTCTAGATGAATATTTAATAAGACAATTAAAAAAAATAAAAATTTATAAAAACAAGCAGAACAATAAAAAAATCACAATTAATCATCCAACAAGGAATATTATTAAAAGCACTAGTAAATAGCTTTTCAAAAAGCATTTGTCTAAATTACTTAAACTGCGGTAATTCAAAGATTGAGGAGGGTGCTCGAAAATTTCTGCAAGAAGAGTGTATTCTGCTACTATAGGTGTTGTAAAGTGAAATATAACAAAAGCCCTAGTCCTCGACCAGGGCTTTTCTTTTACCTCACCAATCCTCTAGCAACTTCTCGTTTAATCTTTTTCAAAGTTGCAGCCAAATCTTCAAAATGATGATCTTTTTCATTTACTGTTTTGAGCAAAATTAGTGACTTTTGAAAAAGTTCATTTTTTGCTTGAGCTTTTTGGAATGTATCGCGGACCAGGTTAAGCATTTCTTTTTTCCGAATGTACAAAATTACGGAACCGATTAGATGCTGTCGAAATCTGTGACTTTGCCACAAAGCGAAACAAATCCAGTATAAACTTTCTTTTTGGTCTTCAGTTTCACATTCAATCACAAAACAATTTGGACAGGCTTCATACAATGGTTTTCCGGAATTTAATCCTTTGTTCAAAACGAAGAAATGAAACCCAGCGTATTTTTTCGCCGGGTTGTAAGTTGATAATTTAAAACTCGAATTCATAATTATCATTTTTGTTGGTTAATGCTTTCATTCTTCTTTGCGCAAATGCTCTCAAATTGAGATACATTTTTCTCAAATTGCCTCCTTCGGTTTTTTCGAGTTCAAGCTCAAAAAATGCAATTTCTGTTTGTAGTTGCAGGTAATTCATTCTTGACATGATAGACTTTGCAACAGCTGGGTTTATTACTTCATACATACTATTTAGGTTTTAAAATTATGCTCTCCTTAATCGGCTTCGCCGCCATAATTTTTTCAAAGAAAAGAGAGAAAAAAAACGACTGAAAAGCCGAAAAAAAAGAGAAAAAGAAAGCCTTTTCAACTGGGGCTAAATGAATGGATACAAGGTTTTTGATAAAAAAATTTTATTGAACTAAGAATTTTTAGCTAATGAAATTTAAAGGGGAAATGATGAGCGTTTCGATTACGACAACGTAAAAATTTTTTATCAAAACTTGCTTGACCTTGGAGAAATGAAATGAAAGCCCCTAACTTTGCTTTCATTTTTTTATTTTTGAATTAATTAATAAAAATCAATACTTTAGTGAAAAATATTAGAATATGAAAAACATTAAAATCGTAATAGCTATTATAGTTGGATTTGGATTAGCAAGTTTTGTTTATGAAGTTAAGAAAGGAAATCCTCCAGTTAAAGTATATCGTGAAGGAGATGCGATGATTAATGTTTGGGAAAACAAAAATCAACAAGGTGAAAGTTACTTTTCCTATCAAGTACAAAAAGAATATAGTAAGGATGAACAAAAGAAATACACAAATAATTTCTACAGAAACGAATTGAAAGATTTGAAGAAAATACTAGATCAAGTAATAACTGAACTAGAAACAGAAAAGTAAATCCACAAGAAAAAAAAGGGGTTTGACAGCCTTGAGCTAGCCGCATCGGAGAAAGGCTGTGTGCAGGAAATGGAATGAAGCAAAGGAATGGAATGGAATTGCTTCATGGAATGTAGCGCGCGACGCCGTTTGCGAGTTAGCACCAAGTGGGAGATGAAAAGCAAGTGCCAACTTGTGGGAATGACCTATGCTGAAAGCACAAAGGGCTGGCGGAGTTTTTGAAAATCGAAGGAAAAATCTAAAAACAAGTGTGGAAAATTTGTGGATTGTAGGCACGGAAAGGAACAAATGAGCACTCTTGTAAGCAACGAAAAATAAGATTAGAAAGTTGAACTAAAATGTGCTGCTTGTGGAAGTATGGAACAAGCTGCACACCAAGAAAGATTTGCTCAAAAACTGTGACAGCCCTGTAGCTTGGTGCGATAGCAGGCGAGCCAGACAATAAGCAACGGTGGACACCCAGTTAAAAATTGCGAAGCGACCTTGACAAAGGGTCTGGGTGGACAAAGTAGTTGCGAGTGAGGAACATTGAAGACGTAACAAAAAAAGCTAATGGAAAACCGTTATGAGGAATTTTGACGAATAGGTTTGTAATGATGTTAGCAAGGGCACGACCAAAGGAAGTGTTTTATATACCCTTGCAAACAAGCTTTTTTTTGTGAAAGGAGGAAATGGACGAACACAATATAACCCCCTTTAAAATTAGAAGAATGGAAGTTTGTCGATAAACTTTATTGAAAAGAAGATTGTGTTTGTAATTGTGGAACGAAATATCGAAAATGAATTTGATTTAGACATATAATCATTTGAAAGTGAAATAGCTAAACGAAAAATGGGTGAGAAAAGAATATTCATTTCAAGCTATTTCTCTTGACTTATATAAACGAATACGTACCGAAAAACTCAAAACGAAACGGTTTTATTTGAGAAATGCTGACCACATTTTTCTTGTGGCCGCATTTTGGAATAAATCTGTTGAGTTTCTGCTAGGGCGTAATTGGAAAGCTGCCGATTTTTCATCGGGACTTGAAAATGTAGACCGTTAAAGCAGCCTTATTTTATTTTGAAATCCTATTCTGAAAATCTTTTGCATTTTTGAGATAGACAATCAGCAAAGCAACACCTAGGTATGATATAAATAAGCCAGGTAAAGACCAGGTGAATACATCATAAACTCCATGAAGGATTGCTGGAATTAATATAGCTAAAAGCCATAAAGAATACCTGTTATTAGGATATAGAAATGAAAAAGATATAAAGTATGCGCTTATAGCCGCCCAGATAGCATGCAAAAATGGCAGTGATGTTAAACGTGCAATATTTAAGAAAAAACCAGTACCATAATCTAACTTAGAATTTACTGTTAATTGATAAATGACCCCCTCAAAAACACCAAAGCCAATTCCAGAAATCAAACCATAAAAAACAACAGTTTGAGGAAGTAATGGTTCTTTTGAAAACCTAAGTAAAATAAATACTGGAAGAAGTTTGACCAATTCTTCAAATACTCCTACACCGAAAATAAAACCAATTAACTTCTCAATAAATGAATTTTGATCACTGATAAGAGAATATAAGGGGTTAATTTCTGTTATTCTGAGCAAATCTACAGAAACGAAAATAAGTACTTGAACTGCAAAGAAAATAATAACCGATTTGCCAATTGACACTTGTTTTGTCTTAAAAATTGTATAAAAAAACAAACCCCAAATAACTGAAAAATATAAAGCAATTGCATAAAAAGTAAATATACCTGCACCTGAAAATTTAATTAAAAATGCAGGGGCTAAACCTATCAATGATAAAATAAACAGTTTTTGATCCGATTTTAATGTTGCAAAAGAAAAAGATTTTTTTGGTAAAAGCAGATTAAATCCAAATGATTTAATCTGCTTTATTATATGACCATTATTCTTTATTTTATATTTAACATTATGTTTTTTTAATACATCACGTATTATCCGAATTTCTTTTGATGTTGAAACAACCTTATCATTCAATAAAATTTTCCCTTCATTGACATACACTTTTATTGCGTTCAAATCATAAGGGCCATGAATCTTGCCATTACGCTCAATTGAATAATTCATTCTGATACAGTAAATTCAATGGTTTGGTAATTATTCTTCTACTTCAGTTGGTTCTGGAAATAAAATAGAAATGATTACTGAAATAACTAAAACACTACCTATAAATATTAACGAATGGACAGATTCTATATGATAAAAAGGAGCAATTATCATTTTTACACCAATAAATGAAAGAACAAATGCAAGACCATAAGGTAATTTACTAAATAAGTGAATGAAATTATCTAATAAGAAAAATAATGCTCTTAAACCTAAAATTGCAAAAATATTTGATGTGTAAAGGATGAATGGGTCATTTGAAATAGCAAATATTGCAGGAATACTATCTACTGCAAAAAGTAAATCAGTAAACTCAATTACAGCAACTACCACTAATAAAGGTGTTGCGAATTTTTTACCATTTTCATAAGTAAAGAATTTGCTACCATCATATTTTTCAGAAACAGGAAATATTTTTCTAATAAATTTGGCACCTTTTGAATTGTTAAAATCTTCCTCATCATCACCATCGTTTGAAAACCATGATTTTATACCTGCATACACTAAAAATAAACCAAATAAAGTCATTACAATGTTTATGTTGTATTTGAAGCCTTCATGACCAAAATAATTTAAAATTTTATTTAAATAAGTCATTTCTATTAAAAATGTACCAGAAAAAATAAAAATTGCTCTCAAAACCAAAGCCCCAATTATACCCCAAAAAAGTACCTTATGTTTATTTTGATTTGCAACATCAAAGAATTTAAAAACCAAGATAAATACAAATAGGTTATCAACTGAAAGTGATTTTTCAATCCAATACGCAGATTGAAATTCAAAAAACTTAGCAGAACCTGCATAATAATAAACTAAACCACTAAAAATCATGGATAAAGAAATCCAAACAATTGACCAAATTACAGCTTCCTTATTTGAAACCTCGTGGCTTTTCTTATTAAATACACCTAAATCAATTAATAACATTACAATTATTGTAAAAGCAAATATTGCAATTAGACCTGGGTTATTTGAGACTATAGAATTTGTCATGACTTAATTTTTTATTTATTTATTTATTTATTTGTTTATTTGTTTATTTTTTTTTTATTTGTTCGCTAAAGTAATTAATATTACTCGGCCTCCTTCCTCTTTTGATAAAAGTATTTTTTTGTTATCAGTTATTTCCAACATTTCGCCAATTGCAATTTCTTTATCCTCTGTCAAATCTTTTAATGATGTTAATTTTTGATTTACAAAAACCCACTTATTATTGTGAAAAGTAAAGTAACCAACTGGAACTTTTTGAGCTGCACTTAATTTTTCATTTCTTGTAATATTTCTATCAACATGCCATTGAAATAAATATTGATTGTTATAAACCATCAAACGATGATTCTCTGGTTTCCAAACTGTTGGTTTAAATTGATAATAAAAATCTAAAACTGGCAGCGTTCCTTTATGTTTTGTATCACAAAATGGACATTTAGGAGTGTTAGAATTATCAAAAACATACCATTTTTGATCACACAAAGGATTCAAACATTGTTGCATTAAATCTGTCGTCTTGAGCAAAGCAATCTCCCACTCGTCGGCAGTTGGTCTTTGCATAGGATTGTGCAGCCCATCAATAAAAGCCTTCTCAAATAATTTAGATAAATATGGACCAGTAATTGTGTAAGGTAATTTATCTGTATCTGCCCAGTATTTATCCCATTTTTTAATTTGATTTAGTTTTATCTTATTTATTTTATTAGTTGGATGTTCAACAAAAAGAGCTTTCTCACCCATTGAAAGTAAATCATCTTTTTCTGTATCTAAATCATGAACTTTTCCTCCTTTTAAAGGATGGCGATGTAAAAGATACATGTAAATCAAGCATGCCAAAGCATGTAAATCTGTTAATCTGTTAGGTAATTTACGATTTGGATCTGTTTTACCTAAATGTTTACTTGCAAGAACTTCCGGAGCTATAAAATCCGCTGTTCCTATTACCTCAGCTTGAAAAACACCAGGAACAACTAAGCCATCTAAATCAATCATGCAAGCTGAACCAGTTAATGGATCAACTAATACATTATTATATGACAAATCAGAATGAGATAAACCCATTTGATGCATCTTTTTCACTCCTCTAGATAAATTAACACAAATTTGAAAATAATTTAGCCACTTACCTAATTCACTTTGATCTAAATTTAAAGGAAATAATTTATTTCTAAAGGAAGCACTTGCAAACCACTTCCCATTTTTTTCTTCACCTTTAATTAAATCTTGATTGGCATATCCTTTATTGAAAAAAAACTTAGAGTTATAAATTGGAACAATTATACCAGTCTGACCATTATCTTCTATAATATCTGTTGGCCATCTGTAGATTTCATCTAAGTAATAATTACCTCCTTCATTATTTTTAATGCGTGATAAATAATCAGTTGTTATTTTCTTTAATCGTTCTTTTTGATTATGATCTTGTTTTTCTTTAAAAATGGCAACAACGTATTTTCTGTCTGGGCTAAAATAAACGTTTTTAGCAGTTCCACTTTTCGGGTCGCCATTATCTATATATTGATAAGTATTACCCGTAATTGTTGATTTAACCGTTTTGATTGACATCTCGAAATGGATTAATAAATTAATGCTAAAGTTCTGTCATCATGATTTCCGGGACTCCAGAAATCCATCCATTTTGATAAACTTTCTGCTGTTTCGATACTTCTTTTTTCGAAATCAACTTTAATTTTATCATCGTTATGCCCGCCTAAATCAGCTAAAAATTCATTCCATTTTTCCAATTTTTCAAGATTTGCTTCTACTACAAATTTAGCATCATAAATTCCATCCGTCATTAGAATTAAATATGAAAAATCATCAATTATTTTAAATCCAAAACGAGTTGAGAACTTATCGCTTACAAAAATTTCTGGCATAGTAATGAATCTTGTACCTCCTCCAAAATCGCCAACATCAAGCCAATTCATTAATTTAAATTCTGTGAAATCTTTATTTAAAATTCCTATTGGACAATCTCCAACTCCAAAAGATAAAACGACATAGCCAAAGTCGTATTTTTTGAACAAGGAAAAAATTAAGGTACTATGTAAATCCTTAATACTAAATTCATTTTTAATTGAAAATTCCTCGAGGCAATTGTATACTGCTTTTGCACAAGCACCTAAATTGCTATAAATGAACTTACTAATTTCACTTTGAATTGAAACTTTTTCCTCTTTTACCTCTAAAACTTCTACATCATTTTCATCCTTAAAATCGGCTTCCTCAGATTTATCTACATTATTTAAAACGGCGGTATTTCCATTATTCAACTCTTGATGGTAACTTGAAATTAATGTATCAAATTTCGTCGATAATTCTGATGTTAACTCGTTTTCAAAGTAATTAATCACCTTAGCACAAGCTAATTCAGAACCTTTACGTGAGTATTTTGCGCTACCTGCACCATCAGAAACTGCAACAACGCTCCATCCAGTTTGATCAAAATGTTTGAAAGAAAAATCATCATCACGAAATGAACCAACGTTTGCGTGCGAGCGACCTCTCTTTGATGCTACAGCAATATTCTTATAGCCCAATTTTTCAAAAGTAAAAACGTTATTTTCTTTCCAATATTTATCTTGTTGGTCACTTGGTAAATCTTTCCAAAGATCTTTTGGATTAGCGTTTATAATAAATGATAATATTTTCTCATTTAATTTAGAATCATCTAATTCGCCTTTAATTCTATATTTAAATTTGATTTTGAAATCACCACTTTGATTCGGAACGCCCGAAATAGTTTCTGTTTCATTATCATAAATTAAATTTTTATCTTCTAAGCCTTCAAATTCAGTTAATACGATATCATTCAAACCCAATTTTACAAAGTCTAATTTAACATTATACTCTTTACCAAAAGTTGCATTTGGTATTTGAATATGTTGATTCTGTATTTCAAAAATTCTCAATTTTGACATAATTCTTGTTTTTAACTCTTCTTGTTGACCAATAATTATTTGCATAGATGAAATATTATCTTCATCTGCTACAAAATCTTCTAAAACAATTTTATTTTTATCTGAGAAGGAAATATTTTCGTTTGCAAGTATTTTTGTGATATAGCTTTCTAGTCTTTTTTTCATAATCTAACCTAATCCACGATTGACATCAAAACCACCCTCACCATATCCATACTTTGCTTTTGAGTGACACCACGGGCAAGTACTTTCTTCCTCATCACCAATACAATGTATTTTCCCGCAACTGCACAAAGCAAAAGCAAATTGATTTCCACAACATGGACAACTTGGAGCACCCATCAATTCCTCACTTCTTATTTTTGAAGTCATTGCATTTTCATCAGATAATTCATAATATGAATTATCAACTTGAAAACCACCAACCAATCGATAAGACATTGTACTTAAATTTAGTTCTGAAAATTCAGAAGGGTTTACTGTCCTTTTATACTTCATCAAGTATGGCTTACTTGTATTTTGACACTTTGCAGAAAGAACCACAAAATTATCATCTGTTTGTCTCTTAGATACTATTTCTTTGGTTAAATCAATTTTACTTATTGTTTCATTATCTAATTTAGCTAGCTCAAAACCACTTCCATTACTTTCAACACTTATACTGCTTGTTTTAATAGAATCAGTGACCCATTTAAAGAATTTTCTATAATCTTCATCTGTAGAATTTTGAAAAATTAATACATCATTTGTCAATTGACTTAACATTGAAGTATCTGTCGCTGACCCAAACGAAACTGCAACCATATTTGCCGTTTGAGACCAATTATCTTTCCATTCTTTTATTGCTAAAGAAGGATTGTCGGTAGGTACGCCATCTGTAAACAAAAACACGATAGGTTTCCAATCACCTTTTTGCTCATATGTAGTTTTAACAATATTCTTTCTTAGTTCAAACATTAAATGACCAAGACCAATGCCCAAAGATGTTCCACCACCTATAGGGAATTTAGGAGGATAAAAACTAATAACTTCTTGCAAAGGAACTAATGTTTTTGCCTGTCCAGCAAAAACGATAATTGATACCCACACTGTTTCGATAGCATGTGGGTCAGATTTGATTGCTTTTATAATTGTAGCAATTCCTTCTTCCACGTATTGGATTTGTTCTCCAACCATTGATTCAGAAACATCAATAAGAAAGTAAATAGGTAAACGTCTCATATAATTTTAAAATAAATTAATAATTAAAAGTAGAATCAATAAAAGTACAAATTGAGAAAAATCAACTGCAACACCTTGACCAACTTGAACTGGCTTAATTCTTTTTTTTAAAAAACTCAAAATAGGATTGAAAATTTTGTCTAAAAAGTTAAAATATCCTCTAAAACGAGGGTCTAATCTATCTTTGTATTGATAAATTTTTGAATAAAAAAATAATCCAAAAATAAGAATCATACTAAAAACCTTTAGAAAGTAAAATAATAAAAACATACTTAATTAAATTACTAAGGTTATTTCACTTGGAGGAGGCGGAAGTGCGACACTTTCACCTGTACCTTGACTTTTGCTGCCTTGTTCTATTGTTTCTGAAACCCATTTAAAAAATTGTTTCAAAGTTGTTGTGTCAGCATTGTCCAAATGCACAACATCATTTGTCAATTCTTTTAACAAACTATCATCAGCTAAGGCTCCTGCAGCGCAGCATATTATTGCACCAAAATTTAATGATTTAATTTTAGGAATCATATTTCTATATACGAGCAAATCATTTGGTTTTCCATCAGTAAACAAGAAAAAAAGTGGTTTCCAATCTCCTTTTTGAGATGGCGTACTTTTAATAATATCAACTTGGACTTTCTCATAAAGAATTTCCAAAGCTTTACCAGTATGAGTTGGACCACTTTGTGGACAGCTAATTTCTGGTAATTGAAACATTGCTAATTCAGTTAAAGGACAGATCTCATTAACTTCTCTATCAAATGTTATGATACTTATCCACAACGAATCAAGAGCTTGCGGATCACTTCTTAAAGCATTAATCATACCAGACAAAGCATTATTTAATGCTTGAATAGGTTCGCCATACATTGAACCCGAGGTGTCCAATAAAAAATAAACAGGTAATCTTCTCATTTTACTTTTTTCCAAATAATAATTTCCATATGAATCCACCAATTTTTCTTTGAATGCCTGTTTTTGTAGTTGGGATTCCAGTTTGACGAGCAACACTTTGTCTCGCACTTGTTATACCAAGTAATCTTTTCCAAGAAAAAGAAAAACCAAATTTTCCCACTTTTACACAACAATATTTAACTCCGCCGGTGGTGGAGGAAGTTCATTAATTCCTGAAATTTCTTTACCACCATCTTCAACTTTTGTTGAAGAAACTCCAATCGATGCAGTTACCCATTGAAAAAATTTCGCAATACTAGCACTATCTGCATTATCTAAACTAACTACATCATTTGTAATTTGTTTTAATATAGATGTGTCAGCACCACTACCAGCAGCACAAGCAACTGTAAATGATGTTTTTCTTTTTTTAAATTCTGCAACACCACTTTGCCAATCATCTGTTGGAATACCATCAGTCATTATAAAAACTAAGGGTTTCCAATCTCCTTTTTGTTCAGTTGTTGTTTTTGCAACTTCTGTATCAATTTTGGTTGAAACAAGTTTTAAGGCTTCGCCGAGCGCCGTAGTTCCAGTTGCACGAATATCTACCATTTGAAATGATGCTAAATCAGTTAAAGGGATTATTTGTTGGGCAACACTATCAAAAGTTATTACACTTAAAAATGCTGTTTCAATTGCTTGAGGATTTTGTCTTAAAAGACTAATCATAACTTGAACTCCATTTTTGACAGCTTCAATTGGCTCACCTGACATTGAGCCTGAAGTATCAAGTAATAAATATACTGGTAATCTTCTCATAATTATAAATATTTAGAAATTACCGTTTCAATCGTTGATTTCAAATTTTTATCTTTGGTGGATTCACCTATAGCATTAAATTTCCATTCTCCATTTCTTTTATAAAAAGTCCCCATAACCATTGATACACTTCCTGCAAAAGAAATATCATTTGCTATATCAAATTTAGCAAATACTTCATTCACTCTTTTAGCAGTTCCTTCATAAATTCTTATTGCTGCAAATGGTATAATCTTGAAATCTTGTCCTTGAAAACTATTTAAAACAAAAACAATTTTTGAAACGGAAGGGTCTAATTTTTCAAAATCAACTGAAATGACTTCATTATCTAGACCATCATCACCTCCGGTGTCACCAACTCTATCATCTCCACTATGTAAAACTGAACCATTTCTTGATTTTAGATTTTGAAAATAGATAACTTCAAGAGGATTATTATTTTCATCAAAAGTTGCACAGCTTGCATCTAGATCTACTGCTGTGACTTTTTTGTTGCCAAAGAAGCCTTTAGTTTCAATAGCTCCCCAATTTACTCCTACACACACATTTTGCAACTTATTTCCATTATCTTTTCTTAAGTCAATTTTTTGACCTTTTGTTAAATTAATAGCCATGATTTTATTTTTAAGATTAATTATATTTATTTAAATAGTCTTCTAGACCACCTTTCATTCCCATACCAATTGCTTCAAATTTCCATTCGTTATTTTTCTTATAAATACGTCCAAACTCAACAGCTGTTTCTATTGAAAAGTCTTCGTCTAGTTCATATTTTAAAATTTCGGCATTTGAAACCGAGTCAAAAACTCTTACAAAAGAATTACGTACTTGACCAAAATTTTGTTTTCTTGTTTCTGCATCATGAATAGTAACAATCAATGTGATTTCCGAAACTGAGCTATCTATTTTTGATAAATCTACTTTTATTTGTTCGTCATCTCCATCTCCGTCACCAGTTAAATTATCTCCTGTATGTTCAATTGCTCCATCAGGCGATTTTAAATTATTGTAAAAAATAAAGTGATTATCTGATACTAATTTTTTATTTTCTCCTAAAATAAAAACTGATGCATCAAGATCAAAACCTTGACCTGTTGATGATTCATTAGTGTCCCATCCTAAACCAATGGTAAACTGAGGGGCATTAATGTTTTCTCTTTGCCCTTTTTGTAAGTTAATAGCCATATTCTACTTTTTGTTTATTGATTAATGTGTTTTTTAATTTATTTAAATTTGAGGAATAAGCATCCATTAAATGGTATTTATTTCCAATTGAAAAATTTAGTAATTGATTTTTAAAATGATTTTCTTTTTCTGATAAAAATGCATTAAAATCATCACCAGAGCTACTCAAAATAAATTTCACAACTCGAGTATTAAAAACAAATCTACTAGTATTAATTATCTCATTTATATCTGCTAATGATGCTACATAGTGGTAGTTTAAAAAATTCTCAATATTTGGGTTAATTTCCTTATTTACTAATTCAGAAAAATAAAGCATTGAATATTTATTTTCTAAATTAAATTCATTGATCATTTTCTTTATCATAAATTCATGACTACCCGTTATTTTTATATCATCAATAAATATTAAGAATTTATTTTTTATAAATTCTTTATCAATATAAAAAGAGTCATTTCCTATTAATTTTAATCTTTCTGATGCGCTTAATGCTCCATAATCTTCTTTATATGTTGTTGTTCTAAATATTTTCAATTCACAAACTACATTTTTATTGTTTTCAATTAGCCACAAGTTTAAATAGTAAATGAAATATTGTTTTAAATAATATGAAGCAGTTGGAATAAAATCATAAGGACTGGAGAACACAATAATATCATTATTTATATCACTGTTTTGCAGATAATTTTCAATATATCCTTCAGCTAATTGCTTTCCGAATTTCTCTGCTATTAAATCATCACCGAATTTAAATTTGCTGTATTCATCCTTTGAGAATGGAATTGATGATACATCACTTATTTTATGTAAAGAATAGTGTATCATAAATTATTTAATTCTAATATTGATTTATCATTTGAATTAATCAAAATTGGTTGATATCCAAATAATTTAGAGCCTAAATAATCTGCCTTATAATTATCTCCTACATGAATAATTTCTGCTTTATTTAGGTTTATTTTATTTTTAATTTCTTCAAAAGTTTTAGAAAAATATTTTTGATTTGGCTTGGATAAATTGTATTGATCTGAAAAGAATAAAAAATGAAAAAAATCAATAATATTTAATTTCTGAAGAACGCTAACCAGTGATATTCCTTTTAAAAAAGCTGTATTACTTAATAAACTCATTGAATAATTTTTTCTTTTTAAATTTTCTAAAACTATAATGGTATTGCTATCAAATAATGAAGGATTATACTTTTCAAATATTTCGTTAATTTCATTATATATTCTCAAAATTGATTTTGAATCATAATCTTCTAACTTGCCATTAATTTTGAATAAAACCATTAGGTACATTTCTTCTGAGGAGATACTATTGCCATTAATCTCATTAATTTCATTGCACATTAAATCAATCTCACGAATAATTTGTGAAATTTCAGAAATTGATTTACTTTGAGAATTATGAAAATCAAAAAAGTATTTTGCTCTTTCAGATTTAAAAGTAGGATTTGATTTTATTAAAGTCATCCATAAATCAAAGGATATATGTTTGATCTTTGTCATTTTATTATTTGACCAGAGTAATATTTTTCAAGAAAAAAAGATAAATCTGCTTTATAGCCAATCCCCGAAGCTTCGAATTTCCAAGCATCACTTTTTCTATATAATCTTCCAAATTCAACACCTGTTTCAATAGAAAAATCTTCATCCAATTCATATTTTGCAACTTCTGTATTACTTTGATTATCAAGAACCCTAATGTATGAGTTTCTAACTTGTCCAAAGTTTTGTTTACGACTTTCAAAGTCAGCAATTGTTACAACAAATAAAATTTCTTGTACATCATTAGAAACTTTATTTAAATCTATTATGATTGATTCATCATCATCTCCATCACTATTACCACCAGTTGGATCATCTCCAGTATGAGTTAAAGCACCATCTGGAGAAACTAGGTTATTATAAAAAATAAAATGACTTTCAGAAACTAGTTTTCTGCTTGAATTTATCATAATTGCAGATGCATCTAAATCAAAATCATTGCCGGTGCCTTCATTTGGATCCCAACCCAAACCAACTGTAAGCATTGATAAACCAATATCAATTTTTTGCCCCTTTTGTAAATTAATTGCCATATTTTAATTGTAGTTAAATAATCAGATGCAATAATATGAATAAATTTTGAGAAAATAGTATCAAAATACATCAAAATCACACAAATAAAATTATTATTTTTTTTGAATATTATAAACGTTGACTCAGTAAGGGATTAGGGAAAATTGATTCTGTATGTTTTTTTATTAAGAAAAAATAGTTTATTACTTTAATGAAATTTAATACTTTTTGATGGATTTTAATATTATATTTGTTTCACTTAATAATTTCTCGGCAAGCACCGTAAATATTCACTTATCAGCAAGAATAATAATTTCATAAATGGAACTCAAAGAACTCAAACCACGTATCGCACTAAATAAGGCTTTTCTAAAAATAAAGCCCAACCGATCTGATATAGAAAAGTTTAAAGTGAATTTGATTCAATTATTGGATAGAACTAACGATACTGAATCAGAAGAGTTTCATAAAAATTTGGTGATTGATTTTTTAAAAAAAACGTATTTTGAACCAAACCATTTTATTAATACAAAAGGAAGAAATGACCTTGTAATACATAATGGATCGGATGCTAAAAGTTCAGTTGGTGTAATTATTGAAGCTAAAAAACCAACGAATAAAGCAGAAATGCTAACGAAAAGTAAACTAAATGTAAAAGCTTTTCAAGAGTTGGTTTTGTATTTTCTTCGTGAACGGATTACACATAAAAACCTTGAGATAAAACATTTAGTTGCTACAAATATTAATGAATGGTTCATTTTTGAAAGTTCAATTTTTGAAAAATATTTTGCTCAAAATAAGGCTTTTGTAAAGCAATTTGAGGATTTTGAAGCTGGAAGATTATCTGGTTCTAAAACAGATTTTTTCTATAAAGACATTGCTGAGCCATTTATTGCCACCATAAAACAAGAAATTGAATTTACACATTTTGATATTCGAGATTATGATAAACCTTTACGAAATAATGATAAAGTCGATGATAATAAACTAATTGCCCTTTTCAAATTATTATCTCCAGAGCATATTTTAAAACTTCCTTTTGCCAATGACAGCAATAGTTTAGATAAACGTTTTTATGGCGAATTACTCCATATCATTGGTTTAATTGAAACAAAAGACGGAGGAAAAAAAGTAATACAACGAAAGCCGACAGGAGAACAAAATACGGGTTCTTTACTTGAAAATGCTATCATTCAATTAGACAGTTTAGATAAGATTAACCAATTAAACAACCCAAGCCATTTTGGAGAAAACCAAGAAGAACGTTTGTTTAATGTTGGTTTGGAATTGGTTATTACGTGGGTAAATCGAATTTTATTTCTGAAATTGTTGGAAGCTCAATTAATCGGTTATCACAAAGGAGATAGATCCTATTCTTTTTTGAATATTGAAAAATTACACGATTACGATGATTTGAATAGTTTGTTTTTTCAAGTATTGGCTAAAAAGCATAATGAACGAAACCAAGATGTAAAACAAGTATTTGAAAAAGTACCTTATCTGAATAGTTCGTTGTTTGAACCAACGGGAATTGAGCACGCTACTATTTTTATCAGTAATTTAAGAGATGATAAAACGATTCCTGTTTATAAATCTACCGTTTTAAAAGACGATAATGGAAAAACAAGAACTGGAGAAATAAACGCCCTCACCTACTTGTATGAATTTTTGAATGCCTATGATTTTGCAAGTGAGGGTTCTGAAGAAATACAAGAGGATAACAAAACCTTAATCAATGCATCGGTTTTAGGATTGATATTTGAAAAAATTAATGGTTACAAAGATGGTTCATTTTTTACTCCTGGTTTTATCACAATGTATATGTGTCGGGAAACGATTAGACGAGCTGTCGTGCAAAAATTCAATGAAACAAAGAATTGGAACATTGAAAATTTTGAAGCTTTGTATGACAAAATTGAAGACAGAACGGAAGCGAATAAAATTGTTGACAGCATAAAAATTTGTGACCCTGCTGTTGGTTCTGGACATTTCTTGGTTTCTGCCTTAAATGAGGTTTTAGCCATAAAAAATGATTTAAAAATATTACAAGACAGAACAGGAAAACGTTTGAAAGAATATCAATTAGAGGTTGAAAATGATGAGTTGATTGTTACGGACGAAGAAGGAGAATTATACGAGTATAACCCTAAAAATAAAGAAAGCCAACGCATACAGGAAACACTTTTTCATGAAAAACAAAGTATCATTGAGAATTGTCTTTTTGGAGTTGATATTAATCCTAATTCTGTAAAAATTTGCCGTTTGCGTTTGTGGATTGAGTTATTGAAAAGTGCCTATTACAAAAATGAAACTGAGTTGGAAACCTTACCAAATATTGACATCAATATTAAGTGCGGTAATTCCTTAATTTCTCGTTTTGATTTGGATGCAGATTTGGGAGAAGCATTGAAAAAAAGTAAATGGAACATTCAAAGTTACCGTTTGGCTGTTGACACCTATCGAAATGCTGAAAACAAAGAACAAAAAAGAGAAATGGAACGTTTGATAAACGACATTAAAAGTGATTTTAGAAGTGAGATTTCGATTAATGACCCTAAGCTAAAGAAACTTCGTGATATGAGCGGTAAACTTTACAATCTGACAATGCAAACACAATTGTTTGAAGAAAGTAAAATTGAAAAAACCAACCGTGAAAAAACAGTTAAACTGTTGGGCGAAGATATTAAAAAAATAGAAATTGAAGTTGAAGAAATAAAAAACAATAAAATCTACGAAAATGCTTTTGAATGGCGTTTTGAGTTTCCCGAAGTTTTAGATGATAAAGGAAATTTTGTAGGTTTTGATGCGGTGATTGGTAATCCTCCTTATGTAGGATTGCAAAGTATAAAACAAGACTCTGAGGTTTTATCAAAACTTGGATATGCTACATTTGATAAAACTGCAGATTTGTATGTTTTGTTTTGTGAAAAAGGTAATAAAATATTAAAGCAAAAAGGAGAATTATCGTTCATAATACCAAATAAATGGATGAGTGCCGGATATGGGGGAAATCTAAGAAATTATCTTGTAGAAAACACAAATCCAAGCAAAATAATAGATTTTGAAAAAGTATTTGTTTTTGATGAGGCTGTTGTTTTTGTTTGCATTTTTGAATTTAAAAAAGAAAGTTTTAAAAATAAACTTAGGGCGGTAACAATCAAAGATAAAGAACAATTGTTAAATTTTGAAAGAGAGTTTAATCTAAATAGTATTGAATTAAAAAAACTCGAGGATAGGGGGTGGCAAATCACTTCAAATGATTCAAGCTTAATTAATGAAAAAATTGAAAAAATTGGAAAACCTCTAAAAGAGTGGAAAGGAATTGGGTTTTATAGAGGAATTACAACTGGATTAAATGAAGCATTTGTTATTGATAATGAAAGGTATAAAGAAATTATTGAAAATGAACCGCAATCAATTTCTGTGGCAAAAAAGGTTTTAAGAGGTAGAAATATTAAGAGGTTTAATTATCAATTTGATGACATACATTTGCTTTTTGTTCCCTGGCATTTCCCATTACATAATGAAATTAATATTGGAAACGCATCAGAAAAAGCTGAAAAAAGGTTTGAAAGTGATTATCCAGTAGTTTACAACCATTTATTAAACTTTGAAAAGGAATTAAGAAATAGAAATAAAGTTGAAACAGGAATTAGATATGAATGGTATGCCCTGCAAAGACATGGTGCAAGTTATTCGCATTTATTTGAGGAAGACAAAATTGTGTGGATGGAAATATCAGACAAAGCAAATTACGCTTATGATAATGAGAAAATGTATTTAACTAATTCAGCTTACTTTTTGACTGGACATTCATTAAAATATCTTTTAGCTGTCCTAAATTCAAAAGTGTGCGATTTTTATTTCTTTCAGAAAACTGCAATTATTGCTGGAGGAAGAAAACGATATACTAAACAGTATGTGGAACAAAATCCAATTCCTGTTATTTCAGAAGAATTACAAAAACCTTTCATTGATTTGGTCGATAAAATTTTAGTAATAAAAAATGAAAATCCCGACACAGACACAAAAGATTTAGAAAACGAAATTGATAAACTTGTTTACAAATTGTATGAGCTGACGGATGAGGAAATAAAAGTTGTTGAGGAGAGTGTAAATTAAATTTTTAAATTTATGATAGCAGGTTTGTTTTTAAGGAATTTTAAGACATACGAAAGGTTTAATTTTATACCTTTTACAGATGGAAATGATGAAAAATTAAATTTATTTATTGGTAATAATGGAGCTGGAAAAAGTTCTGTTTTAGAAGCTTTAGATGTTTATTTTAATGGAAGAGAATTTATTTTAAATGATAACGTTTCCAGCAGGGAGGCAAGTATTACACCTGTTTTTTTAGTCCCTAAAGAAAAATTAATAAACTTAAAACCTGAACTTTTAATTTTCGCAAATTATCTTAGTGATTTTTTATGGACTGAGCAATTAAACTCTTTATTTGGTAGTAATCCTTCTATTGGACAATTTGTTGAATTTAGAGATAATTTAATTTCAAAAAACCTACAGGAAAATTATTTCCTGTTAATTTTTGGTCATGAAATATTGAACAAAGATTACACATTGATTTCAATTGATCCAAAAGCAATCCAAAAATTTTCCACATATGACATCGATCTAAGTAATTATAGAAAACAACTAAATTTATTATGCAGCGCAATAAAAAGTTTATATAACTATATTTATATTCCAGTAGAAACTTCTATAACTGATTTCCTTAAATTAGAAGCAAATGGAATGCAATCATTAATGAACAAGGAGCTAAAGGTTGAAATTGAAAGTATATTAAGTGACCAAAAATTTGAAATTCAAGGTCGTGTGCTACACACAAAAAGAAATGTTTCTATAAATCAATTTATAAATGAAAAATTGAAAGAGTATGTTGAAAACATTGAAAAATCAATTCAAGTAATTGATGCAAAATACCATTTTAACAGAGAAATACGCTCAACCAATGTTAATCCCAAAGATTTTAGTGATGTCATTATAAATACTTTTTTCTCAAAAAGAAGACTACAAAAAGAAGATAGAGAAATTGCTTATTTAAGTTCGGGTGAAAGAAAAAAAGCCTTAATTGACATAGCTTTTTCCTTTATTGCTCAAAATACAGAAACTGAAAAAGAAATCATTTTAGCAATCGATGAGCCTGAATCCTCTTTACACATTTCTATGTGTTTTGAGCAGTATATGAGAATAGAACAAATTGCTAATAAATATCAAATTCAATCTTTTGTTACAACTCACTGGTATGGAGGTCTACCAATTTTAAGTAATGGAAGGCTGTACCATGTTTCAAAAATTGATAATACTCCTCATTTAGAATTATTTAATTTAGAAAATTACTTTGAAGCAAGAAAAAATCATCCTGATGATATTAACCTTAAAAGTTTTTATGATTTAACTTCTTCAATTGTAAGTTCCGTTCGAAATAATGGAGACAAATGGATTATTGTGGAAGGACTAGCTGATAAAAAATATATTGAGCATTATCTACCTACAAATCATTCATATAAAATATTACCCGTTGGAGGTTGTGGTATTGTAAAAAAAATATATGAATATTTATACTTACCCTTATCGCAAGATGAGGAGGCAGATGCAAGTAGCGGTAAAATTTATTGTTTAATAGATACAGATGCAAAGGCTATTTCCCTTGATATTCCAAGTAAAACAAAAAATCAGACACTTATTATTCGAAGATTACAATTAGAAGCTGATTCAATAAAGCTTATGACACTCGATCAAGGTTTCATGGGTACAAATACTGAGACAGAATTAGAGGAGGCCTTAAATCCAGTGAAATTTTATCAATCATTTGAAAAAATTGTTGAAGAATTCGGAGATTTACATAATGGAGAAGATGAAAGTGAAACAATAAAAGAAATTTTTAATTTTTATGAATATGATGAAAATGCAAAATTCAGTTTTATCAAAGGTGAAAATACTTTTTTAAAGTCATCTGTTGGAGGAAGAAGTAATAGTAGAGATTTAAAAGATTTGCATTCGTTTTTTGATTTGAGGAAAAATGAAATTTGCAATCAATACATTAATCTGGAAGTTGGTAACAAACCAAATTGGGTTGAGGAAATCATTTCATTTTTAAATTAACTCGACAAATGGAAAATGAACATTCAATTGTCGAATTAAGGATTACTAATATAAACGAATTGAATCTAGATGACAAAAGAAGTCTTCAAGATTTGATAAATAAGTTTGAATCAAACCTCAATATAATAGTAAAAAATGCTAAAGAAATAAAGATTTGGGAAAATCAAATAATAAAACTCGTTTTTACTGATAAGTACGTTGAAGATGTTGAAAAACAAGCATTAGAATGGAATTTAAGAGTAAACTTATCAAATGACAGGGAAACAAAAAGCGTTTCTAAAATTTTATCGAACGAATATTATAAAAAAGAGGAAACAATTATTTTTTTTAGTTTAAAAATATTAGATTTAGAAAATTCGTTTCAGAAAATAATTTATCAGCAAATATTGAGAGTGCATATTGATAAAATGTTAGAAAATCAAACAATTGCACAAGACGAAAATCAAATTACAAATCCGAAAACCTTAATCGATTATTCTTTTAGTTATCTAACAATTTGGATTCCTGAAGTATTTAGTAATATTTTCATGAAAATTATTTTTAAGGATGATAAGTCTTTAATAAATGACACCAAATTATTCAATGAATTTTGTAGAAAATTAAAACGAAATTTATTTGAATATAATTCTGATGAAGAAGACAATCAGTTCAGAATTGATGCATTTTGGTTTAACACGAGTAATAATTTTAAAAATTTAATTTACAATTATTTAGAAGTTTATTTAAAAAATGGAAGTGTTAATATTAAAGATGATAATTTTAGAAAAATTGTTACTGAAATAATAGAAAGTGTGATTAAAATCAAAGAGGAAATGGAAATATCCAAAACATTTGACATTACTGATCTAAAAGATAAAATCATTTCCTTTTATGAAGTTTTTGATATTTATCTTGAAGAAAAGGAAACAAATTTCTTCATAAGATTCAAAAAAAATCCAAAAGATTATTTCTTAGACACTTTAGTTGATACAGAACCTCGATTTGTTTGCTTTTTAGACATTTTAGGATTTTCAGCAATGGTTGAAGAATACGAAAATGACTTATCTTCTTCTGTTTTACAAGATATTCAAGGGGCATTAGAAGATTCATTAACGATTTTAAATTTAAACAAAGATGAAAAAACGAATGAAGTTTTAAAACATTTAAAGTATCAATTATTTTCAGATTGTATAAGTATTTCATTACCCTATTTTGATAATCAAGAAGATTTCATAAATAATTTTAATTTAATTTCAACTTTTACAAATGGATTCCAGTACAATTTGATGTCCAAAGGCTTTTTTGTTCGCGGTGGCATTTCAATTGGTTCATTTTACGCAAATGATCATATTATTTTTTCAAAAGGATTGGTAGAAGCTTATCAATTAGAAAGCAAAAAAGCAATATATCCTCGTGTTCTAATTGATGAAAAAATAATTAATAAATTAAAGAAATATGATATTTCAAGAATTCACTATTATGGAATAAATACCTATGTAGTTAAAGATGATGAAAATTTAGTTTTCTTGAATCCATTTAAAATTATTACAGGATTAGAATCTCAATTTGAGAGAATAAAAGAAGCAGCTGCAGTTGATGACGATGACGACCAAGATTTTGCAAATGCAATAAATACAATTTATGATCTTACTTTTTCTTTATTTGATAGGCAGATAAACCAAATAAAAAGTACGGAGCAAAGTCAACTAGATATTATTCAAACTCACATCTTAATTAATAGAGATAGGTTCTTCAATGAAAATAAGGATAAGGAACTAAGAAAATATATTTGGATTGAACAACTTTTAAAGTGGACTGAAAATAAGGATTTAAGTTCAATGAAATTTGAAAATGTTTTTAAGTGTAATTAATGATTGAAAAGGAATCACATATTGAAAATGTTTATGCTTGGAATGAAAATTTCAAAGAAATTTACATTGGAGATGTTCTGAAAAGTGAAAACGGAATTAAGAAAAATTATTTTTGTCTGGGGTGCAAAAGACAAATGCAAGCCGTAAAAGGAGATATAAGAAAGCAACATTTTAAACATCATGTAAAGCCTAATTCTACTGAAAGTAAATGTACTTATCGTGATGAAACGTACAGACATTTTCTTGCTAAGGCAAATGCAATTGATCTGAAAAAAATTAAGGTACCAGCAGTTTATAAATATCCTCCCAACAAAGAAGAAGATAAAGTTTTACTTATAAAAGATGCTGAATTTGTTGATGCTCATACAGTTTTAAATGAACATTATCTTTATGAAAATGAACATGGTGAGATAAATGTATCAGCAACATTTGATGAGAAAGAAGATAAATATTTATTCATAAAGCCTGATTCAATCTTTCTTGATAAAAACGGCAAACCAATACTTATTATTGAATTTGTTGCAACTCATAAACCTGACCAAAATAAATTAATGAAGTTGAAACGCTTAGGAATAGATGCAATTCAAGTAAATGTTCCTAAATCTTCTCCTGAAGAAATAAGGGATTTATTTTTCAAAACAAATAGAACTAAATGGCTTTATAATCATGCAGAAAACGAAACAGACTACCTACAATTATCCAATACGTATTCAGGAGGAATATTTGAAATTGATATCGAGCAAAGACGACTTTTTGAAGAAGGTTACAACTGTAGAAAGGCGCAACTTGGAGACTTTATACGAACAATTGGACGCATACTGGAATCGGAACATTATAGAGAAGTTGAACAAAACCTTAAATCAGAAATACGAAGAGTTGAGGGAAATACAGAACGAGAAACAACAGAACTGGACGAACTTCGAACAAACCATAGCGAATCAGGAATTGGACAGCATTCTCAACGAAGAGAGGAACTTGGAAATAGACAAAAGGAATTTCAACAAGAAAGTGCAGATTTGGAAGAAAGATATTTTAGAGCGAAAGGAAAGTATATCGAAGAGCAAAGAGGAATTGACGAAAATATCTCAACAATCGAATATCGACTTAGTGGAAATCAGCAATCAGGAAAAACTATTGAGCGAACAATTGACGAAGAAACGGAATCTGTCAGAATCTTGGGAGAAAGAATTGAATTTGCTCGAGGAGAAAAGGAAAGAGAAATCGGAAATATTGACAAATCTGTTGAACGAGAAACAGGATATATTGAAAGTATCCCAAGCAGATTTGAACGAGATAAAGAGACAATTGAATTTCAATTTAGAGCCGAAGAAGAATCTCTTGAAAGAAAAATCGAATCAACTGAGCGAAGTATCCTCAATGCACCAAAAGATTTTGCTAGAGAAAGAGAACGAATTGAAGATGAATTTGCAAAAGATACAAAACGAATCACTGAAGAAATTGAAAATGGAGATCGTAGTGGAACTGGGTGGTATTCCAAAGAACTTTCATTATTGGATACATTCAGACAATCTCTCGACGTGTATCAAGCGACTCTCAAACTTCTCGAAAGAGTTGAGCAGAAAGAAAGAGATTATTCTAAAAAGAATTAAATTAAAAGAAGAAGATTTATGAGTGAAAAAATAGAAAAAAATGAACTTGAGTTTGAAGGATTTAATTATCGAGGATTTAAGTTAATTAAACTCAAGTTAATCGATTCTAAACTATTCGGCAATATAGAATATGACTTTGTTGACGCTAAAGATTTGCAAGATAAAATATATTCAACAGTAATAATTGGTCCAAATGGCACCCGAAAAAGTCTATTATTAAGATTAATCATTTTTATGTTTAAATCAATTGGTGATTTAAAGGAAAATAATTTAATTGAATATGAAAAGTTTTCAATTTTTTCAAGTGGACTATGTATTATGACTTATAGTTTAAATCATAACATTTATGAATTCAGAAGAGGTTCATTAGTAATTAAAAAAAATGACGAAAGACATTCTTATGGCCTCAAAATTAATAATAAAGATGGGGTGAAAATCGAAGATTTTGAATTACCTCTTTCTATTGTTGCAAACTCTATAAATTTAACGGACAAATTTCCAATTTATAAAAAAAAAGAGTTTCAAAGATATGAGTATTTAGGTGTTAAAACATCACCTCAGGCAGCAAGTACTAAATCATACTTAAGAAAAATTATTGGAATTGTAGCAAATTTATCACAACATGAATCTTTTTTGATAGGAATTAATGCAATGGCTAAAAATTTTATTGGAAATAAAGATATTTGCTTTACTTATAAAACTTCGCAATTTAAAAAATTTTTTCATGGGGAATTAGATTTAAGATCTTTGACTTCATATTTTGATGAAATCGAAATAGAATACCAGAAAAAGCAACAAATTGCCCCTTTTAAACTTGGTAATTTCAGATCCTTACAAAAAAATAAACCTGAAGAACTCGAAAAACTAATTGAATATATTAATCAAATCAAGTTTAAAAATAATCTACTTGATAACAAAAAAGGGACAAATCCTATTCTCAAATTTAACTTAGCAAATGTATCAGAATTAAATCTTTTGAAAAAGGAGAATGAATTCATAAATCAGTTATACGCTATTGGATTACTTACTGACATAAAAATAGAATTTCAAGAAGAGAATTTTGAAAATTATTCCATCGAAGAAAGTAGTAGCGGTGAGTATAATTTGATTACATCATTTATAGGCATGATAGCAACTGTTAAAACTGATAGTATTGTTCTTATTGATGAACCTGAAATTAGCTTACATCCAAATTGGCAAATGAAATACATCTCATTTTTAAAGGATGTCTTTAACCATGAAATTTATTCAACTTCACATATTATTATTGCATCTCATTCACACTTTATTGTATCGGATTTAGAAGGAGATAATTCAAAAATTATTGGTTTAACAAAAAATGATACTAAAATTGAAATAGTTCCATTTGAAAAAAATCTGAATACCTTTGGTTGGTCAGTAGAGGATATTTTATGGAACGTTTTTCAAGTACCAACTTCAAGAAATTATTATCTAGCAAATATGGTGGGAGATGTTCTGAAAATTCTTTCTAAAGAAAACATTACAGATGATGAAATTAAAGCCATCAAAGGAAAAAAAGGAGAATTGCTGAACATAAAGAACCAATTGAAAGAAATTGACCCCTTGCGAAAGGTTCTCGATATAGTACTTGAAAAAATTTAATGTATGAGTATTAATAGAATTGAGAATCCTTATGTTATGAGAATTGAAGATACTACTGTTGTTAATAATCATTTCTCTGGAAATCATAAGGATTGGGATGATAAAACAGAATTTGACAGCTTTAAAGAGAATTTTCGTGTTATTATTAGACAAGAGCAAGAAAAAAAGTGTTGTTTTTGTAAATCATATATTAAGCAACGTAAACAAAACGCAGATATTGAGCATTTTATTCCCAAAAGTAAACATAAGCGCTTTACTTTTCATCCTGAAAATTTGGCAATAAGTTGCAAACGTTGCAATAGTGTTAAAAGTATTCATAATCCTTTTGATGATTCTAATATACCAAATGATTCCATAGAAAATTATCCTAGAAGCTCTGAGTTTTACAGCTTAGTACATCCACATTTTGATGATTATTATGTAAATATCAGAATTATTGATAATGTGCTAATTCAAGCCGTGACTGATAAAGGCTGGAATACAGTTGTCCGTTGCGCTTTATATGAACCAGAGCTTGCTATGGATAAAGCAAAAGAAGAATTATTCAACTCTGAAAATATAAAGGATGTTTTTATGAGATTAATGATGGATTATGATGATGATGATATGCAAGAAAGATTATTAATAATTTTAAGAAATTTAAATTCTATTTAATAAATTTATTAATTGAACTTGTGGGAAGCGATCTGATTAATCAATTCTAGAACTTACCCCGATTAACAAGAAAATCATTTTCATATAATAAAATGATTTTCTTGTTAATCGGAATCAGCTATTTTTTTTTTAAGTCTTGAATTTTCTTGATTAATTCAACTTGCGGAAAACAATCACTTTTATCTTTCCTAAAACTTACGTGAGTATATATTCCAGGATTGCCGTTCATGGCCATCCTAGAATATTCCCACATATCAGCGTTGTAATTTTTTGGAATATTGTAAGTTTCACAAAGGTAATTAACCAAAATTTGCAAGGCTTTCAATTGCTTTTCTGTATATTTCTGATAATAAATTGAACCTCTAAAAGGTTTTTCTAATTCAGCAACTTCATCTTGAGAAACGATTGCACCAGTTGATGAGGTGAATTTGGCTTGCACACTAGATTGCAATGGACTGCGTTTTAAAGCGCCCCAGGAGCATAATTCTATCCCAATAGATTCTGTATTGAGCTGCTTATTATTTTTCGCCTTGGTACCTAAATGATGCGCCCAATGTTTGGAACTGAAACATTGGTGAATTACTCCTACGCGATCGATGATAAATGCTGTTCCAACTCTAGTTGGAGTTGATGCCCACCAAGACATCACACTTTTAGCATTGCCATTGGAAACAGTGTGATGAAGGACGATTTGTTTTTTCAGAAATTCTTCCTGGTAATATTGGGTTTCTTTTAAACGGACTTGGAGGATCTTGCTAGTGTCTAGCTTTGGAATTTTTGTTTTCATTTCATTTTTTATTTAAAGATTACAGATTGGCAGATTACAGATTGGCAGATTGCAGATTAGAAGATTTATTACTTGCGTTTGTCAGGAACATCACTTGGAAATGAGATAACATTAAACATCTCACGTAATCGTGAACGAACTCTGTTTCCGTAAAGTTTTTCGAGATCATCAGCGTTTAGATTGGTGGTGGCGTGTGTTAAAATTCCATCGTATTTCATGATGTCGTAGCGACTGAGGAGAATTTCGCCGATGGTGTTACATTCGTTTCCGAAATGCTTGATGCTGGTTTCAATTCCTAAATCGTCAAAACAAAGGATTTTTGGTTTTTTTCCGTACTTGTTGAGTACTGGATAACCATTCATGACAAATTCTTTTGCAATTTCTCGAGTAGAAATCATCTGATATCGGAATTGTTGGTAATGTAGAATTCTAAAAATATCCATCAAACTAGTTTTTCCGCAACCAATTTTTCCAATGAGTAGAATGCCTTTTTCTAAATCAATGTCATGATTTTCGCAGGTTTTCCGATCTCGAATTGCATAAGACATAAGTTTTCCTAAAATTAGTGTGTCGTTTCTTCGCAATTGAAATTTTTCACCAAATCTTGATTTTCCATATCGATTCAAATATGACATTGTTTTGTCAAAATCATAAATTACTTGGTTATCGATAATTTCATAGTGTTTTTCATGTTCCATTTCATTTTTGGATTAGTGGATTTTTAGAGTGGAATTGAGTAATCCTTATCTTGATTTACATGGAGATAAGTTGTTTTTTCTTCCTGGGGATGGGAATTGAATTTGCCAATGTTCGATATCCAATTGTTGGCAGCTGCGCGCCAATTTTTCATTTTATTTTTTCCAACCATCCAACCGTTCGCTTCGTAGTAGTTGAAAAACTTATTCGCTTCGGATTTCGGTTTTTCTTTTTCCAAAAAATACGTTTCCACTTCTTCCAGATTTTTTGGCGTATTTGTTTCCACTTTTTTAGAAACAATTTTCTCCTTTTTAAAATTATTTTCTTCATTTTTTTCTTTGGGTGTATTTACTAATTCTTTAGAATTAGTGTTTATATTAGTTTTATTATAGTTTATATTAGTTTTAATATGTTTTATAAGAGGTCGCACGTCCATTACAGCGCCTTTATCAGTACTATTATCAGTGCCTTTATCACTACCTTTATCACTACCTTTATCAAAAGTGATAATGCTTACTTTACTACTTTTGTATGGATTAAAAGATGGTGAATAGATGAGGTAACCCCAAGTATGTAATTCTTTCAAACATTTTGTGTAAGTATTGGCCGAACCTATTTTGGCTTCGCTCATTATGACCTCTCTCACAATTTGAAATTCATGTGAAAATTGATTAAAATTCCACGTATGAAACAAGGCATAATACAAGCTAATGTGCCAAGGCGACAAACGATTATCCTCCAAAATTCGATTACGAATGAATTGTAAATGTTTGATATAATTGATTTTTTCGCTCAAAACTCAAAAGGTTAATTTTACTATACCTTTGAATTGAACTTGTTTTCATTGACGATTCTTTGAATGTCATCAGAAGAATATAAAATTGTTCCTCCAATTTTGGTAAAAGGAAGTGTACCGTTTATTCTCAAATTTTGCAAGGTACCCGATGAAATTTTAAGTAAATCAATCACCTGGTAAGACTTCAAAAAAGTAGTGCCTAAAATTTCACTTGCTTTTTTGTTTTCAGGTAAACCAATAATTACTTTTAATTCATGAATCAGTTCTTGTTTTAATTCATCTTTAAAGATTACTAAATCTTCAATTGTTATTACATTTGTTGCCATCTTATTTACATTTAATTTTCTTGCAAATAGAAGTAAATAAAATGAATTTTCAGGGTTGCACTGGGTTGCACAACCTTGGGGCAAAACCTTATAAACAAAGGGCTGTAGAAGTTGCATTTTTTTGAAAATAATTTTTGGAATAATTTTTGAGCCATTAAATTGTAATATTTCAAGTATGGAAACAGAAGATGAAAATATCAGAAATCAGTTTTTGCAATTGGAGTTGAATCAGTACATGAAAAAGCAGGGAATTGAAGATATCAAAACTCTATTTTCTAAAACACCTGAAGAGTTAATGCAAGAAACTGAATTAGCAATACAAGTAATTGCATACATTCAAAAACTGAAGGCAGAATTAAAATGAGTTTTTGTCAATTGCTGCAATAAAATTTTTCAATTCAATGATAAGGTCCTGCTTTGTTTGAGGATCCTTTTCATACAATTTGTTTCGAATACTATCGAAAGAAAAATCTTGTTTATTATCAGAGCTAAAATTGTCACAAAAAAATCGAGCTAATTCACTAGAAGTCATTTTATTTATGAAGTTTGTTTCATTCATCACTTTCAGTAAAAGAATCATACTATTTGAATTCTTTTTGAGTTTCATTTTTGACTTAGATGCTTTAACATTATTGACTTTTATCTTTTCAACACTAACATAATTCAAGCTATTCAATTCATTCGAAATCATACTTAGCAACTGAGTTTTTAAATCAATTTTGGAATCTACATACATTGAATGCACGCGTATCGGAAAATTTAAAAACTTGGTATTTAAGTTCATGAAATATTGAATTTGTGAACTGGGATCATTTAATTCTTGTGCCTTTTCCTTCAAATCAAGTGAAAGCCAGTTCAAAAAATTGTATTCGTTAAAATTCATTTCTATGAGAAATTCAATGAATCTATTTGTCGTTAGCTGATTTAAATGAATGCAGGAAAGAAAAAGTTTTTCGAAGTAATTTGTGAAAACATTGATGTAGTTGTACCTTTTAAAATTAACGTGGTCGTTTAAAGAGTTTTGTTTGAAATCTCTTAAAACATTTAGTACAATTGCTTTTAGTTCTTTGTGAATGATTGAAAAATTAAGAGAATCTTCAATGAATTGAATTTTATTTTGCAATTGAAGCAAACTGGAACGCATTGAAATAGAACTAATGTTAAAGGTTTTTTCAATGCAATTTTCATAGCGTTTATCAATGCTCTCCATTAATTTCTCCAAAAACACAAGAATTGTAATTACATAATCAATCCTGTTGTATTCATCTTTTACTTTCAGTGAGCATTCTTCAATTTTAATGTTATAATCCTTCAGAATTTCATAAAAGTGCAAATTGATTTCAAATTTTAATCTCTGATAAGCATTCATTAAAACCTCATGATTTGAATTGAAAAGACTAGAATATTTTATTGATTTCAGTACAAAATCATAGCTTTTACTTATCTCTTGGATAAAAAAATAATACCTCAAATGATTTAACTCTAATTCCTCCCAATTGCCTTGTTGAGAAACAGTAATGGAGTAATAATTTTGATTTTTGTAAATATTAAAATAATCTACTTTCGAAATGTCTAATTCGAAGTTCGGAAGTATTTTTTCGATAAATACAATATTTTCTCTGATACTAAAACACTGTGTTTGCTGAGAATAATATTGTTTTGAAAGTGGATGAAGGGAAGATAAAGTCTGTCTTTTTTGAATTTCAAAAATTTGCTTTTTCTTCTTAATATTAATGATGTTAATGGTGTTACAATATGGATTTTGATTCTTGATTTTCTCAATACATTCATCTTTACTTGCATGTAGAAATGAGTTTAATTGTTCGTTGGAGTAAATAAGTTGATCTAAATATTGAAACCCCTTTTCATATTCATACATGGAAGATATTTTTCTTTCTTTAATATAACGTAAGGAATTGCTGTAGTTACATTGGTTTAAGATTTTTTAACTAAAATATAGAACATTTATTTTTATTTGAATCTGCGTGAATAATTAAAATGTGTCAACTCGACACATTTTGTCCAAGTAACATTTTAGATTTGAAAGAAAATAAATAATATGAAATCTCAAAACACACTTTATGACAATCTTTTGAAAGAAACTATTTTAAGTAACAAAAAGAATTTTAGTTTATCAACTGGAATCAAAACAATCGATAATTCGGGGTTCAAAATGGAACCAGGAAAGTTGATTTTTTTGGGTTCCTTAAATCCCTTTTGGAATTCACAATTTTTGATAAATACAGCTATTAACATTGGAAAAAATGACGCACTCGTTTACTACTCATATTATCAAAGTGAATTAGGGTTAGCAGAAAATTTTACTAAAATACTACTTGAAAAACCGTATTTTGATGTTATAGGAAATATAGATAAAAATTTGCTTATTGAAAGAAGTAACAGTCTAAAAATAAAAGTGAATTGTAATAAATTAAATACTGTAAATGACATATATTTTGATGTTATAAGTGACATTCACAGCAGGGATGTAAAACTGATTATCATTGAAGGCTTTGAGTTAATATTTAGTAATAAGGAGACTAAACTAAATCAAATGTGTAAAAAGCTTGCGAAATACGCCATTGCAGAAAATGTATGTATAATAGTTTCAACTTGTTTACCTTATAAATTTGTAGAAAACAAAAAAGATAAACGACCTCAAATAAATGTTTTGGAGAAAATAAAATTAAAACGAACGCTTTTTGATAAAATTATATTTTTACATAATCCTGAATATTTTGGTGCAGACCGAACTGAAAAAATACCCTTCCCAAATTTTGTAGATTTTACCGAGGAAAATCGAAATGGATATTGCAGTGCCCCAATTAAAATATATCAAGACAAAAATTATAATATTTTAAATGATGTGGAGGTAAATTGAGTAATGATAATCCCCATGAATATTTAATGTAACTAAATAATTTAGCTCAAATGAATTCAAAATTTAAACCAACCCTTGCCTTGGAAATGGATTTGATGAAATCCTTACTTCAAGACATCAAAAAATTAAAACGCACTCAATCCGAAGAAATTGCGGAAGATTTTTGGTTAAACCAGCAGAATAAGGCATTGTATTTAATTCTGAAAGAAGAATTTCAGAAAAAGCAAAATGCAAACGCTTTCCAGTTTTATGTACATGTTCTAAATATTGCTGATAAAACAATTGCAAATTTTGATGAAACTGTTTATGAAGAACTGTTCGAAGTAAATTTCAACTTTTCAATTGTTTTTTTGGATTATTATAAATTTTTTAAAAGCAAGAAAGTTGTAAAAATCATGAAAGAATTGACTTATGAAATAGAAGAAAATCAATTTGATATTGATGAAGTTTTAGTGAATTTAGATTTAGTAAAAAAGGAAATTAGTGTAATGCTAAGAAGATAAATTATTTAATGAATAAAAATGATATATTTGTTAAAAAAATGACATCCAATCACTAGGCAGACCATCTGTTTTTATACAAAAAATAAGAATCAAAATCTTAAATACCAATATATGAAAGAATCAACAACAGTAAAAGAAATGTTAGCTTCTAACAAAATTTTTGTTCCTACTTATCAACGTGCATATTCTTGGGATACTGAATTTGAAAAAACAAATACACCTAAACAGACAAATGTTTTTCTTACAGATTTAGAAGATCACATAAAAAGTCAAACTAAATCTAAATATTATTTTGGACATTTTTTGTTTGAAGAAAAGGAAGATAAAATATTTGGGGTTGTTGACGGACAGCAACGTTTAACAACAATTGTAATTTTTCTATCTGCCTTGTTTAGTCGTTTAAAAATGTTGCGTAGTTTGACCGAAAGTGAACAAGAAACTTTTGAAGATATTATTAAAAGAAATTCAACATATCGTTTTGTTACAGTTGATTACGACAAACAATTATTCAAAGATTTTGTCATTGACCAAATCAAAAAAGATAAAAATGGACTTGAAACTCAATCAGCAAAACGAATTGTTAACGCTTTTGAATTTTTCACGCAACAACTAAAAGAAAAAGATGAATCTTATTTGACAAAAATGTTATTTACGATTCAAGAAGCTACTTGCACAACGCACCCAGTCAAAGACGAATCCGAAGCAATTCAAATGTTTATTTTCCAAAATAACAGAGGAAAAAAACCATCAAATTTAGAAATAATTAAGGCTCAATTTATGTTTAATGTTCATCTTTATGGTGGAGAGGAAAAAGAATCACTAATTGAAGAAATAAAAAGTCGATTTGAAAAAATATATAAATCAATTTCATCAATTGAATATAAAATTAATGAAGATGACATATTAGTTTATACTTTACGTGTCCATTTTAATTCACTTTGGGAAGCTAATGCAATTGAAAGAATAAATAAGTTACTTTCAGAATCGAATCCAATTCCGTTCATAAAATCTTTCACTCAATCTCTTTCAGTTAGTTTTGAACATTTGACTACATTTTTCGGAAAAGATGAAAGAGATAATTTAGAAATTCATTCTTTAGTAACGCTTGGAGGAATAGGAATTGCAATTCCATTTGTAATAAAAGCATATACATTTGGGCTAGTTAAAAGCCAAATTTGTTTACTTTGTAATAAACTTGAAACAATCGTTTTACGTCATCGCTTAATCGGAACAAGAGCTGACATAACTTCACGTCTAAATGATGTCTTCCAAAAATTCAATTACGAAAATCCTGACATTAATCCAATAGTTATTCGAATTGATTGGATGAAAACTACTGATGATTGGTGGTGGTCTTACTGGAATAATAATGAACTTAAGCATTCTATTCAAGGAGGAATTAATCATTCAACAGCCAAATATTTATTGTGGAAATATGAAAATTTTTTAGAAGAAGATGGTAAAAGCGGTTATACATCTACTCGTTTTGATAAGATTGAAAGTCCAGAATTAGAACATATAGCTCCTCAAACAGAAAATCCCGAGGCTGGATATGACAAATATGATGAAGAGTTTGTAAATCAATCTATAAATTGTTTAGGAAATTATCTTTTGTTATCTAAATCACATAATTGTTCAGTTGGAAATAAACCTTTTATTGACAAATTAAATAGTTATGAAAAATTGGTACAACAAAGGGAGATAAGAGAAATGGTTGGTGTAAACATGACTTGGACAAAGGATTTGATAAGTAAGCGAAAAGATAAAATTGTTAATTTCATTATTGAAAATGTTTAAGAAAATACGAATAAAAAAAATCAATATTTTATTTTGAAATTACTCTTTACCTAGAAATATATGAAAGAATTGACAGGTGAACTTGAAAAAGAGAAATTTACTACCAAAAAGGATTGGAAAAATTAAATTGGAAAAAAAATATAAGTAAGCTAGAAAAATTAATTTGTTTAAAAAAAGTTATATTTAAAATTAAATAGGGGAAGCTGATAACCTGATAGTGTAGGCAAGGATAAAAGAAAAATAAATAAATTATGGCTGTTTATCGATTTAGAATTAAAGGAAATGGAACCGCAGGTGGCGTCAAATATACCGATGGTATGAATATTGAGGTTGTAGACCCAAGAGCTCGCAAGGGAGAAAACCCATGGAACACTACCGTAAAAGTATTGTTTGTTCAAGAATTTTCAAAAAAATATAATATTGAAGCAAGAAATGCTTCGGGAATTAAAATGTTATTTGACCGAGACAGTTGTGATGTTGAAGAACTTTAAAATATAATTAAAAGAGCATGAATTTTAAAAAGACACTATCCCTTAAAGTGTGTAAACTAAAAAGTCATTAATTTCACTGCTTAATTCTTTTGTCAAAAATAATCAAAAATTGGTTTAAAATAATGCCCCAGTTTCTGATTGGCATCGACCATTTTTTTGTTGCTTCTCTGATTGCTA
>CANLGD010000015.1 GCA_947490145.1 Flavobacteriia bacterium
ATTAAAGTTATTAAATCTGTCCAATCATTTGTTACTGTATTTGTTTTCAGTTCATAACGAGTAGTATAAGCTGAAGCAGTTGATCCATAATTCATTAAATCTGCCGGAGTTTGACCGTCAGCATTATCTCCTGCTTTAAACAAATTTCCTTGATCTTCTAAAATTGCCCATTCCAAAAATTGGTCATCAATTTGTTCTACAACTGTATAAAATCCCCAAAAAGTTCCGTTCATATAAACGTTTGCATAATTAACTCTTGGAGCAGGAACTCCAGCAGCTTTGCAAACATCAGAAAATAATTTTTCTCTCATGAAAGAAGGATCTTTAAATCCATTATTAAAATTTAATTTTTTCAAACCTTCATAATTTTGTCCTTGAACAACTTTATTTATGTCAATTTTAAATGATTTTTTATTTCCTGGATGACCATAACTTGAATTTCCTTTCAAGCGAATTTCAATTGAATCCATGTTATGAACTCCATAAATATCTGTGATTTGCAAACCCGAAGCAATCATATTTGTTTCAGTTGGATAATTTGCAACCAAGCTATCCCAAAAACCAACCTGGTTAAAAGTCAAATCAACACGAATTACCTGACTTGTGTTAAAAAGACTATCTCCGCCAAATTGCGAAAATGAAAATAAAGGAGTAAATAGTGCTAAATATATCAGTTTTTGCATTTTATAAATTTTAAATTTAGCTAAAAGTACAAATAAAATTTGAAATTATGTTTTTTTTGCAGAAAAATCGAAATCAAAGGGAAAAATCAAATTGTATCTTTCGTATTCTCAATCATGATCGCCATGTAATCTCTTGCTCTAAAAAGTTGTGCTTTTACAGTACCTAAGGGCAAATTCAACGTTTCAGAGATTTCTTCGTAGGATAATTCATCAAAGTAACGTAATTCAACTAATTCACGATATCTTGGTTTTAATTTCTCAACCAAATTACGCATTAATTTGACCTTTTGAATGTGAATTAACTCTTCTTCGGGGTTTTGGGTGTGAGATTTTGCATCAAAATAAATAACTTCTCCGCCATCTGTTGTGTAGCCAGTGTCCATTGAAGTTACTTTTACACGCTTTTTACGCATAAAATCAATGCAATTATTGGATGCAATTTTGAATAACCAAGTACTAAAAGCAAATGTAGGAGCATATTGATCTAAGCGACTAAAAGCCTTACCAAAAGCTTCAATTGTTAAATCATCTGCATCATCGGTATTTTTTACCATTTTCAACATCATGAAATAAACTGATTCACGATAACGTTGCATCAATTCACCATACGCAGCTTGGCTTCCACCTAAAGCAGAGCCAACTAGACCAAGGTCATATTTTGCTTTGTCTGATAAATTTTCGTTCTCCATTTTTTATATAGATTCAAAAGTCAAGACTTAATCTTCCTAATTTAAAATTTTTCTTCCAAAAAAATCAAGTCTTGACTTATGTGTCTTTTCGTCTATTCTTAATTCTTCATCCCGCTACAGCGGACTATTTCCACTTCGTCGTCTTTTCTGACGTATAATAAACCCACGGTATCAAAAAGGCGTAAAACAAATCTAAAATCGGCAACAAGGCAACAAACCCTTTTGCTTTCAATTTAAATAAGCACCTTCCCTGAATCCACCATTTCAATAACAACACAAAACCGAAAACAATACCAGCAAAAAGCCTGTATTCATTATCAACCAACAATAATACAAACGATATCCATGCCAAAATCAAAGTTAAAGGATAAATTCCTAATAATAGTTTTTTCATAACTTGATATTTGCCAGTTGTGGCGTAATGTCTCGTCTTTTGTACTGTCCATGATTTCCAAGAATCTTTTCCTTTTGAAACACAAAAAGCATTCGGATTTATTTGAATAGTATAATTTTTTTTCTTCGCCGTTTCTTGCACAAATAAATCATCATCACCAGAAATTACTGAATAATGTGATTTAAAACCATTTACGGAATTAAACAATTTTTTGGTATATGTTAGGTTTCGTCCAACTCCCATATATGGTAATTTAGCCAAAGCAAAAGAAAAATAATTCATAGCAATCATTGCTGTGTCAAAGCGGATAATTTTATTTATAAAACTTTTTTCTTCCTTATAAGGCGCATATCCCAGGACAATTTCTTTTTTGTCAGAAATTTTTGAAACCATTAATTTCAACCAATTTTCACTCGTAGGAGCGCAATCTGCATCTGTTAAAACTAAAATTTCATTACTTGCGACTTTTATTCCAAGAGACAGAGGGAATTTTTTTCCTGTTCCTAAATGCTTACTTCTCTCAACTTCAACAACTTTTAATTTTTTTGGAAATTGTAACTTAAAAGCATTAAGAATATTGTAAGAATCATCAATAGATTGATGGTTGACAATTACAACTTCAAAATTTGGATAATCTTGATTTAAAATTAAAGGTAAGTATTGATATAAATTGTCTGATTCATTTCTTGCTGCAATTACAACAGATATAGCTGGAAAATTATTTTCTTCTAAAATACTTTTTTCCTTTTCTCTAAAAAACGCAAATCTTATGTAAATAAAAAAGACATACAAAAGCTGAATAAACAGCATTGCGCTTAAAATACAGAATATGTAAAAAGAAATGTTTTTTTCAAAACTTGGTAAAAATTCCATCGTTTATTTTAACTTTTTAGCTAATTTTATGTAATTACTTGAGCACAAAGATGAGAAGCATAACTAAATACAATTATCTTTGCACAGATTTTTTATCAACAAAGATATGCACTTTGATTTACATAAGACAGATTTAAGAACAAAAGCTCGTGCTGGGAGCATACATACTGATCATGGAATTATCGAAACTCCAATATTTATGCCTGTTGGTACGGCAGGAACCGTAAAAGCTGTTCACCAACATGAATTGCGTGACGATATTGATACTCAAATTATTTTAGGAAATACCTATCATTTATATTTACGTCCTGGAACAGAAGTTCTAGAAAAATCAGGTGGTTTACACAAATTTAATGGTTGGGATCGTCCCATTCTGACAGATAGTGGAGGCTATCAAGTATATTCCCTTTCAAGTTCAAATAAAATCGTGGAAGAGGGTGTGAAATTTCAATCACATTTAGATGGAAGTTATCACTTTTTTACGCCTGAAAAAGCAATCGATATTCAACGATCAATTGGTGGAGATATTATAATGGCTTTTGATGAGTGTACTCCTTATCCGTGTGAATACGGTTATGCAAAACGTTCTATGCACATGACGCATCGTTGGTTAAATCGCTGTTTTGAACAAATGAATCGCACTGAACCGAAATATGGTTACGAACAAGCTTTGTTTCCAATTATTCAAGGAAGTGTTTACAAAGATTTGAGAATCGAAGCAGCTCACACAATCGCTGAGCACAATGCTTTTGGAAATGCAATCGGTGGGCTCTCAGTGGGCGAGCCGGCAGAAGATATGTATGAAATGACAGATGTGGTTTGTTCGATTTTGCCAACTGATAAACCTCGTTATTTGATGGGAGTTGGGACTCCAATAAATATTTTAGAAAGCATCGCACTTGGAGTTGACATGATGGATTGTGTAATGCCATCCAGAAATGCTCGACACGGATTATTGTTTACATCTGAAGGAACAATGAACATGAAAAATGAAAAATGGGCACAAGATTTTTCACCTTTAGACGAAAATGGAACTTCTTACGTTGATAAAGTATATTCTAAAGCTTACGTTAGACATTTATTTAAAGCAAAAGAATACCTCGGAATGCAAATTGCGACAATTCATAATTTAGCTTTTTATTTGGAATTGGTTCGCGAAGCGAGAAAAAGAATTTTAGACGGAACTTTTGCTGACTGGAAAGATATGATGGTTAAGAAATTGGGGAATCGACTTTGATAATTGTATAATTAAAAATAGACAAAAGACTAAAAGAGTCAAAAGTCAAGACTAAAATTGTATGTAAGGTGAAAATCAATTATCTAAAAACAATTAAGTCTTGACTTCTGAATCTAAAAATCTAGAAGTCTAAAAAAAATAAAAATATGTATTTAAAACAAATCAAGTCTTAACTTCAGAATCTTAATATCTTAATGTCTCTAATAGATAAATATATAATTAAAAAATTTCTGTCGACATTCTTTTTTATGTTGGGGATTGTGATGCTGTTTTCTACGGTTTTTGACATTTCCTCTCGATTGGGTGAATTTATTGACAACAAAGCGACAGTTTTTGGGATAATTTTTGAATATTATACTAATTTTATAATTTATTACGGGAATACCTTTTCAGCACTAATCATCTTTTTGTCTGTAATTTGGTTTACAGCAAAAATGGCTCAAGATTCTGAGATTATCCCTCTGATGTTTAGCGGAAAACCATTTACGAGAATCTTAAGACCATATTTTATTGCTGCGACTTTGCTTGTTATTATGTCGTTGATTCTAAATCACTTTATTATTCCAAAATCGAATAAAGTGCGTTTGAATTTTGAAGAAAAATATTACCGTGACAGAATGGTTGTTGAAAACTATCATGCACAATTTCCTGGAAATAAGTTGGTTTATTTTACTTCATATGTCAGCGATGAAAATATTGTAAATGAACTAAAAATTGAAGTTTGGTCTCCCCAGCGAAAACCCGATTATTACATTCATGCAAAAACTGCAATTAATAAAATAGGTACCAATGAATGGAGATTAAATAATTATTATATCCGTAAAATTGGGAATCCAAAAGATGAATTAAAATCTGGATTAGTGCTTGACACAACTTTTAATTTTACCATTGAAGAAATGGCAATTCGGGAAAATCGAGCTGAAACAATGGCATTTTCTGATTTGAAAAAATTCATTGAAATGGAAAAAAGAAAGGGGAATCCTAAAATTCCAGATTATGAAATAATGTTGTATCAGCGGACTTCATTACCTTTCGCAACTTATGTTTTAACTTTAATGGGAGTTGCTGTTTCAAGTCGTAAAAAACGAGGAGGAATTGGTGTTAACATTGCAATTGGTTTGCTTTTTGTTTTTATTTATATCTTTACGATGCAGGTTACCACTGTGGCAGCAAAAAATCTTGGTTTCCCTCCGATCATTGCTGTTTGGATGCCAAATGTTTTGTTCGGAATTTTAGGATTTGTGATGTACCGCTTGGCGCCTAAATAACTTTATTAAAAGCTTCGCAGATTATAATTTGCAGATTTTGTTTAATTAAAAATTTTACTTATAAAAACAGTTAAATTAATATTATTAATTTTTATTTCGTTTTCATCCTTTTCACAAATTGTGAACATAGAAAACAAACGAATTTACGACGATTCATCTGGTTGGAGTGGAGCATTAGACGCTTCATTTTCTTTCATTCAAAACAAAGATTATTTGTACAATTTAAATGTGAAATCACGTGCTCAATACAAAAACAAAAAACACTTTTTTTTCGTTTTGAGTGATTTCTTTTATTCGGGTGGAGAAAAAGTATATGCAAATTCTGGAATGGGACACGTTCGTTACGCTTATCGAATTAAACAAACTGGTTGGAAAATAGAATCTTATGCGCAAACACAATACAATCAATTATTAAATCAAAAATCAAGGTCTTTGGCGGGATTTGGTTTAAGAGATAAAATTATTGGAATAGAAAAAATCAAATCTTTTATTGGAAGTTCAATTTTTTACGAATACGAAGAAATTCAGCCAAACAACGAATTTAATTCAGGTTTCCGTTGGAGCAATTACCTTTCTTGGTTTATGAATTTCAACAATTTCTCCTTTGCAGGAATTACCTATTATCAAGCTTTGATTTCAAATTTATCTGATTATCGATTTTCTGGACAATACACTATAAATACGAAATTATCTAAAAAAATGCGTTTTAAAGCTGAATTAAATATTTTTTACGATAGCAAGCCACCCGAAAACGTCAGATCAAATATCAGTTCGTTTTTAATAGGTTTGGGATATGATTTTGGAAAGTAATTTCATAATAATCTGATTTTTGATCTTTATTTACTAAAAATCAATAAAATAGTGTATTCTTTTTCAACAAACGCTTGTGTTTAAAAATAAATCCCTATCTTTGCACCCATTATTTTATTAATTAATATTCAAAATTTATGAATTCTTACGAAACTGTTTTCATCTTAACTCCCGTTTTGTCTGATGATCAGGCAAAGGAAGCAGTGCAAAAATTCGAAAGTGAAATCGCCTCTTTTGGTGGTAAACTTAAGCACAGCGAAAAATGGGGATTGAAAAAATTGGCTTACCCAATCCAGAAAAAAACAACAGGATTTTATTTCTTGTTAGAGTATGAAGGTGAAGGTAACTTAATCAACGATTTAGAGATCTCTTTCAAACGTGACGAGCGCGTTATGCGTTTCTTAACAGTTAAAATGTGTAAAGATCACCAAGCTTATTCTGTGAAAAGAAGAGCAAAAATGGGTGAAGCAAAAACTGTTGTTGCCGAAGCTTAGTATTTATCATTAAAAATTAAAAAACATGTCAAACGATATTCGTTATTTAACGCCGATTAACATCGATATTAAAAAAGCTAAATACTGCCGATTCAAAAAAAGTGGTATTAAGTTTGTTGATTTCAAAGATCCTAATTTCTTATTGAAATTGATCAATGAGCAAGGAAAAATTCTTCCTCGTCGTATCACAGGAACTTCCGCGAAGTACCAAAACAAAGTAAACAAAGCAATCAAAAGAGCTCGTCATTTAGCAATATTGCCTTATGTAGGTGATATGTTGAAATAAGCGACTTGTCAAACATTAAAACTTAAAGTAAAATGGAAGTTATCTTAAAGAAAAACGTAGATAAGTTGGGTTATAAAGACGAAACTGTGAATGTTAAACCAGGATACGGTCGTAATTTTTTAATCCCTCAAGGTTATGCTTCATTGGCAACAGCTTCTGCAAAGAAAGCACATGCTGAAACAATGAAACAAAAATCTCACAAAGAATCAAAAATATTAGCTGAAGCTGAAGCAATTGCTGTAAAATTAGTGGATGTCACTGTTACAATCTCAACAAAAGTTGGTGAAAACGGTAAAATATTTGGTTCTGTAAACACTGTACAATTATCAGAAGTTTTAAAAGCTGCTGGATTTGATATTGATCGTAAATCTTTGAAAATCAAAGACGAACCAATCAGAGAAATCGGTACTTACGAAGCTGAAGCAAATTTACACAAAGGAGTAAAACCTACATTCAAATTTGAGGTTGTAGGAGAATAATTCTCTTTTCACATATTTTTAGAATCCCGTTCAGAAATGTTCGGGATTTTTTTGTGGAATATTATTCTGTTGAAAAGTAAAGCAAATAAAATTTTTAGAACCCGATTTTCTTATTTATCTTTGTTGTTATGGAAAATGTGAATGAAAACAGTATAAAAATAGCGCCAAAAGTAGGTCCTCGAAAAAATGTAGGAGTTGGTGAAATGGGGAAAATTCCACCTCAAGCTATTGATTTAGAACAAGCTGTTTTAGGAGCAATAATGCTGGAAAAAAATGCACTTGATAATGCAATCGATAGCATTACAGCTGCCTCATTTTACGATCCAAAACATTTTTACATTTTCAAAGCAATTATTGAACTTTTTGGTAGTTCAAACCCAGTTGATTTGCTAACTGTGATTAATAAATTAAAAAAAGAAGGTGAATTAGAATTAGCTGGTGGCGCAGTTTACATTGCTCAATTGACAAACCGAGTTGCTTCTGCTGCTCACGTTGAATATTATTCTCGAATTATTTCTGAAAAACACATCCAAAGAGAATTAATTCGCATGTGTTCAGACATTTTAAAAGATGCTTACGAAGAAACAAAAGATGTTTTCGATTTATTAAATAAAGCTGAAGCAGATTTATTTAAAATTGCTGAAAACAACATGAAAAAAGAAGTTGGCGATATGCAAAGTATCGTTAAACAAGCGGTTGAAGACATAGAAAAAGCGAGTAAAGAAGGTGATGGAATTTCTGGTGTTCCAACTGGATTTAGAGATTTAGATAAATTAACTTCTGGATGGCAACGATCAGATATGATTGTAATTGCTGCGCGTCCTGCGATGGGGAAAACTGCATTTGTACTTTCAATGGCACGAAATTCAGCGATTGATTATAATATGGGAGTTGCAATTTTCTCTTTAGAGATGTCTGCAGTTCAATTGGTGAAAAGGTTGATTTCTAGTGAGACAAGAATTAGTGGTGATAAGTTAAGAAAAGGAGACTTAAGGGAAGATGAATTTGTGCAATTACATGCTAGAATTCAAAAACTTTCCGTTGCTCCAATATATATTGATGATACAGCAGGATTAAGTGTTTTCGATTTAAGAGCAAAATGCCGAAGACTGAAAATGCAAAAAAACATTGAATTAATCATCATTGATTATTTGCAATTAATGTCAGCTGGAAATTCTAAAGGAGGTCCCGGAAATAGAGAGCAAGAAATTTCAACGATTTCAAGATCTATTAAAGAAATTGCAAAAGAATTAAATGTACCAATCATAGCACTTTCACAGTTAAGTCGATCCGTAGAAACGCGGGGGGGTGATAAAAAGCCAATGCTTTCCGACTTACGTGAGTCTGGAGCAATTGAGCAAGACGCTGATATTGTGTCGTTTATTTATCGACCAGAATATTATGGTTTAACTCATAATGAAGACGGACAATCAAATGAAGGAATTGCTGAAATTATCGTCGCAAAACACAGGAATGGTGCTCTTGAAAGCGTTCGATTGAAATTTATCAAACAATACGCACGTTTCGATAATGTTGATTCTTTTGGTGACGATTTGGTTCCTAATACTTTTGGCTCTGCAATGAATAATATGGCTTCAAAAGGATTTGATTCTCCTGCATTAACACAAAACCAAACAATCAGAAGTAATTTCTCAAATGACGTTGATTTTGGTCGTAACGCTAATGAAGATGTACCTTTTTAACTTTTTTTACCAAGAAATTTAGATTTCAGTGCGAAATTAGTAGTACATTCATCAAAAATTACCGTATTTACTTATATGAAACGATTTTTAGCCTTACTTTTCTTTCTAATTTTGAGTTTTTCTGGAAGAAGTTCTCAAATTATTATTCCAATGGATAATACGCAAACGAATCATTTAAAGGCTTATGGATTGGCTTTTTGGATGTTGGAAAACGATGTTGTAATTGATTGGTTGTTAAATTACAGAGGTGGTTCATTTTTATGTCCAAATCTTAAAAAAATTGAGGAAGAATTGATAATTCGCGGAGTAAAATATCAAATAGTTACGGACGGACAAGTCAACACAATTAAAAATGAGATTTCAAATCCAGAGGTAAATCAAGAAATTGTACAATTAGAAAAAGCACCAAAAATTGCAGTTTATACTCCAAAAGGCACCATGCCATGGGATGACGCAGTAACAATGGTTTTAGAATACGCCGAAATTCCCTATGATAAAATCTATGATTCTGCAATCATTATGGGAATTTTGCCAAAATACGATTGGTTGCACTTACATCACGAAGATTTCACAGGACAATATGGAAAATTTTATAGTGCATTTAAAGGGTCGCCTTGGTACAAACAACAAGTAATTGACGCTGAAACGGATGCAAAAATGTTAGGATTTAATAAAGTTTCGCATTTAAAATTAGCAGTTGCAAACAACATTAAAAATTTCGTTGTTGGCGGAGGGTTTTTATTCACAATGTGCAGTGGAACAGATAGTTATGATATTGGCTTAGCTGCTCACCAAACAGACATTTGTGAAAGTATGTTCGACGGTGATCCTTCAAGTCCAGATTGTCAGGAAAAATTAGATTTCAACAATACCTTAGCTTTCGATAAATTCAAATTGGTAAAAGATCCTTTTACGTACGAATATTCAAACATCGATGGAACAGATTTGCATCGAATGCCAGAAAATGTTGATAAATTTACACTCTTTGATTTTTCTGCAAAATGGGATGTCGTGCCAACCATGTTGACGCAATGTCACACTCAAGTTATTGATGGATTTATGGGGCAAACGACCGATTTTCGCAAAGATTTAATCAAGCCAAATGTCCTGATTTTAGGAGAAAATAAAACACTTGGAACAGCAAAATATTTGCATGGAGAATATGGTCAAGGGACTTGGACTTTCTATGGTGGACATGATCCAGAAGATTTTCAACACAGAGTTGGAGATCCGCCAACAGATTTGAGTTTGCACCCAAATTCGCCAGGTTACCGATTGATTTTGAATAATATTTTATTTCCAGCGGCAAAAAAGAAAAAAAGAAAAACATAGTTTTTCGCGAAGCTAATTTTCAAGTTTTCGATGTGTCATAAAAGTATACTAGTAACCTCAGTTAGATTAAAAAAAGGCCAACTGTAACGATAAATCAACATCAAATTTGATCGCTGTTTTTTTGGGGAAACTATATACAATTAAACCAAAAATAAGGTGTGAAATGACGTTATTAAAGCTTCTGTGTCTTGAATGTTCAGCTTGACAAATGTTTTTCAATTCATCATTTCATTCCTCTGTGTAAACTCGCTGCATCCTCCTCGACATCGAAGTCAAAACTTCATATGGAATAGTTTGCATTTTTTTTGCCAATTCTTCGATTGTTTGGTTTTTACCTAAAATTTCAACGATTTCATTTACTTCACAAGAAATATTTGTTACGTCAATCATAGTCATGTCCATACAAACATTTCCAATTATCGGGCAAAAGACATTTTTCACAAACATTCCACCTTTTCCTTGGCTTAAATTTCGCTTGAAACCATCAGCGTAACCAACTGGAACAGTAGCTATTTTCATTTCTTTTTCTGCAGTGAACGTACAACTATAACCAACACTTTCACCTTTTTTGACCTTATTAATTTGAGAAATAATCGAAGACCAAGAAATAGATGGAATTAATTCTGAAACAATTCGAGGGTTTGAACTGATTCCATAAAGTCCGATTCCAACACGAACCATATCAAATTGTGCTTCAGGAAAACGAGATACACCTTCAGAGTTCAAAATGTGTTTCATGAAAGAATAGGAAAGTTTATTTTCAAAGTAAGAACAAATTTTATTAAATCTTTCAATTTGCTTCAAACTAAATTCTTTAGAATTATTATTATCAGAATCCGCTAAATGCGAATAAATACTTTGAATTTTGACTTCCGGCTGAGTTTGAATTAAATCCAATAATTGAGTAACATTTTCTGCTTCAAAACCCAAACGATTCATTCCAGTATCAAATTTCACATGAATTGGATAATTCTCAATCGTACAATTTATCAATGCTTTAACAAAATTTTCTAAGATTTCGAAGGAATAAATACTAGGTTCTAACTTATATTTTATTAAATCATCAAATCCATCTTCGTCTGGATTCATGACTAAAATTGGCAAGTTAATTCCGTGTTTTCTCAATTCAACTCCTTCATCAACATAAGCAACACCAAGGTATTCCACGCCATTTTTCTCCAAATATTCAGCCATTTTTTCTGCTCCAGAACCGTAAGCTGAGGCTTTCACCATAATTAAAAGTTTGCAACTTGGATTGATTAAATTGCGATAAAAACTCAAATTATTTTTGATTGCTGAAAGATTTATTTCAACCCTAGTTTTATGTTTTTTAAGTTGAAACAGTTTTGCAATACGTTGAATTTGTCCAACCCTTGTTCCTTTAATTAAAATTATTTGGTCTTTTATCTGACTAAAATCAGGAATATTCTCTCCCGAAATAAAAAAACAAGAAGCTAAATTATATTGCTCAACTTTCTCTTTTATTTCTTGAATTTGATATTCAGTCAAAGTATCAATTCCAATAATTGCTGTTCTTAATTTATCATTCGCAATACTTTTTTGGTATTCCAAAGATTGAGTCAAAGCATCTAAATCGGCATTGTAAGAATCATTAATGATGACATTTCCATTAATTCCATCAAAAGTTTCCATGCGCAAAGCCAATCGTGGAAGTGTTTTAATTTGCTGAATTAATTCGCTTTCACTCAATCCTAATTCATGTGAAATTGCCAGAGCCAAACTCAGATTTTGCAAGCTTGCTTTATCTTGAAAAGGAGAAAATAGTAGTAAATCAGAAAAGTTATTTAATCCAACTATTTCGTAATTTGTAGCTGAATTAACAGGTATGTCATCTAAAATGAATGTTTTTTCACACTTTAAAAACAATTTAGACTTTTCTTTCAAATGTATTTCTGAGGAAGGAAAATTTTGTGAATGAGCAGATCCTATTGAAGTAAAAATCCCAAAATTTGGTTGAATCATTTCTGCTAATTCCGACATTTCATTTGGGTGCGAAATTCCCGCCTCAAAAATTCCGAGTGTATGTGTTTCGTCGATTTCTAAAAGAGAAAGTGCAACACCAATTTGAGAATTATAACTTTTTGGACTTCTAACAATTTTAAATTTCGCCATCAATAAATGATAAGTCCACTCTTTAACGGTTGTTTTTCCGACACTTCCGGTAATTCCAACTACAGGTAAAGTGTATTTTTCCCGGTGCCTTTTAGCTAATTTTTGAAGTGATTGTAAAACTGAATTTACTTTGTGAAAAGTGGCATCTTTAAACTTTTCTGAAAAAGACGAATCCTCTACTACAAAAATCCGAACACCTTTTTCATAAGCATTTTCAATGAATTGATGACCATCACGGAATTCACCTTTTAAAGCAAAAAAAGCAGTATTTTTTGGTTCTAAAATCTTACGTGTATCAAAAGAAACTGTTTGAATTAAATTCAAGTCATGTTTAAAACCAAAAACAGTTGATTCGATTTGCTCTGAAAATTCTAAAGATGTGAGATGTAATTTCAAATTCTTACTTTAAACAAAGATATATAGTTTTTAGCAAAAATAAGTATTAAAATCAGAAATCTGAGTTTGAAAAGAAGTTTTATTTTTTAAAATTTAGTTCAAAACCATATTATCAATCAATCTTACATCACCAACATAAGCAACTGCGCATGCAACTGCATTTTCGCACCAATTAGTTATGAGAATTTCAAAACTTTCAGGATTTATAATTTCAAAATACTCTAGTTTTAAACTTGATTCTAAATACCGGTCTTCAATAATTTTTTTGCATTCTATTGGACTTAATTTTGGAGCTAGATTTTTTGCTAAAATTAAACTTTCAAAAATGAATAAAGCCTCAATTCGTTGCGTTTGACTCAAGCGCATATTGCGACTACTCATTGCCAACCCATCATTTTCTCTAATCGTTTTACAAGGAATAATTGCTATGTTAAAATCAAAAAAATCAGTCATTTTTTTAATAACTGCCAATTGCTGAAAATCTTTTAATCCAAAAAAAGCTTTTGTCGGACGAATAATTTCGAAAAGTCTATAAACAACTTGGATAACGCCTTTAAAATGACCAGGTCGATGTTTGCCTTCTAAAACTTGATCTAATAAACCTAAATCTATCTTTGGAAAAACATAATTCGCTGTATATATTTCTTCTTTAGTAGGAAGAAAAAGTACATCGCACGCAATCTCTTGCAATATTTTTATATCAGATTCTGAATTTATTGGATACTTTTCAAAATCAGCAATGTTATTAAATTGTGTCGGATTTACAAAAACACTCACAATTGTAAAATCACAAACCAATTTTGATTCCTTCACTAAAGAGACATGTCCCTCATGCAAAGCTCCCATCGTTGGAACAAACCCAATGGTTTTATGCTTTGATTTTAAATCAAGAATAAAAGTTTCAATTTCTTCTGTTTTATAAAAAATAATCAATTTTCAAAATATTAAAAAATATATAAAACCGACAAATCTAAATTCTTTTTTGGAAAATTCGTTATTTTTTTTTAATTTTGTGCTTTATTTTAATAATATTACCTCAATCTAAAGCTTCAATGGAGAAAAAAAAGATTCTTTTTGTTTCACAAGAAATTGCACCTTTTGTACAAAAATCTGAAATTTCAAATTTCACAAGACGATTACCACAAAGCATTCAAGAAGCAGGAAGAGACATTCGTGTTTTTACTCCAAAATTTGCTTGTATCAACGAAAGAAGACATCAATTACATGAAGTTATTCGTTTGTCAGGTATGAATATTATTATTGACGATAAAGATCATCCGTTAATTATCAAAGTTGCTTCAATTCCAGCAGCTAGACTTCAAGTTTATTTTATTGACAATGAGGAGTTTTACGACAGGAAAAATATTTTAACAGATGAAGAAGGAGTTTATTACAAAGACAATGACGAACGTTCAATGTTCTTTTGTAGAGGCGTTTTAGAAACAGTTAAAAAATTAGGCTGGAAACCAGATGTAATTTATTGTCACGGCTGGATGGCTTCATTAATGCCACTTTATATCAAGAAAATTTATCACAAAGACCCGCATTTTTCAGATTCAAAAGTTGTATTGAGTTTGTATGAGGAGGAAATTAACAATAATTGGGATGACCGTTTTCCAGAAAAACTTAAATTTGACGGCTTCGATAAAAAATTGATTACCGAAATGCAGGACACATCATACGAAAATGTTATGAAAACAATTTTCAAATATACTGATGCATTAGCCTTGGGAACTGAAACGTTAAATCCCATTACACAGGCACTTTATGACGAGGCAACATGTTTGAAACAAGATTTCGTAGCTGAAGAATTGCAAACTAAGGCATTATCAGAATTTTTTGATAAAGTAATAGAAGAGGAAGTTTTTGTTTAAATTTTAATTATTAATTTTTACTGAATTCATTGAAAAATTTTATTTTATTTGCCTTTAGTTTTGCACTATTTTTTATTTCAAGTTGTAAGAAAGAAGTTTCAACAATTGGTAAAACTGGTTTGAACCCAAACGCATTTTTAAATTCAGATGAGATTGACACTTTTGGTTTAAAAACTTATACAATTGCTGAGGATTCTATTGTTAGTAGTAATCTCTCTGTTGCCATTTTAGGTTCGTATAATGATCCAACTTTTGGAAAATTTGAATCTGAATTTTACACTCAATTTCGTCTTTCAGGATTTAATCCAGATTTTGGACTTTTATCGACTATTGCAATAGATTCTTTCGTTTTGGGTCTTGAATACAAAGATTATTATGGAGGTTTAGACCCACAAAAATTTGAAGTTTATGAATTAGATCAATCCCTTTCAACTGATTCCGTATATTATTCTTTTCAAACGAGAACTGTTAAAAGCAGTAATTGGATGGATTCAAATAAGGATCTTTTAACGCCAGATCCAACAACTCAAATAGTAATTGGCACAGAAAAAGTTGAAAGTCAATTAAGGCTTTATCTTGACACAACAATCGCGAGAACATTAATGACCGAAGCTAGTGTTAATGCAACTTCATTTGCGTCAAATGAAAATTTTTTAGCTTATTTCAAAGGGCTAAATATAAAAGTAAATAACGGTATACAATCTTCTGGAAAAGGAGGAGTCTTTTACTTTAATTTGAATGACCCATTATCTAAAATGACTATTTATTATACACAAGACGGTCTTGCAAAAACATATGATTTTTTGATAAATACTGAATGTGCTGATTTTAATCACATTCAAGTTGATAATTCAGGGACTAATGTAGAATCTGTTATTCTAAATCAAGATTTAGGAAACGAAACTTTTTATTTGCAATCAAATAAATCACGAGCAGTTGTAAAATTAACTTCCATTGATGATATTCCTAAAAATTCGATTATTCAATACGCACAATTGGAATTACCTGTTAGTTATTACAGCTCTGATATCTTTTTTCCATGCGCATCTATTACTGCTTCAACAAAAATTAGTTCGACGAATGATAAACTATATAATTTAAATGTACTTGGCACCTACAGCGATGCAAATAAAAATTACACCATTGACTTGAGAGATTATGTACAACAAATTGTAAATGGAAATATTGATAATTTGGGAGTGTATTTATCTTCTGCAAAAATGTTGACTTCGGCAGAAAGAGTTATCTTTAATGGTGCTAATACACAAAACAAAAAACAACCAAAATTATACGTTATTTATACTAAATACTAAAATATAAATTTATGTGCGGGATTGTTGCATATATTGGAAAACGTGAAGCTTATCCAATAATCATTAAAGGTCTAAAAAGATTAGAATATAGAGGTTACGATAGTGCAGGAATTGCATTATTAGACAAAGGAGACCTAAACATTTATAAAAAACAAGGTAAAGTTGCAAATTTGGAAGAATTTGCTAGTGGTAAAAATATTACTGGTAACATAGGAATTGGCCATACTCGTTGGGCAACCCATGGTTTACCCAATGACATTAATTCACATCCTCATTACAGCAATGATGGTGAATTAGCCTTAATTCACAATGGAATAATAGAAAATTATGACATACTTCGAGAAGAGTTAAAAAGTAGAGGTTATAGTTTTGTCAGTGAAACAGATACAGAGGTTTTAGTTCATTTAATAGATGATATTATAAAAACTGAAAAAGTTGAATTGGTCGAAGCTGTTAGGCATGCTCTTTTAAATGTTACAGGTGCTTATGCAATTGTAATTTTATCCAAAAATAATCCAAATCAACTTGTTGCTGCAAGAAAAAGTAGTCCTCTAGTAATTGGAATTGGTGAAGAAAATGAATTTTTCTTAGCTTCTGATGCAACGCCAATCGTTGAATATACGAAACAAGTTGTTTATTTAAATGACGAAGAAATTGCCGTTGTTGATTTGAATGATGGTTTAAGAATTTTAAGTATTACTAATCAAGATAAAACACCTTATATTCAACAGTTAGAAATGAAATTAGAAGCGCTTGAAAAAGGTGGTTTTGAGCATTTTATGTTGAAAGAAATTTTTGAACAACCAAGATCAATTCACGATTGCTTCAGAGGAAGATTGAATGCTGAAAAAGGTTGGGTTGCTTTAGGCGGATTGAAAGAATACGAGCAAAAAATGATCAATGCGAATCGATTGATTTTTGTTGCTTGTGGCACATCTTGGCACGCATGTCAAGTTGGAGAATATTTAATTGAAGGCCTTGCAAGAATCAATGTTGAAGTTGAATATGCAAGTGAATTTAGATATAGAAATCCAATTATAAATGAAAATGACATTGTAATAGCAGTTTCTCAATCTGGTGAAACTGCTGATACTTTAGCCGCATTAGAATTGGCAAAATCAAAAGGAGCAACAATTTTAGGAATATGCAATGTTGTTGGTTCTTCTATTTCAAGAATTACTGATGCTGGCTCTTATACACACGCTGGACCAGAAATTGGAGTTGCATCAACAAAAGCTTTTACTGCTCAAGTTACAATTTTGACACTTTTAGCTCTATCCTTAGCAAATAAGAAAGGAACCATCAGTGAAACAACGTTTCATACAATGCTTGCAGATTTAGAAGCAGTTCCTGATAAAGTTAAAAAAATATTAGATAGCGATGCAAAAATTAAAGAAATTGCTAGAATCTATCAAAATGCATCAAATGCACTTTACTTGGGTAGAAACAGTTCATTTCCCGTAGCTTTAGAAGGCGCTTTGAAATTAAAGGAAATTTCTTACATTCACGCAGAAGGCTACCCTGCAGCAGAAATGAAACATGGACCAATTGCTTTAATTGATGAAGAAATGCCTGTTTTTGTTATAGCTACAAAAGGAACTTCCTATGAAAAAGTTGTTAGCAACATTCAAGAAGTAAAAGCTAGAAAAGGAAAATTAATTTGTATTGTTACTGAAGGAGATACACAGGTAAAAGATTTAGCCGATCACATCATCGAAATTCCTGACACCGACGAAAATCTTGTTCCACTTTTAGCTACAATTCCGCTACAATTATTATCCTACCATATTTCTGTTTTCAGAGGCTGTAATGTGGACCAACCAAGAAATTTGGCTAAGTCTGTTACAGTTGAATAATTTCAGAAAAATAATAAATTTTAGACGTCAATCGAAAGATTGGCGTTTTTTTGTTTAACAAATATGATTTTGTACTATATTCTAAAATCACTTTTTTTTCGTACCTTTGTAAAAGTAAAAGCAATAAATTGATAAAGGAATCAATTTATTGTTTCATTATTAATTAATTTCCAAGAGCTTAAATGGCAAAATCCCAAGAAACTTTCAATAAAAAAGAAAAAGAAAAATTACGAATTAAAAAACGTGAAGAAAAACAGAAGAAAAAAGATGAACGTAAAGCAGAAGGAGCTAGTTCATTTGATGATATGATTGCTTATGTTGATGAAAATGGTAATTTATCTGCAACTCCTCCAGATCCCTTGAAAAAGAAAAAAGTAATTGCAGCAAACATCGAAATTGGTATTCCAACTAGAGAAGATTCTGAAGCAGTAAATCCAAATCATATTGGAATAGTTACATTTTTTGATACTTCAAAAGGATATGGTTTTATCAAAGACAGAGACAATCAAGAAAGTTATTTCTCCCATGTGAATGGGCATTTAGAGGCAATTTCTGAAAGAGATACTGTAACATTCAGAATTGAAAAAGGAATGAAAGGTTGGAATGCTGTTGACGTGAAAAAAGAAGTTAAAGCTACAAAAGATGCAAAAGCTGTTGTTGAAGTAGTTTCTGATGAAGAAGTTGCCGAAGCTGAAAATGAAGAAGCGATCGAAAATAGCGAATCTACTGAAGAAAAAGAAAAATAAAATCAAAAATATAATTGTAGTAAAAAAGAGGATTTCCGAAGAGATTTCCTCTTTTTTTATTTCAATATTTGAAATTTCTAGAGAATAAAAAATCCCGCTCTCCCGATTATTATCGAAGCTGAGCAGGATTAATTGTTTAAAGTTAATCTATTAAAAAATTACTTTTTTTCTTCTGTTTCGTCAACTTCTTCGAAATCAACATCAGTGACTTCTTCTGTTGGATTTGCGTTAGATGTTTCTTGTGCTCCAGCTCCACCCTCTTGTGGGTTAGAAGCATTGTACATATCTTGAGAAGCAGCTTGGAAAGCGTCATTTAAACGTTCAGTTGCAGCGTCGATATTATCCATATCTTTGATTTCAAAAACAATTTTTAAAGCGGCTAAAGCTTCTTCAATTGGTTGTTTTTTATCAGCAGAAATTTTATCACCGTATTCTTTCAACTGACGCTCAGTTTGGAAAATCAATGAATCAGCTTTGTTAATTTTTTCGATTTCTTCCATTTTCTTTTTGTCAGAATCTGCATTAGCAATTGCCTCTGCTTTCATTCTTTGGATTTCTTCATCGCTTAATCCTGAAGATGCTTCAATTTTAATCGATTGAACTTTTCCTGTTCCTTTGTCTTTAGCTGAAATATTCATTATTCCGTTTGCATCAATATCAAAAGTTACTTCGATTTGAGGAACTCCTCTTTGCGCTGGTGGAATATCTGATAATTGGAATCTACCTAAAGATTTATTGTCTGTTGCCATTGGACGCTCACCTTGTAAAACATGAATATCTACAGAAGGTTGATTGTCTGATGCCGTTGAGAAAGTCTCAGATTTTTTTGTTGGAATAGTTGTGTTTGCGTCTATTAATTTCGTCATAACACCGCCCATTGTTTCAATTCCTAAAGATAAAGGGCAAACATCTAATAATAAAACATCTTTTACTTCACCTGTCAAAACTCCACCTTGAATTGCAGCACCAAGAGCAACAACTTCGTCAGGATTAACACCTTTTGAAGGAGCTTTTCCAAAGAAACGTTCAACAGCATCTTGAATAACTGGAATACGAGTTGAACCACCAACTAAAATTACTTCGTTGATATCAGCAGTTGTTAAACCAGCATTTTTCAATGCAGATTTACAAGGAGCGATTGTTCTTTCAACAATTTTAGAGATTAATTGCTCGAATTTAGCTCTTGATAAAGTTCTAACTAAGTGTTTTGGCACTCCGTCTACTGGCATAATATATGGCAAATTGATTTCAGAAGAAGTTGTAGAAGAAAGTTCAATTTTCGCTTTTTCTGCAGCATCTTTTAATCTTTGTAAAGCCATTGGGTCTTTACGTAAATCAACACCTTCGTCATTTTTAAATTCGTCAGCTAACCATGTAATGATTTCATGATCTACATCATCGCCACCTAAATGCGTATCTCCGTCAGTTGCTAAAACTTCGAAAACTCCGTCACCTAATTCCAATACAGAAACATCATGTGTTCCACCACCGAAATCGAAAACAACGATTTTTTGATCGATACCTTTTTTATCTAAACCATAAGCTAAAGCAGCTGCAGTTGGTTCGTTGATAATTCTTTTGATTGTTAAACCAGCGATTTCACCAGCTTCTTTTGTAGCTTGACGTTGAGAATCGTTGAAGTAAGCAGGAACAGTAACAACTGCTTCAGTAACTTCATGACCTAAATAATCTTCTGCAGTTTTCTTCATTTTTTGAAGAATCATAGCAGAAATTTCTTGTGCAGTATATTTTCTGTCGTCGATTTCAACCCGTGGAGTGTTGTTATCTCCTTTTACAATTTTGTAAGGAACTCTATCCGCTTCTTTTTTAACTTCATCAAAAGATGAACCCATAAAACGCTTGATTGAGCTAATAGTTTTTGTTGGGTTTGTGATTGCTTGTCTTTTAGCAGGATCACCAACTTTAATTTCTCCGCCTTCAATGAAAGCAACGATAGAAGGTGTTGTTCTTTTTCCTTCAGAATTTGCAATCACTACTGGTTCGTTTCCTTCCATCACTGAGACACATGAATTTGTTGTCCCTAAGTCGATTCCGATAATTTTTCCCATTTTTCTTTTTATTTATTTTACTTTTAATCTGCGATTTTAATCATTATCATAAGTCAAAACTTAATCTAATTTCCTTTCATAAGTCAATTTGTATGCCATTGGATCATTTAATTCAAATTGTGACAATTTTTTACTTTCTTTAGCGAATTTATGACGAATTGTCAGTTTATTGACAAAGATTTGTTCATATCATTTATTTTTTGTACCTTTAATCTTGTGAAAAAAATAATTTTAATAGCATTATTGACACACTCTTTTCATTTGTTTTGTCAAAGATTTGAAACTATAAATTATGGTTCTTGGAATAATGAAAGTAACTGGAAAAATAATTTGATTCCGCCCTATCAATTTTATGATTCAGTTTTAATAAAACATCCTATTGTGTTTGATTCAGTAATTGTAAGCAATGCGTACTTTAAAATTGATTCATCGGGAGCTATTTGCGGACATCACAAAATCATTGTTAAAAGTGATTTTACAATAAATGGTTTTTTCCAATGCGATTCTCTTGAGGTAGATGAAGGTTTTATCAATATTTTGGGACCTGGGGATTGTGTTTCAACTTTTCATGCACATGTTTTTAATTTTGGCTCATTGAGTTTAACTGGAGGAAGTTTAGCAGTTGGTCCATGGTTTGAATGTCGTTCAGCAAATTATTTTTATCTCGAAAATTTTAAATTGTACAATAAAGTAAAAAAAATTCACCCAAATCCAACAGCTGATTTTCTTTTAATTGATGAAAATTACAAAGATTTTGATTTCAAATTAATCAATGCTTTGGGAAAAATTTTATTGCAAGGGAAGATGGAATCTCTACTCAATTTATCTCAATTTGAAAATGGAATCTATTATTTGCAATTATCATGGAACAAGGAAAGAATTTCCTGCGAAAAAATCGTAAAAAACTAAAAAGAGTAATCCTTGCGAACTGCCCTTTTTAAAATTAATAACCTTAATTAAAAGACTTTGTAAAAAAGCAATATCGAAGCTTTTTAGAAATTTAATTTTTAGTAAGCCAAGGCTAATAATAAAGTTAATATCCAAAATAATGAAGATAGCGTTACTTTTATATCTTTTTAAGAAAATTGTAAATTCAACAATAATTTCACCTCATCACTTACAACAATTCCACCTGCTTCGGTAACTCCATTCCAAGTTAAACCAAAATCTTTACGGCTAATTTTTCCCGAAATTTCAAATCCAACTTTAACATTTCCATAGAAATCCGTCATTTGTCCGCCATATTCTGCATTCAAAGTAATTTCTTTTGAAACTCCTCTAATTGACATTTTTCCTTTCATTTCAAAACTACCATCATCTACGCGATTAAATTCAGTTGATTCAAAACTTAAAACAGGAAAATTTTCTGCATCAAAAAAATCTGCTGATTTTAAATGCCCATCTCTGTCTGTGTTATTAGTTGAAATACTTGCAATTTGCGCTTCAAATTTAGCTTTTGCGCCTTCAAAATTATCTCCATTTGAATGAATTTCTCCACTGAAATCAGTAAATTGACCAGTTACCGTTGAAATTACTAAATGTTTGATTTTAAATTGTACTTCTGAATGTGTTGGGTCTATTCCCCAAACTTTTTTTGATTCCATTTTATTTTTATTAATTAAATTAAATTTTATAGTGTAAATATAGATACAATTTATTTACCGTGGTAAATAAATTTATAGTATTTTAAATTTTTTAACAAATAAAAAATTAACTAATTAAAAATCAGGTAGATGTATGAACGATATTTTAAATTTATTTCAAAAATTCCATTTTGACGGTTACATGTTGAAATTTAGGATAGAAATTAGCTCCAGTAAATTTTAATTTTTTCAAAACTTTAACAGCTTCAATTTTTGCAGGAGTTGACACTAAATCTCCTTCTACTTCTTTCATCACGACGCTAGTAACCTCACCCATTGAATTAACAGCTAATTCATAAGTCTGAAATCCTTTGTGTTTTCCGTGAATTTTAAAATCAAAACTTGAAATTAATTTACGTCCTTCGTTGATTAATGTTCCTGAAATTAATTGTGCAGAAACGAATTGAGAGGAAACTAAAAGGAATAGTGTTAAAAGAAATGATTTCATAAATAAAAATTTCTCAAAATTAAGCAAAAATTTCGCCAATCTTCCATTTATAGATTTTCTTAAAGGAAAAAAACAAAATTGGGTAGAGAATAAATAAAGTAATCCATATTTCCCATGAAATAATTGGTTTAGAATAATCTTTAAAAAGTGCGTCCGTTTGAAAAACTTGCCAATTATTTGTAAGAATCAAAGTTCCAAATAAATTATTTGCCAAATGAAATCCAAAAGCGAGTTCAATTCCTTTGTCCAAAACTGAAATTAAGGACAAAAACACGCCTGTTAAAATGTAATAAATCAGGATTAAATTACCAAATATTTTAATTTCAGGATTTGCAAAATGCATCAACCCAAACAAAAGAGAAGATGCTAAAATTGCCATCCATTTTTTGGGTAAAAAACTGGAAAAGCTTTGCAACAAATACCCACGAAAAAGAATTTCTTCAAATAAAGTTTGAAAACTTACAAAGATAAAACTAATCAACATTAAGATCCAAAAACTTTCCGAGGCGTAATTCCATTTGATGGGTTTTTGAAAAATAAAAAGCTGCACAATTAAAAGCAGAATAAGTAAAATTCCCCAAAAAGAAAAACTGACAAATAAACGCCTACAAGAAAACTTAATTTTTTGCGTAAAAAGTTCCTTGATTTGTTGTTTATGAATAAATTTCACACAAAAAAGTAAAACTAAAAGCGCAATAACAAAAGGAAATAGTTGTAAGAAAAAAAATACATTTTTTCCATAAAATTGAATTAAATCTTCTGTTTTAAACGTTTTTTGTTTGGTAGAACTAGAATAAATTGTTCCAATCAAACTCGAACTAAGAATTAAACTTATTCCAGTAATTACAAGCGTTAATAAATAACTAAAAAATGATTGGTTTTTTGAATTCATTATCAATCAAATCCCTTAAAATCTTCTGGACATTTGTATTTATTTCTCAAGCTTTTTTTGTTTTTCATTTTTTGAAATAAAACACGATTGTCGTAATCAATTATCAAACTAATTTCGTGTGTTCCTATTGAAGCTGATTTCAAACGTGAAATTGTCATGTCAAAACTGTAACCAATTCTATAAGTTGTCAGTTTTTTGTGAGGAATGTGCGCACCCACAGACATTATAAATGAATCATATCTTCGTGGAAGCAGCAAATAACTTCTATTTCTGAACCAAATTCCTGCGTAAAAAGGTTTTTTAATAACATTCATTCCAATGGTAAAAGTTTGAAATTGATTTTGCCTTTCATAAATAAATGCTGGTGAGAAAATCACATTATCAATCAAAAAACTGATTGTTCCGTGACCAACACTTTTTATTGGTAAACGTTCTTTGTCACCTAAAAAAGCATCTTTTGGTTGCGTTAAATGATGAAATCCTGCACCAAAAGTTCCAGTGATTTTGCGTTTCAGTCCGCCAGATTTTTTCTTTTGACGATTGAATTTGAAAGCTAAGCCAGCAGCAAAATCAGCATAGGAAACATTTCTGAAATTTGGATTTGAAAAAGCGGATTCCCTCACATTTCCATGAACCTCATCCAGCTGATCTGAAAAGGTTAATTTACTCCAATCAATGTATTTATTCACTAATCCGCCTGAGAAACCAATTTGTAATAAGGCATTTTTTGACTCCAATGGTCGATACATGTAAGCGAGATTTGCTCCCGTTGTTCTGAGTGAGCCTTCGCCCGCAACATCTGAATATGCTTGTAAACCAAAACCAATTTTATTCACAGCTTCTGCTTCTAAAGAAACCGAAACAGTATTAAATTTACTTGGAATGGGAGTCCATAAACTTCTGGCATTTGTTCTAAATGTAAAACCATTTCCAATAGCTGTCATACCAGGATTATAATACGTTGGATTATTATAAAACATGGAAAAGTTAGCATCTTGCGCTCTTAAATTTGTTGTCGTAATTAATAGACAAACAAATAGACTCAATTGTAGTGTATATTTTTTCATCATTTGATTACGGTTACAGTTCCAGATTTTTTAAAAGTTTTTCTTTCATTTGGGTATTCTTTACCTTCCCAAAGACCTGTGGTTAGATATGTTGCATCAACCTTCCAAACATAAGCATCTTGTTGAACAGGAACTCCGTTAAAAGTTCCATCCCAAGATTCAGTTGGTCTTCCAACTGCGTCTAAAGCGGTCGATTCCCAAATTAAATTACCCCAATCATCGTAAATAAATATATGGTATGAATACAATCCAACTCCTTTAGGAAGAAAGTGTGAAACTTCAAAACTTGGATGATTTAGATACAATGCGTTGGGCACAAAAAGACCTTTGTAATAATCAATGGCTACCGTTTTGGTGATTGAATCCACACAACCGTTATCATTTAATGCAATTAATGTTACTTGAATATCTCCAAAATAATTGTATTGGTAGGTTGGATTTACCTTCGTTGAAGTAGAATCACCTTCCAAATACCACACATAGCTATTAGCAAAAGCAGATAAATTTGAAAAATCAATTGTTCCATTTACTAAGTTTTCTTCTTCTACATTGACAAACGAAAAATTAGCTGTTGGAGTAACATTTACGGTTACAGGAATAGAAGCAAACATGGTATCACTGCACGCCCCTTGACCATACGCAACCAATGCAATAAAATAATCGCCGGGATTTTCATAATTGTGATTGACAACATTGTTTGTGTATTCTATTCCGTCTCCCATAAACCACCTTAGGGAATCATTTTGCAGACTGAGTGAAGTGGCAAAAAAGTCATCGCCGACACACAAGATTTGATCTGAAACAATAAAATTTGCTGTTGGTGATCCATAAATCCCTACATCTTTGATAATTGAATCTTGGCAACCATATTGATTAGTAGCTACAAGTTTTATAAAATAGGTTCCAGCTGCGTTATAAAACGAACTTGAATTTGTTGTATTAGAAGTAAATCCATTACCAAAATCCCATAAATAATTCGTTGCCCCTAATGAAGTGTTACTTGTTAAAACTTGGGCAGGTAATTTACATGAATCTGCATTAAATACTATAAAATCTGTGGTTGGAACAGGATATACCCGAACTATTTGGGTTAAAGAGTCTTTACAACTATTATTTTCAACAACCAATTTAACAAAATAATCACCAGGATTTGCGTAAACATTACTTGGATTAACGCTGTTTGAAACATTTCCATCTCCAAAACTCCAATTAATATTGGAGTAATTTATACTCGTATTATTAAAAACTACAATACTTGGAAAACAAGTGTCGTAAGGTGGTATTGTAAAGGAGGCAACGGTATTATCAATATCAATCGCTTTCGTTAGGGAGTCTTCACATCCAAATTGATTTGAAACAATTAATTTTACATCATAAATTCCAGGATTTGGATAAGCTGTTATTGGATTAGTTAAAGTTGAAGTTGTTGTATTTCCAAAATCCCAGGCATAAGATGTTGCTCCAGATGAATTATCTTGAACATTCACAATTACTGGAGCATGGCAAGAATCTGCAACTATGAGATTAAAATCAGCGACTGGAGTTGGGAAAATTTCAACTTGTTGCGTTATTGAATCGAAACAACCGGCCGCAGTTTGGACGACAACTTTTATGTCATAAATCCCGGGACTTGTATAAGTATGTGTTTGATTATTTAATGATGAAACATTCCCATCATCAAAATCCCATGTTATAAAATCAAACGATTGACTTGTATTTGTAAAAATAATTGGTGCAGGATCACATACATCTGAAATATTCATATTGAAACCTGCAATTGGTGTGACAGAAATATCAACAGGTTTTGTGATACTCGCCTGACAGGCAAAAAGTGTACTTGACCCTGAAAGGGTTACTTGAAAAGTTCCACTTGAAGCATAAGCATGTGTTGGGTTTGATAAATTAGAAAAACTTAAATCTCCAAAGTCATAGCTTAAACCGGCTATATTGGTTGACAAATTAGTAAATTGAAGCGAATCGCCAACACAAGAAATACTGGGCGCAAAACTGAAATCAATGTCTGGTGTTGGATGCACCTCAATTGTAGCGTAAGAAGTATCCACACTGCAGTCATTGTTCACAATCATTTGAACAGTGTATGTTCCAGCTTGAGTATATGTATTTGCAGCATCAGCAGTATTTGCAAAATTCAAATCATCAAAATCCCAAGCGTATTGTAAACCTCCATTCGATAAATTTGTAAAATTAACAGAAAGAGGTGCACAACCCTCCGTGATGTTTGTATTAAAAAATGCGTTTACAGTTTGTGGTAAAATCGTTATTGTATGGAAAGCTGAATCAATTCCACATTCATTGCTTACAATTAATCTCATGGTAAAGGTTGTATCCTCTAATGCTGTTATAAAAACTTGTGTAAACAAAGAATCACTTATATTTGAAGTTGTTCCATTTCCAAAATCCCAATCGTAAACATCAGGTAAACCAACACTATTATTTGCAAATTCAAGAATAAATGGTGAACAACCAACATCAAATCGTGGACCAAAACGAGCAATTGGTAATGGCATTACCTTTACTGTATCAGAATGAGAAACTGTTGCACAAGAATTGGTAACAGATAAAGTGATAATATAAGATGTATCTTGAATTAAACCTGCAATGTAAGTTTCAGGTGCTGGGTTTTGTAGTGCAGAAGTATTTCCATTTCCAAAATCCCACGCATAAACAATTGCGCCAAGTCCTAAAGAGTTATTTGTGAAATTTACAATTAGAGGACCACAAGCGGAATCTGATGCAAGAGTAAAGTCAGCCGTCGGCGTTTCTCTCACTTCTATTTGTTGAGAAATAGAATCTACACAACCATCAATTGTAGTCGCAATTAAATTTACATCAAAAAACCCTGAATTTGCATAACTGTGGGTTGGATTTGTGTTAACATTTAATGCTGTCCCATCGCCAAAATTCCATGAAAAAGCATCACCTAGAATAGTGTTATTTGTAAAACTTTCTGAAGTATTTGAACAAACTATTTGATTAAATGTAAAACCTACATTTGGCAAGACATTAATTGATATATCAGTATCATCCGTATTTGTACAAGTCGTAATTGGATCCGTATAGGTATACGTTAAAGTATTATTTCCAATTACTGCAATTGAAGGATCAAAAGTTCCGAAAATTCCATTTATAATACCTGATCCTGACCAAGTCCCGTTTGCCGGATTTCCAACAAGATTTACTGCTGATTCAGATTCACAATACGCATCATCAAGTCCAGCATTTACAGTTGGTAAATCATGAACAATTAATTCCACATCATCCGTGGTCAAACAATTTCCCCCGCCAAAAGAATATGTTAATGTATAAGTTCCTGGGACATTTGGTGTGTAATTTCCATTTCCTGTAATTCCTGTTCCAGACCATGTTCCACCGGCTGGAAGACCAACAATCTGCGTTTGAGTATTTGAAAAACATAATTCAAAATCTAAACCTGCATCAGCTTGAGATGGATCAACAACTGTAACTTCCAAACTATCAACCGCGTCGCAAGATGTAAGGGTAAAGCTGTAAAAAAGTTCAAAAACTCCTGTTCCTGTTGGTGTAAAAATTCCAGCTGCTGTTACATTTGGACCAGACCAAAATCCTCCAACAGGAGAACCAACTAATTGAACGGGAAGCGGTTGATTACATAAAACTGTGTCATTTCCTGCGTTAACAATAGGCAAAGCAGTTACATTTGCAGTTAAAAAATCAGTATTGGAGCAATTTGTTAATAAGTCTGTATATGTATAAGTTAGGATAAATGAACCTGAACCTGAAATTAGTGGATCAAAAGTTCCCGCAGGATCGGTGATTCCAGTTCCCGACCACGTTCCACCTATCGGAGTTGGAGATGAACTTAAATCTCTGTTTCCACCATCCAAACAAACAGTGAAATTACTTCCAGCTTCAACAACTGGCGCTGCAGTTACACTAAAATCCATTACATCAGATGTTTGACATGTTCCCGCTCCAAAAGTATAAGTCATTGTGAAAGTTCCAGCAATTGAAGGGTTATAAACTCCTAAGGGGGAAATTCCAACCCCCGACCAAATTCCCCCTAAAGGGATTCCAGATAATTGAACATTATTTCCATTTTCGCAAATTATAGAATCTAAACCTGCATCAGCAACTGTTGCGTTAATTATAGATACATCGATTGAATCAAGATTAAAACATCCATTACCATCTGTAAAAGAATAAAAAACTTCAAAAACACCATTTCCACTCGGTGTAAATTCACCCGTCGGATCTGTTATTCCCGGTCCAGACCAAATTCCATTTAGAGGAGTAATAGGAAATAAATCATTTGCGATAGGTTGATTACAAAGGGACACATCTAAACCTGCATTTACAATTGGCAAAGCATTAACTCTTGCTAAAATGAAATCAGAATAAACGCATGATGTTACCGGATCTGTGAAAGTATACGTTAAAGTATGGACTCCAGAACCAGCGGTATTTGGATCAAACAAACCAGCAACATTTATGCCAGGCCCCGACCAAACCCCTCCGGCTGGAGTTGCTGAACTAATTGTAAAAGAATTATCGTCTATACAATTTTCGATGTCGATCCCTGCATTTACAATTGTTTCTGGTAAAATAACAAGATTTACACTTTCACTTAATCCTAAGCAAGTTCCAACGGATGCAAAAACGGAATAAAGTCCCGCATTTGCTGGTAAAACGCTTGTAATAATTGGATTTTGCTGTGATGAAGAAAAACCATTTGGCCCAGACCAAGAATAAGTCGCACCAACAACTAAATCTGACGTAAAAATTGCGTCATAACCTTCACACAATGGTGAAACAGTAAAAGGGTTTACGACTGGAGGAACATAGTTAACTGTTAATGCAGTTTGTGCAACACTAGTACCACAAGAATTTGTGGCACTCAGATCAATTGTATAAGCGCCATCAGTTGGATATGTAATTGCTCCCGGAGTTGATAAACTGGAGGAAACAGTGGAGGAACCAGGAAAACTCCATAAATAGGTGTCAATAGATTCCAAACAATCATTTAAAATGGGAGTTGGAGAGACACTTTGACCAGCACAAATACTTGAAACTGGGTTAATTCCAATTTCTGGCGGAGCTTGAGCAGTAATTTGTTTTGTAGAAGTAAAATTCCCACAAGAGTTTGTTAATGTTTGTCGGATTTGAAAAATTCCAGGACTAGAAAAACTGAATTCTGGCTCTATCGAAGTATAACTAGTTCCATTGCTAAAACTACTTGTTCCCGAAAAAGGACTGCAAGAAGTTGCTAAAAACTGTTTTGACCATGAGTAGGTTATATTACAGGTATTCGTAATTATAGATAAATCACTCGTTGAAACATTAAAAGGAATACAAGAAGAATTAACATCAACAGAAAAATCAGGGATTGGTGGTGCTTCAACACAAATTTGTATGGAATCATCAATTCCTCCACAAGTTGTATTTGAAGTTCTTAAGACAACATTATAAATCCCCGGAACTGTGTATATATGCGTCCTCCCTGCGGGGGCTGTAGAGTTTACTATTTCCAATGGACTGCCATCTCCAAAGTCCCAAGTAAAAGTTGTGAATCTTGAACAAGACGATAGATAACCCAAAATAGAATTATTTGTAAATGAAGCAGGTGTATTAACACACACATTTGTATCTGGTACACCAATTATTGCAGTTGGGGGCTCATATACTTGCACGCCACCAATAGTTGCAAGTGTTGTACTACATAAATTTTGAGCTTGCACACTAAATGTATATCCACTTGTTCCAACAGATGCGCAAGATGAAGCCAAATAAGTGTGGCAAATTTCTGCCGGAGGAGGATGACTAAAAGTCTCTAAGGGAGAACCATCTCCATAATCTGCAATATAAATTGTCGTGCTATGATTTCCAGTTGTATTAGTTTGTATACAAACATCTATAGGGGCACATCCTGTGGTATTACCCAATGAAGTCAAACCATTTGACGGATTTTGTGTATTAGCAACAGGAATTATTGTTGAATCACGGCATCCATTTGCACCAGTTAAAATATAAACGAGGTCAAAAACACCTGTTACTGGATAAGTATGGTTCACAGGCGAAGGAGCAGTTGTTGCATCTATAAAATTCGCTGTACCATCCCCCCAAATAATTTCAAAATTTGAATTACCAGCAGTTGCAGTGTTATCATAAACATCCAAAGTATAAGAAGCAGTCGCTCCACTACAATTTCTGAAACCATTTACCGGATCATCTAAATTTGGAGCTGGAACTTGCCTAACAGTGATGATTTGTGAAGTTGATACCGCACAGCCAGCTGCGTTTCTCGCTGTTAAAGTTACTGTGAAATTTTGGGTCCCAGAACCAATTGCAGTGAAAATATGAGATGGATTTTGAAGCGTAGATGTATCACTTGTGCCAGAAACAGCATCACCGAAATTCCATAAGAAAGTTGCAGCTCCAGTTGAAGTATTGGTGAAATTTATAGGAAGATTAGAGCATTGATTATTTCCTCCTGAGGCACTAAATGAAGCTGTGGGATTTCCTAAAAATGTGACTGTAATAGTATCTTTATCGACTAGAGAAATAGGCTGGGTAGCATCAGTTACAGTTAATATATAGGATGTGGTAATCGCTGTAGTTGAAATTGGATTCGGACAATTATTACATGATAAATTTGTGCTAGGAGACCATGAATAAGTATATGGTCCTATTCCACCAGTTTGCGGATTAGCAGAACCTAATTGTACATTTACTGCGGGACAAATAAACGCATCATTACCTGCATTTGCAACCAATTGAGAAAATACATTCCGATTTGGATAAAAGGAGCAAAGTAAAAATATAAGTAAAGATTTAAAGTAAAGATTTAACATATTTTTAAATAGTGAAAGACATTAGTTAAACGTAATTTAAAAAAAAAGTACCCACAAAAGTAATGAATTAAATTTTTATTTTTTTGAGTCACAGACCTAATAAATACATATAATTTAAATTTTTTGCAAAATTACAAAAATAAAATTAAAAAAACAATTCTTTTTTAACTATGCGCACATAATTATTTTAAGAACTAAATAATAAACATCAATTGAATAGTAACCTGTACTTTAATTTTATGTTAAAATATTAATAAAAAATAAATATTTTGTTTAAATTTCTATATCTTTGTGCTACTCAAAAAAAAATAAAATGTCTGAAACGCAAACAGGTATCAATATTCAAGAAATATTAGACCAATTAGGAATAGAAAATTTAAATCGTGGAGCTTCTACTGGAAGCTATTGGTTTAGTACGAGAGGAACAAAAATTGACTCAATTTCTCCAGTTGATGGAAAATTGATCGCTTCAGTTTCATCTTGTTCTGAGTCTGATTATGAAGCAGTTGTGATGAAAGCTCAAGAAGCTTACAAAGTTTGGAGACAAATTCCAGCTCCAAAAAGAGGAGACATTGTTCGTCAATTAGCAGATAAATTAAGAGACTATAAAGAGCCATTAGGAAAACTTGTTTCTTATGAAATGGGTAAATCTTTACAAGAAGGTTTGGGAGAGGTTCAGGAAATGATTGATATTTGTGATTTCGCCGTTGGATTATCTCGACAATTATACGGATTGACAATGCATTCAGAACGACCGAATCACAGAATGTATGAACAATATCATCCTTTAGGAATTGTTGGAATTATTTCTGCATTTAATTTCCCGGTAGCAGTTTGGAATTGGAATACAGCTTTAGCATGGATTTGCGGAGATGTCTGTATTTGGAAGCCTTCTGAAAAGACACCCTTAACTGCAATCGCATGTCAAAAGATAACGGAAGAAGTTTTTACTGATAATGATGTGCCAGAAGGAGTTTCTTGCTTGGTAATTGGCGACGCTGAAATTGGAAAATTAATGACATCTGATATACGAATCCCATTAATTTCTGCTACTGGTTCTACCAGGATGGGGAAATCTGTTGGTGAAGTAGTTGGTGGTCGTTTAGGACGTTCCTTATTAGAATTAGGAGGAAACAATGCAATTATTATTACTCCAACTGCTGATTTAAAAGTTGTTGTTCCTGGTGCAGTTTTTGGTGCGGTTGGAACTGCTGGTCAACGCTGTACTTCAACAAGAAGATTGATTATTCACGAAGATATTTATGATTCTGTTAGAGATGTTTTGGTAAAAGCGTATGGTCAATTAAGAATTGGGAATCCATTGGATGAAAACAATCACGTTGGTCCATTAATAGATACTGAAGCAGTTCAAGCATATGAAGAAGCATTGAAACAAGTTGTTGCAGAAGGTGGAAAAATTATCGTTGAAGGAGGGATTTTGACTGGAGAAGGTTACGAATCTGGATGCTATGTAAAACCAGCTATCGCTGAAGCAGATAATAAATTCAAAATCGTTCAACATGAAACTTTCGCTCCAATTTTATATTTATTGAAATACAAAGGTGGAGTTGAAAATGCAATAGCTATTCAAAACGGTGTACCTCAAGGTTTATCTTCTTCAATTATGACAAATAATTTAAAAGAAGCTGAATATTTCCTATCAAATAACGGTTCAGATTGTGGAATTGCAAATGTAAACATTGGTACTTCTGGAGCTGAAATTGGTGGAGCCTTTGGTGGAGAAAAAGAAACTGGAGGAGGTCGCGAATCAGGATCTGACGCTTGGAAAGTTTATATGAGAAGACAAACCAATACAATTAACTATTCAGATACTTTGCCTTTGGCCCAAGGAATTAAATTTGAATTGTGACTTCGACTTTGTTTTCTAAAAACTAAATGAAGTTTAAAAATATAAATCCCGAACAGAAATATTCGGGATTTTTTTGTGTAAATCTTAAAACCAAAAAAAATCCATTGGTCGCAACCAATGGATTTAAAATAATAATAAATAAATTATTTAATCTGTTGTTAAAGTGTTCCTCTTTTTGCTTGTTCTCTTTCGATACTTTCAAAAAGCGCTTTAAAATTTCCTGCTCCAAAACCTTTAGCACCCATTCTTTGAATAATTTCAAAAAATAAGGTTGGTCTATCCTCAACAGGTTTAGTGAAAATTTGTAACAAATAACCATCTTCGTCAGCATCCACAAGAATAGATAATTTTTGAAGTAAGCTAATATCTTCCTTCATCATATCTCGATGTACACCCAGTCTTTCGGGAATTTCATCGTAATATGCTTGTGGTGGCGGTGGCAAAAACTCTACTCCTCTAGCCTTTAATTCAGTAACAGTTTGAATGATATCATTGGTAGCAACAGCTAAATGTTGAACACCTGGACCTTCATAAAAATCTAAATATTCTTCAATTTGAGAACGCTTATTCCCTTTTGCTGGTTCGTTGATTGGAAATTTAATTCTACCATTTCCATTACTCATTACCTTACTCATCAAAGCTGAATATTCGGTGTGAATTTGCTTATCATCAAATGACAGGAAATTTACGAACCCCATTACCTCTTCGTACCATTTTACCCAGGTATTCATTTCTCCCCAACCAACATTTCCAACCATGTGGTCAATAAATTTTAAGCCAACAGAACTCGGATTGTAATCACTTTCCCATTTTTGAAATCCTGGTAAAAAATCTCCTTTATAATTTTTGCGTTCAACAAACATATGAACAGTTTCGCCATACGTGTAAATTCCCGCTCTTACAACTTCTCCATGCTCATCAGTCTCAACAGTTGGTTCCATGTATGATTTCGCACCTCTTTTTGTAGTTTCTTCCCAAGATTTACGAGCATCTTCAACCCATAAAGCAACAATTTTTACACCGTCTCCATGTTTTTTTACATGTTCACCAATAGGTGAATCACTCGTTAGTGCAGTTGTTAAAACCAATCTAATTTTATCTTGTTTCAATACATACGAAACACGATCTTTTAAACCTGTTTCCAAACCTGCATAAGCATGAGACTGAAATCCAAAAGCTGTTTTATAGAAATGAGCAGCTTGTTTAGCATTCCCAACATAAAACTCAACGTAATCAGTTCCTAATAATGGCAAGAAATCTTGAGCTCCCTCAAAAATTTTCTCTAAACCATATTCAACATTTTTCACATTTTCTGACATAATTTTTATTTTTAATTTTTTTATATGAATTTTAATCTACCCATGATTTGTAATACTTTCCGTCATCAATTCGCATTGCGTCTTCTGTAACCATCAAAGGTCTGAAAGTATCAACCATTACAGCCAATTCTTGTGTTTCTGTGTGACCAATACTTCTTTCATAAGCTCCTGGAGCTGGACCATGAGGAATTCCTTTGGGATGTAAAGTAATATGTCCTTGCTCAATGTTATTTCTACTCATAAAATCTCCATCAACATAATATAGCATTTCATCACTATCAACATTGCTATGATTATAAGGTGCTGGGATTGATTTTGGATGGTAATCGTACTTTCTAGGTACAAAGGAACATACTACAAAACTTGCCGTTTCAAAAGTTTGATGAACTGGTGGTGGTTGATGAACGCGACCAGTTATTGGTTCAAAATTATGAATGCTAAATCCATAAGGAAAATTATAACCATCCCAACCAATAACGTCAAAAGGATGCGTTGCATATATAATTTCATGCATCATTCCTTCTTTTTTGACTTTAATTAAAAAATCTCCTTTTTCGTCAAAAGTTTCTAAATCTTGTGGCAATTTAAAGTCTCTTTCACAAAACGGTGAGTGCTCTAATAATTGTCCTGATGAACTTTTGTATCTCAAAGGTGTATGAAAAGGCGCAGATGATTCTACATACAAAAGACGATTATCTTCCGTATCAAAATCAATTTGGTAAATCATACCCCTAGGAATAATTAAATAATCGCCATATTCAAAAGGAATATTTCCCAAGAAAGTTCTTAATGTTCCCGTTCCTCGATGGACAAAAATCATTTCATCTGCATCTGCATTTTTATAAAAATAGGAACGCAATGATTTTTTTGGAGCTGCTAAACCAATTGTGCAATCACTATTTAAAAGCATTGCTTTACGACTATCTAAAAAATCATCTTGAGGTGAAACTTGAAAACCTTGCAATAATAATGATTTAATATTTTTATCGATTGCAATTTTTGGCGCGACAGAATAAGATTTTAAAATTTCTTTAACCTGTGTTGGTCTGTGAACTTCGTACATTAGTGAAGAATGACTATTAAATCCTTCAGTACCAAATAATTGTTCATAATAAATCCCACCTTTAGGATTTTCAAAAATAGTATGTCTCTTTGGTGGAATTAGCCCTAATTTATGATAAATTGGCATATTGTTAAATTTTTAATGTTAATTTTAAATAATAATAAATTGCTTGAAATTTTTCATTCAGGATTTCTGATTATTAAGAAATTAAGTAAATCTTTTAAACCATTCCAACTCATATAATAAAATTTGGTCAAGACAAAAATAGCATTTTAGTTTTAAAATTAAAAATAAAAGGTGTTAAAAATTAAACATTTTTGAGTCTGCACTTTTATTTAAAGTATAATATTAAATTTGCTGAAATTTTTTAAACAAAATGAAAAAAATTCTTATTATTGGGGCTTGTGGGCAGATTGGAACTGAACTCGTTCTGGAACTGCGTAAGCGTTTTGGCAATGAAAACGTTATAGCGGCGGATATTCATGACATGGAAAATTCTCAGTTTCTAGGCGGAGAATACGTAAAAATGGACGTTCTCAATCAGGAACAGGTTCGAACATATGTCATTGATAACAAAATCACTGAGGTTTATCTATTGGCAGCTTTACTTTCTGCAACTGCCGAAAAAAATCCAGATTTTGCTTGGAAATTAAATATGGAAGGCCTTTTTACAATTTTAGATTTGGCAAAAGATGGGTATTTGGAAAAAATCTTTTGGCCGAGTTCGATTGCCGTTTTTGGACCAACAACACCAAAAGATCTTACACCTCAATATACCATTATGGAGCCCTCAACCGTGTATGGAATTTCAAAACAAGCCGGCGAAAGGTGGTGCGAATATTATTTTAATAAACATGGCGTAGACGTTAGGAGTATTAGATATCCTGGTTTGATTTCACACACAAGTTTGCCAGGAGGCGGGACTACAGACTATGCTGTAGATATCTTTTATCACGCTAAAAAAACTGAGAAATACACCTGTTTCTTATCTGAAAATACAGGACTTCCAATGATGTTTATGGAGGATGCGATTAGAGCGACTATTGAATTAATGGAAGCACCTGCTGAAAATGTTAAAATTAGATCAAGTTACAATTTAAGCGGAATCAGTCTTACGCCAAAAACTCTTTCAGCCGAAATAAAAAAGCATATTCCTAATTTTGAAATTTCATATCAAATTGATTTTAGGCAAAAAATTGCAGATTCATGGCCTAATTCTATTGATGATTCTGTAGCCAAAAAAGACTGGAATTGGCAAGAAGAATTCACCATGCAAAAAATGGTTTTGGAAATGCTTAGTCATGTAGATATTTCAAAAATTTAATTCATTTATTTAATATTTATCGAAAAAAATAAATATATTTGACAAATATATTAGGAATAACTGCGACTATTTTCAAAATAGTTTGTATATTTAACAATGAATTCAAAGATTAACTGAAATAATACAGAAATAATATAAGATCAAAAAGATATGATTAAATTTTTATTTTTATTGTTAATAACATTTTCATCTGCACATAAAAGTCTTGCTAACTTCCATATTGATTTTTTAGTCACTCAAGATGATAAAATAAATCAAAAGGATTCAGAAGGAAAAAAACAAGGGAAATGGATTTACTATGGTAAGGATCGTCCGCAAGAAGGTTTTCCGATGGAAGGGAAAATTGAGGAAGGACCCTACAAAGATGATAGAAAAGAAGGGGTTTGGATCAAATATCACAATGATGGTGTTACTCCAAAATTAAAGGGTATGTATAATAATAGCCGACCAAAAGGAGCATACACAAAATTTCATGCAAATGGAAAAATTAAAGAAATTGGTAGTTTTGGAAAAAGTCAGTATCATGATTCTTTAAAGAGGTTTCATGAAAATGGCCAACTAGAATACGAGGCAAAATACAATGAAAATGGGAAAGAGCAGGGAAAAGTGAAATTTTATTACCCAAATGGTCAAGTAGAATTTGAATATTCATCTCAAAATGGCATAGCTGTAGGAAAAGCAACTCGTTTCTACGAAAATGGTGATGTGAAAGAAAACATTGAATTTAGTGCTGACGGATCAATTGCTAAAAGCGAGGAAAAAAAAATGGTGAGTCCGGCTATTAAGGTTAAAGAGACAGGCGCACCAGCGGAAAAAGCGCCAGCGATTGAAAAACCAATTGTAAAAGGTGGAAAATTTCAACCAAATGGATACAACAAAGTATATAACTCAGAAGACGAAATTTGGCAAGATGGAGAATTTAAAGATGGGAGATTAAGTAACGGAAAAGTATATGTTTATGACCGTGACGGAATCCTACTAAAAGTTAAAGTTTACAAAAATGGTGTTTACCATTCTGACGGACAATTATAAAATAAATTAAAAAAATCTAAAAGTCGATCTAATTAGGTCGGCTTTTTTTGTATCTATTCGTTTTTGTAACGCATTTCTTTTGTATTTTTACACCTTATATACTCAATGATTTTTAATTATGATTCAAATAGGTAAAAAATTCGATTCAAAAACTAATTTAGTTTTTATCTTAGATAAAAAATTTAATGCAAAAGATTTTGGGATTGATCAAAAAATTTCAAATATAATTCAAAGTTTTATCGATTCGTTCCAAAAATCTAAAGTTGATTTTGATTATTTGAAACTTGAAAGTCAATCTGTGTTTTTTGTTAGACAAAATGACAATTTAGAAAAGATCAGAATCGCTGGTAATACAGTTAGAACGAAATTACATAAATCTGAAAAATCAATTTCAATTTTTGGTAAGAAAAATCAATCCTTGGCTTTAGCGGAAGGTTTGGCTTTATCAAATTATCAATTTTTAAAATATTTTAAAGACAAAGAAGAAAAGAGATTTTTACTGGAGAAAATTGAAGTTTTCTCTTCTGACAAAAAAGAAATTGATTGTTTGAATAATACTATAAAGGCAGTATATTGGTCCCGAGAAATGGTAAATGAACCTGTTTCATTTTTAACTGCAACACAACTTTCAAATGAAATAACAGAATTATGTAAAGAGCTACCAATTTCCGTTGAAGTTTTGGAGAAAAATAAAATTGAAGCTTTAAAAATGGGTGGACTTTTAGCAGTAAATAAAGGCTCAATTGATCCGCCAACATTTACAATTTTGGAATATAAACCAAAAAATGCTAGAAATAAAAAACCAATTGTTTTAGTTGGAAAAGGTGTAGTTTATGATACCGGTGGTTTAAGTTTGAAACCAACTGCTAGTTCAATGGATTTAATGAAAAGTGATATGGCTGGAGCGGCTTGCATGGTAGGCACCATTTACAATGCAGCATTAAATAAGTTGAATGTTCATTTAATTTGCTTAATTCCTGCAACTGACAACCGTCCTGGTGAAAATGCTTACACTCCTGGAGATGTCATCACGATGTTTGACGGCACAACAGTTGAAGTTTTAAATACAGATGCAGAGGGTAGAATGATCCTTGCTGATGCCTTAGCATATTCCAAAAAATACGATCCAGAATTAGTCATTGATGCAGCAACTTTGACAGGAGCAGCCGTCGCTGCAATTGGCACTAAAGCCTCTTGTATGATGGGAAACGCAGATCAAAAAATTATTGATAAATTAGTAATTTCTGGAAATAATGTTCATGAAAGAGTTGTTCAACTTCCTTTTTGGGATGAATATTATGAAGAAATGAAGTCTTCCATTGCTGATTTGAAAAATATAGGTGGAAGGTACGCTGGAATGATTACAGCGGGTAAATTCTTAGAACATTTTGTAAAAGCTCCTTATATTCACATCGATATAGCTGGACCTTCATTTTTAGAGTCAGCTGAAAATTACAAAGGAAAAGGAGGAACAGGCGTCGGCATAAGATTATTATCTGATTTTTTGAGAAATTTATAAAAGAATAGAAAACCATGATTCGAGTTGGAATAACAATTGGAGATATTAACGGAATTGGTCCCGAAGTGATTATTAAAGCACTTCGCGACAGTAGGATTTTACAAGATTTCACACCCATTATTTATGGCTCTACCAAAACAATGGCTCACCACAAAAAAGAAATCGGCGATGAAGAATTTGTTTATCAATCTTGCAAATCTGCAACAGAGGCAGTTGCGAAAAAAGTAAATATTGTAAATGTTTGGCAGGAAGAAATAAAATACGACTTAGGAGTTTCCACAGAAACTGGTGGGAAATATGCTTTTCTAGCACTAGAAAAAGCAACAGATGATTTAGCGTCAAACAAAATTGATGTTTTAGTAACTGCACCAATTTGCAAAGAAGGTATCATAAAAGCTGGATTCAAATTTCCTGGACATACAGAATATTTAGCTCATTTATCAAACGTTGACGATGCACTTATGCTCATGGTAAACAATGACTTAAGAGTTGCTCTAGTTACGAGTCATGTAGCTTTGAAAGAAGTTTCAGCAAGTTTAACAAAAGAGAAAGTATTGAAAAAGATCAAAATGCTTGAATTAAGTTTGAAGAAAGATTTTGGTATCATCAGACCACGAATTGCTGTCTTTGGATTAAATCCGCACGCAGGAGAGAATGGAAAAATGGGTGATGAAGAATTAAACATCATTACTCCAGCAATTCAACAAGCAAAAGGAGAAAATATTTTAGCTTTTGGTCCATATCCAGCAGACAGCTTTTTTGGTTCTTCAAATGTTACTAAATTCGATGGGATTTTAGCAATGTACCACGATCAAGGATTAACGGCCTTTAAAGCCTTAGCTTTCGATGAAGGAGTTAATTATACTGCAGGTTTACCGATTGTGAGAACCTCGCCAGATCATGGAACAGCTTTTGATATTGTGGGTAAAAATATCGCCTCAGAACAATCGCTAAGAAGTGCAATTTACTTAGCATTAGACGTTTATAAAAATAGACAATTTGTAAAAGAACTTTCTTTAAACCCTTTGCCTTTTTCTGATACAAATCAAAAGAAAAAAGGAATTTATAAAAAGGAAGAAATTGAGTGAAAATAGTTATAAATTATTAAAGAAGTAATGTGAATTCACAATTCATCAAATTTTTTAACATTATATTTTGAAAAAAAAATAATGTTTTTAACAATGTTTGGTTAATTTTAGTATCTTTGCACTCCAAATTTTTGTAAAGTGGCGAATGATGATAAGTTATATAATATCCCATTTGTGGGATTAAAGTCAGGTTCACATGACTACAAATTTGAGATAAATAATGCGTTCTTTGAAGATTTAGAGTATTCGTTGGTGCAATGCGGTGATTTGTTTATAAACCTTAAATTAGAAAAAAAAGAGACAATGTTAATTGCTTATTTTTCAGTTAAAGGAGCAGTTTCAGCAGATTGTGACCGTTGTTCAACGACAATGAAAATTGATATTAGAGGAGATTTTAGAGTAGTTTATAAGTTCGGTTTGGAAGAAGAAGACGATGAGTCTTTAGTTGTTATTCATCCTGATGCTTATCAGATTAACGTTAAAAATCAAATTTATGAGCTTATAATTACTTCAATTCCTCAACGAAAAATTCATCAAAAAGGTGAATGCGATGAAGAAATGTGGAAATTAGTTCAACAATATACTGTAAATTCTCAAGAAGAGGAAGATGGGTACGCAGAAGATGAGGAATGGGACGATGAAGATTGGGATGATGAAGATTATCTCGATGAAGAAGATGATGAATCACAAGAAGTACCTAGAGATAATAATGAAGCGATTGATCCGAGATGGTCAATTTTGAAAGATTTAAATTAACGATTATAAATAAAGTAAAATGGCACATCCTAAGAGAAAAATTTCGACAACTCGACGTGACAAAAGAAGAACTCACGTTAAAGCAGTAGCAGACAATATTGCAATTTGTCCAACAACTGGTCAACCACATTTATTCCACCATGCTCACTGGCATGAAGGAAAACTTTACTACAAAGGTAGAGTTGTTGTTGAAAAAGAATTAGCGATTTAATTTCCGAAATAAAACTAATTCTTCTTTTATGAAGATTGGGATTGATATTTCAGGTGGCGATTTTGCTCCAGATGCAAATGTGCATGGAGCAATTTTAGCACAGAGTCTACTACCTAGTAGTGTAAGACAAGTTTTGTTTGGTGACCAAGAGTTAATCTTGAGTTGCCTTAACAAGTATGGCGGAAGCCCAACTGATTTTGATATTGTTCATGCTCCTGATGTTATCACGATGCACGATCACCCAACAAGAGCAATTCCAAATAAACCAAAAAGCTCAATTGCCGTAGGTTTTGAATACTTAGCAAAAAATGAAATAAATGTTTTTGCAAGCACAGGAAATACGGGAGCAATGCTCGTTGGTGCCATATACAAAATCAATACAATTCCTGGAATTATTAGACCTTGTATTACTTCTGTTTTGCCAACAATTAATGGAAGAACAACTATTTTATTAGATGTTGGTTCCAATGCAGATTGTAAAGCAGATGTTCTGTATCAATTTGGTGTTTTAGGCTCTTTATATGCAAAAAATGTATTCGGAATTGAAAAACCGAAAGTTGCCTTGTTAAATATCGGAGAAGAAGAATCAAAAGGAAATTTATTGACTTTAGCAACTTACAAACTTTTAAAAGATTCTGATGAAATAAACTTTGTTGGTAATGTTGAAGGAAGAGACATATTTACAGGTCTAGCAGATGTTATTGTCTGTGATGGTTTCACAGGAAATGTTGTTCTTAAAGAAGCTGAAGGAATTTATACTTTAATGAAAAAAAGAGGTATAAAAGATGAATATTTTGACCGCTTTAATTATGAAAATTATGGTGGTACACCAATTTTGGGTGTGAAAGGAAATGTGATCATTGGTCATGGAATTTCAAATGAATTAGCAGTACGAAGCATGATTATTCATTCTTTTGAGGTAGCTAAATCAGGATTAGCCAATAAAGTAAACGAAGCATTTAACTAATTAATTAGAATGAGTAAAATTACAGCAGCAATAACTGGCGTTCAAGGATATTTACCAGAAAACATTGTTACGAACGATGATTTAGCAAAATTTGTTGACACAAACAATGAATGGATTTTGTCAAGAACAGGTATAGCTGAGAGAAGAATAATGAAAGACGGTGCATCTTCAGATATGGCAGCTGAAGCAGTAAAAGCTTTATTAGAGAAAAAAGGAATTGATCCTTTAGAAATTGAATTAGTGGTTTTAGCAACCGTAACACCTGACTATCCTTTTCCTAGCACCGCGAATGTAGTTTGCGATAAAGTGGGAATGACTAATGCATGGGGTTATGATTTAATCGCAGCTTGTTCGGGTTTTATTTATGCCTTGCAAACAGGTGCCAAATTCATTGAATCTGGAACCCACAAAAAGGTTTTGGTAATTGGGGTTGATAAAATGAGTTCCATTATTGATTATGAAGATCGCACAACATGTGTAATTTTTGGAGATGGTGCGGGAGTTGTATTATTAGAACCAAATGAAGAAGGTTTAGGTGTTCAAGATGCTATCCTTAAAAGTGATGGTGGAGGAAGAAAATATTTAATTCAACCAGCAGGAGGATCAGCACAACCTGCATCTATTCAAACTGTTGAAGAACGTTTACACTATGTAAAACAAGAAGGTAAAACGGTATTCAAATTTGCAGTAACCAACATGGCTGAAGTTTCTGCAGAAATTATGGAAAAAAATAATTTAACCGCAGATGACGTTGATTGGTTAGTTCCACATCAAGCAAACTTAAGAATTATAGATGCAACTGCACAAAGAATGGGATTGCCAAAAGAAAAAGTAATGATTAACATTCAAAAATACGGAAATACAACTGCAGGAACACTTCCATTATGTTTATGGGATTGGGAAAAACAACTTAAAAAGGGAGATAATTTAATTTTATCAGCTTTTGGTGGAGGTTTTACCTGGGGAGCAGTATACTTAAAATGGGCTTATAATTCTTAAATTTCAATTTCAAAATAATTGATTTAAAATATTTATTTATATTTACTTTCGAAAAACAATACAATTATGAATTTAACAGAAATACAAGATTTAATCAAATTTGTTTCAAAATCAGGCGTGAGTGAAGTTGAAATCGAACAAAAAGATTTTAAAATCATCATTAAAGCAGAAAAAGCTAAAGAGCAAATTTTTGTTCAAGCAAGTGCACCACAAATTTCTCAAGCAGCTCCTGTAGCGCAAATAGCTGCGGCTCCACCTGCACAATCTGCTCCGGCAATACCTGTTGCAGAAGAATCTAAGTTAATTACAGTAAAATCTCCAATGATTGGAACTTTTTACCGTTCAACTTCACCAGATAAGGATCCATTCATACAAGTTGGAGACACTATTGCTAAAGGAAGTCCAGTTTGTATTATTGAGGCAATGAAATTATTCAACGAAATTGAATCAGAAATTTCTGGTAAAATTGTTAAAGTTTTAGTTGACGATGCTTCTCCGGTGGAATATGATCAACCATTATTCTTAGTTGACCCCTCATAAATTAAAGCTTGATTTCGTCGTTGCTTAAAGTTGAAAATTTGTAATTTATACATGTGAACTCCAAAATTTAAACTTTAAAAGCGTCTAGAACTCAAACTTTAATTAGATTTTACATTAATTTAATGTCTAATAATCCAACAATCGAGTAATACAATTATCGAGTAATCTAATTTAAAAAAGATGTTCAAAAAAATATTAATTGCCAATAGAGGAGAAATCGCTTTACGTATCATTCGAACTTGTAAAGAGATGGGAATCAAAACAGTGGCTGTTTATTCAACCGCTGATAAAGATAGTTTGCCAGTTCGATTTGCTGATGAAGCAGTTTGTATTGGTCCTGCAGTAAGTTCAAAATCGTATTTGTCAATTGCAAATATTATTGCTGCAGCAGAAATCACTAATGCTGATGCTATACATCCTGGATATGGATTTTTATCAGAAAATTCTAAATTTTCTGCCATTTGTCAAAAACATGGCATAAAATTTATTGGTGCTTTACCTGAACAAATTGATGCGATGGGAGATAAAGCAACTGCTAAAGCTACCATGATTGCAGCTGGAGTTCCCTGTATTCCAGGTTCAGCAGGTTTATTGAAAGATGTTCAAGATGCAAAAGACCAAGCTAAAAAAGTTGTTTATCCTGTCATCATGAAAGCAACTGCTGGAGGTGGTGGAAAAGGAATGCGCATCGTTTGGAAAGAAGAAGATATTGAAACTGCTTGGGATTCTTGTCGTCAAGAAGCTGCTGCTGCCTTTGGAAATGATGGACTTTATATGGAGAAATACATAGAAGAACCTCGTCATATCGAAATTCAAATTGCTGGAGATCAATACGGTAATGCTTGTCACATGTCTGAAAGAGATTGTTCAATTCAACGTCGCCATCAAAAACTAGTTGAAGAAACTCCTTCCCCTTTTATGACAGATGAGTTGCGAAATAGAATGGGAGAGGCAGCAATTAAAGCAACAAAAGCAGTAAATTACGAAGGTGTTGGAACAGTTGAATTTTTAGTTGATAAAAACCGTGATTTTTATTTCATGGAGATGAATACTAGAATTCAAGTTGAACACACAATTACTGAAGAAGTAATTGATTTCGATTTAATTAAAGAACAAATAAAAATCGCTGCAGGAATAAAAATTTCAGGGAAAAATTATTTTCCACATTTACATGCAATTCAATGCCGCATAAATGCAGAGGATCCGAGTAATGATTTTAGACCTAGTCCAGGAAAAATTACAAGTTACCATTCACCAGGTGGTCATGGGGTTAGAATAGATACTCACGCATACGCTGGCTATACGATTCCTCCAAATTATGATTCAATGATTTCAAAATTAATTGTTGTTGCACAAACAAGAGAAGAAGCAATTTTGAAAATGAAACGAGCATTGGACGAATATATTATTGAGGGCGTAAAAACAACAATACCTTTTCATCAAAAGTTAATGAATAATCCTGATTTTAATGCTGGAAATTTCACTACTGCTTTTATGGAAACGTTTAAATATTAAATAAACAAGACAATTTAAAAAAAATCCATCTGCCGCAGCAGATGGATTTTTTTATTTACCCCGCATTTCTTTTTTCCTTTTTTTCAACTCCATCAATAATTTTTTCTTAAATTCTTTTTCCAATTTTAATAATTTTGTAGCCTTTTTATAACCAATTACCTGAGCAATTTTTAAATAATAATCTTTCCGTATAGTAGTTTCAGAGATGTCATTATCAAACATTTTGTTGACATTTTTTTTAAAGTCTTCATCCTTCAAAGTTTCAGAAGTTGTAGAAAGGTCATCTATTATTTTTTTATTTTCTTTTCTTGAAATTTTAATTTTTTCTTCCAATTCATTGTAAATTGGCCAAAATTTTTCACTTTCACTACTTGTCAAAGCCAATTCTTCTGTAAAATACGCTATTTTTAATTGTTTAATCTTTTCGCCACGACCTTTTCTATTTGCTCCATCTTGAGCAGATGAAATTCCAACAGAAAATAAAATTAAAGTAAGAAATAAAATTCCCTTTGCTAGTTTTTTAGTATTTATTTTTTTCATGATTTCCTAATTTATTAGTATTATAATATTTCTAAATCTTCCAGATCAACCTCTTCCGAATTTAAATATAAATAAAGGTCCTCTTCGGTAAAAGAATTTAGTAATTCATTAAATGATGCTTTTGGAATTTGATTTTCCTGCATCGGCTTTTCGTTAAAACTCTCTTTTTTGTAATTAGTTTTAGCTTTTGTTGTATCGATTTCTTTAAAATTTTTCTTTTCTACAGATTTGTCAATGTGTGATTGAATTTCCTCAGCGGTAAAATCATCGCTATTTTCTTCCACATAAGCTAAAATTTCACTTTCAGAAATCTCGCTTAATTTAGCATTATCATTTAGGAAATAATTAATTCCAAAAATTACAATTATACTTGCTGCAATACTTGAAATCCAAAAAACAGGTTTTAGAATTAAAATTTTTGTTTTCTTATGTAATTGCTTGTCAATAATTTGTGGTTTGTTTTCAACATATTCACTTTTAATTTTTGCTAAAAAATCTGCTGTGAAATCTTCAAAATAATTTTGCTTCAATTCAGGCTTTGAATAGGTTTTCTTAATTTTAGGTTTAGCATAATCCTGTCTTAAATCAACTTTTCCTTTTGCTCTGATGTAATCTAGTATGTTTTTTTTTGCTTCCATAACATTTGTTTGACATTTATGACTGAAAAAGGTTTAATTGTAAATGCAAAAAATCCTGAATTTTTTTAACCGCATGGTGATAACTTGCTTTTAAAGCTCCTTCAGAAGTATTTAATTTAACTGAAATTTCACTGTATTTTAAGTCTTCGAAGAATTTTAATTGAAAAACCAAAGCTTGTTTTTCAGGTAAAGTTTCGATTGCTGCTTGCAGTTTTTCAGAAATCTCATCTGCTGAAAAATTTTGTAACGTTTCATGGCCAGCAAGGATTTCAATGTAAGCTTCATCCATTTCTACGGATCTGAATTTCTTTTCTTTTTCTAAAAAATTAATGGTTTCATTGCGAGAAATACGATAAATCCAAGTATAAAATGAAGATTCTAGTTTAAAGTCATTTAAATTTCTCCAAACTTTCATCCATACATTCTGCAAAATATCATTGGTTTCTTCGTGATTACGTGTGATTCTACGAATGTGCCAATAAAGAATTTCATTGTGGCGTTTCATTAAAATTGAAAAAATGGATTCCGCTCGAGAATTATCTTGCTGAAACAAGCTAACCAAAGCAAAATCATCGTTTTTTTCAAATTCCATAAATAAGGATTTATAATTTAGACAGACTAAAAACCCAAAGGTTTAATTATTGATTCAGAAATTTTTTATGTAAATATAACTATTATTTAACGCGTGACTTAACTTATTCATGTTAAATTTGTTAAATTAATAAATACATCTAAAAATGGAATCCAAAAAAACAATTTTACTTGCTGGAGCAACAGGATTTATCGGAAAAGAATTAATTTCTGAACTTTCTAGCAGTTTTGAATTGAAAATTTTAACGCGACACAAAGATAAATTAAACCCAAATTTTTATTTTTGGAATCCTGCTTTAAATGAAATTGATGAAACAGTTTTTGAAAACGTTACGCACATAATCAATTTATGTGGTGCAGGAATTGTTGACAAACGTTGGACTGAATCCAGAAAAAAAGAATTGTCAGATTCACGCGTGATTCCTGCTGAATTTTTGTTTTCAAAACTTGAATTTATACCAAAATTAGAACAATACATAACAGCTTCAGGCATCAATTGTTATGATATTGAAAATACAGAAAAAATTTACTCCGAAGAAGATGAAATTGCACATGATTTTGTTTCTCAACTAGTAAAAAATTGGGAAAAAGGAGCAGATATATTTAAAACAAAATGTGAAGTTTTGAAGGTTAGAATCAGTTTTGTTATTTCAGAAAAAGGCGGAGGAATTACAAAAATTGAGAAACCAATAAAAATGGGTTTTGGAGCAATAATTGGTTCTGGAAATCAAGCAATGCCATGGATTCACTTGACAGATTTGGTTCGTTTATTTCACTTTGGAATTGATAAAAAACTAAGCGGAATTTATCACGCAGTTTCTGGAAACTCAACGAATAAGGAAGTTACTTTGTTACTTGCGAAAAAAAATCAAAAAAGGATTTGGCTTCCAAAAATTCCAGCTTTTATCTTGAAAATCATTTTAGGGAAATTGTCAATTTTAGTTCTTAAAGGACTAAAAGCGAGTAATTCAAAAATTCTAGCTAAAGGATTTGAATTTAAATTTAAGAAAATCGAAGATTGCTTTTGAGAAATTAATTTTTGTTTAAATAGATGTGTTCAAGCATCTTTTTGTCCGCCTTTCCATTTTGATTCAAAGGAATTTTTGGGATAATTTTAATATCAGATGGAACCATATAATGTGGTAACGTTTTTTTTATTTGTGAAATAATATCTTCTTTAAATTCTATTTTTTCAACATTATTTTTAATTTCAACTAAACTTACAATTTTTTTAACTTCATCATTCCTTTTTAAAGCGATTGTTTCTGCTTTAACAACGTAAGGAATTTCATTGATTTTTGCTGTAATTTCATTCAATTCTATTCTGAATCCATGTAATTTAACTTGATCATCATTTCGACCTTTACAAAACAGCATGCCATCAACCAATTCTCCATAATCTCCTGTTTTAAATGCTCGTTCATTATTTCTAATAACGAATTTTTCCATGTTTAACTCTGGTCTATTTAAATAACCTAAAGAAACATTTTTACCAACAATGATTATTTCATTCTCTTCAATTAAAATTTCAGAGTTTGGCTTTGGAAATCCAACAGGAAGCGGATTGTGATTTTCAATTATTTCATCCGTTATTTCAACCAAAGTAGTTGCTACAGTAGCTTCCGTAGGTCCGTAAGTATTATAAATTTTAGTGTTCTTGAAGTTATTTTTTAGTGATTTAGCTAATACATTTGGTAGCATTTCTCCGCAAAACAAAAAATATTTGACAGTATTCTCAATCGTAGAATTTTCCATTCTTGAATAAATAAATGAAAAAGATGGAGTTGAAACCCAAATAGAACCTTTGTATTTATCAATTCTTTCTAAAAATAAATCTGGATTTTCTGTTGTGCTTTTATCACTTAACAAAATCGTAGAACCCAAAGCACCAAACGAAAGTAATTCGTAAACGGATAAATCAAAACTAAATAACGCAATATTTATAAACACATCATTCGTCGTAAATCCAAATGAATTAGTCATCCAGTCAGTGAATGTTTGAACCGCTTGGCTTGAAATTTGAACCCCTTTTGGCTCTCCAGTACTGCCAGAAGTAAAAATTACATAAACAATAGGATCATCATGGATAATTGTTGAAATTTTGACCACTGAATTAGATACAATTTCAATAGTTTCAACATTTAACTTTATTTCAACAGCGTTTTTTAAATTTAAGCTAGATTCAGTACAATTTAGTACTAGTTCAACTTTTGCAAGTTTTTGAATAATTTCTATTCTTTCATTCGGATATATAACGTCAATTGGAATGTAGGAAATTTCTAATTTTATACAAGCATAAATTGCAATAATCATTTCAGCTTGCTTATGACCATAAATGATAATTGGATTTTCCAGATTTAACCAATTATTGTCTTTAAATAATTCGCAAACTTGATTTACTTTAGTTTCAAATTCAGACCAAGTATATGAATTGTTTTCTGCAATAATTGCTAGTTTATTTGCTTCAAATTCTTGTTCAATAAAATCTTTTGTAATAAATGAAAATTTCATGTTTATTCGTGAATTATTGATTGTAAAATCTTTTGAAAAGTTTCTTTAAATTAATTTACCACTAAATATATATATTGCAAAAGCAACCGTATTTATCATAAAAAAGATTGAAATATATTTAACAGCTGTTTTATTCAAGTTGCCAAAAAGGACATCTTTTGAATTTTTTTTACACAAATATGCATAATAATTGTGTGTCATAGAGTAAATTCCAAAAAGCATTCCACTAATAATATAATGAATTTCAAACCCATTCCAAAATCCCATTAGCGTGAAAGTTAAAAATAACGCAATACTTTGACGTTGAATTGAAGTAAAAATTTTTCTTGTTGTGAGTTCTTTAAAAATTGGCTTGAAGAAATAATCATTCAACCAATCACCTAAACTTTTATGCCATTTTTGCCAAAATTCTTTTGGATTTAGTGCTAAAAACGGTTTATCAAAATTAAAAGGAACTTGAATTCCAATCATGTAACCAAAACCCATTGCTAAAAGTGAATATCCTGCAAAGTCAAAAAATAAATAAGAAACGTAAGAATACATATATGAAATATGATAAATAATCATATTTGACTGATCTAAATGATTGATTATCAAATTGAAAATTGCGTAGGCGAAAATATATTTAAAAACCAAACCTTTAACAAAATACTCCAATCCTTTATTGAAATTTTCTTGATTTAAATTTAAAAAACCATTTTGAATGTTATTCTGAAAACGAGCGTATCTATCAATAGGACCAATCAGTAACGTAGGAGTAAATGCATTGAAATTGAAGTAACTAATAAAACTTATTTTTTCTTCAGAATTTCTTTCGTCAATATGAATTTGAATCATTTTAAA
>CANLGD010000016.1 GCA_947490145.1 Flavobacteriia bacterium
CAACGTTCTGGAACTGACTACATTTATGCAATTGATAGAATTTATTTCAGTGCAGGTTCAGCTTTAGGTACGAATGAATTATTAACAGATGAAACATTAAGTATCTATCCAAATCCAGTTCAAGATATTTTGACAATTGATATGAAAGATAATTCTGAAGCTTTAGTAACAATTAGTGATGTAACTGGAAAAGTAATTTCAACGACAAATGTTGACAAAACTAATTCTAAAGTTAATACTTCTTCATTTGCAAAAGGTCAGTATTTTTTGAATATTTCATCTAAAAATATGAATGTAACACGAATGATAATTAAATAATTAACAACTCCTGTAAATAAAAGCTGTTTTAGAAATAAGACAGTTTTTTTTGTGTCTATATTTTCTTTATCTTTGTTGAATCAATGGAAAATATAGTTTTAGGAATAGATATAGGAGGAACAAAAACTGCTTTTGGTTTGGTAGATAAACAAGGAGATATTCTTTTTGAAGAAATCGCAGTTACAAGAGATTTTACAAAACCTGAAGATTTAGCAAATTATATATATGAGTTTGTTTCAAAACAGATTTCACTAGAAAATTTAGTTGGAATAGGAATTGGTGCGCCAAATGGAAATCAATTTACTGGTACCATAGATTTTGCCCCAAACTTAAGTTGGAAAGGAATCATTCCCTTAGCAGAAATATTTGAATCTAAATTTCATAAAAAAACACTTTTAACAAATGATGCAAATGCAGCTGCAATAGGCGAAAAATTATTCGGTAACGCTAAAGATTTAACTGATTTTGTCATGATAACTTTGGGTACAGGTCTCGGAAGCGGAATAATTATAAATAACGAATTAATTTATGGGAAACACGGAATGGCAGGAGAATTTGGTCACATACGGGTAGTACCAAATGGAAGACTTTGTGGATGTGGGAGAAATGGTTGTTTAGAAACTTATGCATCTTCAACAGGTGTTGTTCGAAGTATCAGTGAATTAAATTCAGACAATAAACATATTTCAAAATTAACATGGCTTGAAAATCCAACAGCAAAAAAGGTATTCGATTTCGCTCAAGAAGGAGATTTATTTGCAAGTGAAATTGTAGATTATACAGCAGAAATTCTCGGAAGTTCTCTAGCTGATTTTGCTGCCTTTTCAGATCCAGAAGCATACATTTTATTTGGAGGCTTATCTCAAAGTGGCGAGTATTTTACTGAAAAAGTACAAACGGAAATTGATAAAAATCTGTTGAACATTTATAAAAATAAAATTCAAATTAGAACTTCAGCTCTGAATGGAAAAAATGCTGCAATTCTTGGAGCCTCTGCTGCTGTTTTTTGGAAAACATTAGAATTTAATTTTAACAAAGCCTAAAATTATCTAAATAATAGTTAATTCGTAAATAGTTAAATATGAGAATATTAATTTGTTTTTTTTTACTTGTTACACAGTATGTATTTAGTCAAATTGAAGAAATTTATAATATAAAAGTTGTTGGACAAAAATTTATAAGTCCATCAAATAAAATTGTTCAAGAATTAAAAAAAAGTTTTGATTATACTAGTTTTGTAGATCCATTTATTGGAACGGGCGCTCACGGCCACACACATCCTTCCGCAACTTCACCTTTTGGCATGATTCAAATAGGACCAGACACTAGATATAATGGCTGGGATGGGTGTTCTGGTTATCATTACTCAGATTCTATAATTTACGGCTTTTCGCACACCCATCTAAGTGGCACTGGCGTGGAAGATTTATGTGATTTATTGATTGTTCCGCAACAAGGAAAATGCATTACTGAGCCAGGATATAATAATTTTAAAGGTTATGGCTCAAAATTCTCACACAAAGAGGAAGTAGCATCCCCAGGATATTATGAAGTGAAACTTCAAAAAAATAACATTGATGTAAAGCTTGTTTCTGCAGAGAGAGCTGGAATTCATGAATATACTTTCAACGAATATAAAGGAAAAAAATTCATTTTAATAGATTTAAATCACCGCGATAAATTAATTGAATCTGAAATAAATGTAATTGACAAAAATAAAATTTCTGGAAAAAGAGTTTCAAATTCTTGGGCAAAAAATCAACATTTTTATTTTTATTTGGAAACAGAAATTCCATACACTAAATATAAATTGACAAAAGACAATAAATTAATTCTCGAATTTCCGGAGTCAACAAAAATCATAAAAATTAAAGTTGGAATTTCTGCAACTGACGTGGAAGGTGCTAAAAGAAATCTAATAGAAGAAATAAAAGTATTTGATATTGAGTACATTAAAGTTCAAACAAAACATAAATGGAACATTGAATTAAATAAAATACAGTTTTTTAAAAACGATAAAATAGTGATGACAAATTTTTACACAGCAGTCTATCACTCTTATTTAACTCCAACTTTATTTTCAGATGTTGATGGAAGATATCGAGGCAATGATGATTTAATTCATGAATCTAAAAACAATACGAATAGATATACAATCTTCTCATTGTGGGATACTTATCGCTCTGCTCACCCGCTTTACACCTTAACGCAACAAAAAAGAACGGGCGATTTTATTCAAACTTTTTTGGATATTTATAACGAAACGCAAGAATTACCAGTTTGGGAATTGTGGGGTAATGAAACTGATTGCATGATTGGTTACCATGCAGCTTCTGTAATTGCAGATGCATATCTAAAAGGAATAACAAATTTTGATTCAAAAAAAGCCTTGAAAGCAATGCTTGTAACCTCGCAAAAAAATGAATTAGGGAAACAATTTTACATGGATTATGGGTTCATCAGTTCAAGTCAAGAGCCCGAATCTGTCTCCAAAACTTTAGAATATGCTTATGACGATTGGACAATCTCTGTTTTTGCAAAGGCATTGAATGAAGAAAAAATTGCAAAAGAATATTTGAAAAAATCACTAAACTTTATCAATATTTTTGATCCTCAAACAAAATTTATGCGTCCAAAAAATGGTGGAATTTGGCTTAATCCTTTTCTTCCATCAGAAGTGAATTTCAATTTTACAGAGGCAAATTCATACCAATATTCACTTGCAATGCCTCAGAACATCAATGCAATGCGTGAAATTTTAGGAGGAAAAGACAGTTTGGAAATTTGGTTAGATGACTTATTTTCAACTTCCAGTGTTTTGGAAGGTCGTCAGCAATCTGATATTACTGGTTTAATAGGACAATATGCCCATGGAAATGAACCGTCACATCACATGGCATATATGTATAATTACACAAATTGTCCATCCAAAACACAAGAGAAAATAGATCAAATTTTGACAGAATTATACACTCCAACGCCAGAAGGTTTGAGTGGAAATGAGGATTGTGGGCAAATGTCAGCTTGGTATGTTTTATCTGCACTTGGACTTTATCCCGTTTGCCCAGGTAGTCCAAATTATACTTTTGGCAGACCTTTACATGATTATGCTAATTTTAATTTTGAGAATGGTAAAACAATGTATATCAAAACAATAAATAATTCGGCTGAAAATAAATACATTCAAAAAATAGAATTAAATGGAGAAAAATATTCAAATTTATTTATTTCTCACGAAACACTTTTGAGAGGTGGAACCTTGCTATTTTACATGGGTAAGGAAAAAAATACTGAATTAAATTCCTATAAAAGAGAAATTTCCGACATAGATTCCATTAGTTCAGAATTTATTCCTGTACCCTATTTTACAGCAATAAAAAATACTTTTTACGATTATATTTCTACTGAAATTAAAATGATTGATTTGCCAAATTTTGAAATTCGCTATACCTTAGATGGAAGTGAACCAAATTTAAATTCTGAAATTTATAGAACTAAATTAACTTTTTCTAAAACAACCGAACTGAAAGCAAAATGTTTTAAAGTTCAAAAAACTAACACAAAAACTAGTACAGAAGATTTAATTACCTCAGGTATTTCTCTTTCAAAAACAGATGATAAGAAATCAATTTCTAATGTTTTTTATAAATTAAATCAAGATTATAGTTTGGAAATAAATTCAAAGTACAACAATCAGTATACTGGCGGCGGAGATTTGGCTCTGGTTGATGGAATTTCTGGCTCAAATGACTTTCGTTCAGGAGCTTGGCAAGGATATGAGGCAAATAATGCAGAAGGAATTTTTACCTTTAAAGAAACTAAATCAATTAAAAACATTGAATTTTCTTGCTTACAAGATATTAAATCATGGATTTTTATACCAACAGAAATTCAAATTGAAGTTTCTTTCGATGGAATTAATTATGAAAAACCACTTAGTTTAAAACTAAAATATCAAGTTGATAAATTCGGAGTTTTTATTGAAAAATTTAACTTGAAAATTGACATGGAAAAAGTTAAATCCCTAAAATACAAGGTAGTTAACCGAAAAACATGTCCGAAAGGTCATTTAGGTGAAGGAGAAAAATCTTGGTTGTTTTTGGATGAAATTAAAATTGAATATTAATATTTCTCAATTATTGCAGCTTTTAAATCATCCGTAATAATAACATTGGGATTTTTTTTCAAAGCTGAACGAATTCCTTTAGGAGATCTCACTTCAAAAATTAAAGCCTTTTGTCCTTTATTTTGAATTGATTCAACTTTCTCTTTTGTGATTTCATTGTTTTTGAATAAAAAAGCATCAATTTCAAAATTTCCAGAAATTATATCTAAATCTTCATTTTCTGAAGGAGAATAACAAATCTGAATTTTTGAATTATCTACGGACAAACTTTTTAAATACGATATCCAATAAAGGTTATTCGTGTTTAAATAAATTTCGCTTTCAAAGTTGTTTTCACAAAATAATTCTAATTGATTTAACATTTTTTTAAGCTCAACAACTTTATTCTCACAAGCGTTTGCATGGCGTATGTCCAAAACAATGCTTTTAGAATTTAGCTTTAAATCTTTTAATTTCAACAATTTTTCGTCGTTAAAATGATTGTATGATAAATGTGAAATTTCTTCATCCGTGGAAGAATTTATGCATGCATTCAAATTAGCTTCAATTTTCAAATTTTCATCGTGAAACAACCAAGCTGTTCCATCTTTTGAAAGTTGCACATCCACTTCTACTCCATCACAACCGTTTTGAGAAAGCGCTAGTTTTATTGAATTTTCAGAATTATCATGATACACTGAATTAGAGATATGTAACCCATTTCCTGCATGACCAAATAATTGAATTGTATCAAATGACTCATTTTTATTGCAAGAAACAACAAAAATTAGTAGCAACATTCTAAAATAATATTTAGCGAACATAATAAATAAATCCAATTTTAGCACTGTAATTAAAAGCCAAATGATTTTCTACTTTTTTGTAAAAATCCGAATGAAAACTTTCTAATATTATTCCAGCTTCTGGTTGTATGTATACTTTATACTTCTCACCGTATGACAATTGAAATCCAACTAAAAGTTCATTGAAAAAATGAATTTCTTGGTCATTTCGATTGACATTAAATAAATTTAAATGATAAGAAGAAAGTCCTTGAAAATTAAATTTATTTTGCGACTTAAAATTTGTTTTTAAAACGTAAAATACTTCAGGAGAAAATCTGCTTTGAAATATGGTTTTATTTATTCCAAATCCTAATCCAAATTCATGGTTTAATTTATTATATTGAAAATTCAATCCCGATTCTAAAAAAAAATCATTTTTATTGAAGCGAAGACCATTCGAATTTGTAACTGGTTTACTTTCTTGCGAAATTAAATTTAAACAACTTAAAAAAATAAAAAAAAGGGAATAAAATTTCATTTAAAATCTGAAAAATTATTTTTCTTTTTTATTCTCATTTAACTGAGTAGTGGCCATCATTTGTTTCATTGTCTTTTCCATTCCTTCCATTGAACCATCTAGGAAAATTACATTTCCGTTGCCATTTTCAGCAAAATGTTTGATTGCTTCCGTCCACATGGAGAATAATAAATACGATGTATCAACATTTGCATCAGACATTTCTTTTGCGGCATGCGCCATACCTTTTGCAACTTCTTGACGAAATAATGCAATTCCCTGTCCACGTTGAATTGATGCTTCTTTTTCTGCTCTAGCAGAAATATTTATTGCATTTCCTTCCGCTTCAGCGGCTTTTGTTCTCGTAATTAAAAGTGCTTGTCCTTCATTTTCAGCAGCAGCTTTCAAGTTATTTGAAGCAACAACCTTAGACATGGAACGAATAATTTCTTCATCAAAAGTGATATCATTCAATTGAATATCAATCATGTGATATCCCCATTCTTCTAATGTTTTATCTAAATGTAATTTAACTTCCAACACAATTTCTGAGCGTAAACCTAAGATTTCTGATTGCTTTTTTGTTGCAACAAAGCTTCGGATTGTTCCTTCAATTGTACGAATTAATGCTTGTGTAAAATTCTTTTCATCAACAAATTTGAAAGCAACATTTTTAATTGTCTCTTCTTCTTGATTTATTACAGCGTAAAGTAACATTGCCTTAAAATGAACATTCGCTTGATCTTGTGTTACGGCTTGAAATCCAAGTTCTACCGAGCGATTTTGAATTGAAATTCGTTTATTGATTTGTTCAATAACAGGAATCCTAAAACTCAAACCTGGAGTTAAAATTCTCCTATACTTTCCGAAAACTGTAATTACCGCGACATTTCCTTGTTTGACGGTTACAAATCCTAGACTTATTAATAAGACAAAAACTAAAATACTAATTGCAATTGGTGACATAATTCTTGGATTTAAATAAATTTAATTTCATACAAATATACAAAAATTTTCCTATTTTCAACTAAAAAATTTTACCAAAAATAAAACTAAGAATAACGCAACTAAAATCAAATAGGAAAAAACATTTGCAAAATTTAAGGTCCAAACTAAAAACTTATTTTTCTTTGGCACTAAAATCCTTTTGTCTTCTGAATTAAAATAAAAAATGGCTAATTTCCAATTTTTAGAATCCTCGTTCCATTTGTCTTTTGTTTCTTGATTCGCTCTCATAAAAAGTTATTTTCTTACTTCTATCTTACCAAAAGTGATTAACATCTTTTTAAAAAATGAGGAATATATTAGTAATTTCGCAACAAATAACTGAAATTTCATAAATTACTTAATCGCTTTCACACACAATTTCATGCGAATAATCCTTTTTGCAGAAGCATCCACTTTTGATTTAAATTCTTTGTCAGACTTATATTTTTTCAAGATATCTGAATGCGCTTTTTTACTATCAACTGGCATTAATACGATATCGCAACCTGCTGCTACCGCTTTGACTTCACAATTTGGAATGGCTGTAACCCCGCCCATATTCATTGCATCCGTAACAATCAAACCTTTGAAGGCAAATTCATTTCTCAATAAATCAGTTACAATAGTAGATGAAGTCGTTGAAGGTAAACCTTTTGTGTCATACTTTGGATTGTTCTTTACGGCAATATGCGCAACCATAATGGACAAGACACCATCTTGAATTAATTTAGGATAATTTCCAATTTCTTTTAACTCTCCATCAATTACTTGCAAAGCTTTGTGTGTATCACCTGAAACTAAACCATGTCCTGGAAAATGTTTGGCTGTTGCAACGATTCCATTTTTTTGTGTTTGTTGAATAAAAGCGTTTGAAAAAGGGATGATATTTGCTGGAATTGCGCCAAAACTTCTAAAACCTACTGTTTTATTTGGCGACATATCCACAACTGGTGAAAAATTATAATTAATTCCAATTTCATTCAAATCTTTTGAAATCGTATCTGTAAAAGACTTTACTTCATCAATTGTTTTCATTTCATTGGCTTTTTTCACTGGACGAGAACCAATAATTTTTCGATTCACTAAACTTGGTTCTGCATCAGCGGAATATAAAAACTCAAGGTTTCCTGAGTCATTATTCATTGAATTAAATGTAGAAATCCAGTTCGTCATTTCAACTTTGGTTCCGTTTAACATCAAAACACCTCCAATAATTCTGCTTTTAATATGACTTTTTATTGTTGCTTCAGTTTGACCTAAACGTCCAACAGCTGGCATAATTAATTGCGCAACAATTGCGGTATCATCCATACTTTTAAATATTTTTTCTACTGCTAAATCTAATTCTTTGTTTTCACTTAAGAAATCTGTTAAAACAAATTCTTGTTTGATTTGAGGAATTTCTATTTTTTTTGTTTCAACTTTTTGTTCAATTTCTTTAGAATCTGAATTTTGAGCACAGGCTTGAACTAAAATTGCTAGCACGCTGAATGTTAAAATTGTTTTAATCATATTTTTTATATTATGTTATTTTTTTTCTTTTAAAGTCGAAAATTTATATCCCGAAAATTACTGAGCATTATTCATAATCATAATTAACTTAAAGCTTCACCTGAATCAATACCGGCAAATGATCTGAATAACCTCCCAAATATTTATTTGCTCCAACGTAGGTTCTAAATGGTTGTTTTTTTCCATTAAATTCTTGAATTAAAAAAGCTGGTGAAAGAATTTGCCCTGAACCAATTGTTGTTTTTAAACCTTTTTTCCCTCGTAAACCTGGAGAAGCCATGATGTGATCCAAGACATTCCATTCTCCATCGTGCAAATAGGATCCGCCAAATTCTCCTGATTCTTTGCAAATCATTTCAACTAATTTTTCAGCAACCATTTTTGGTGCAACATTTTCAGGATAATCGTTTAAATCTCCCATCAATACCAATTTATATTTGGGATTTTTGGCTTCCAAAGAATCGATGAAATGTCTTGCGCTTTTTGCAGCTTCAATTCTATTCTTCTCAGAATCATCGGTCCCTCCTCTCCTACTTGGCCAGTGATTTATCATCACAAATAAAGTATCTTTTTTACTCAAAAATTTGCCCCAAACAATATCTCTAGATGACGGCCTTTCTTTTCCTGGCAGCGTAAAACGAATATTCCCTGATTTCAATAATTTTAATTTTGTACTGTCATAAATCATACCAACATCTATTCCTCTTTCGTCTGGCGAATCATAATGCACAACTCCGTGCGTTTTTTTATAGATTGACTTTTCTAAAACAGAATAAATAACATCTTTATTCTCAATTTCGCACATTCCTAAAACCAAAATTGGTCCCATTTCATCCATTACTTTATTAATGTGTTGGATTTTTTCATCAAAACGATTTGAAGTCCACTCATATTTTCCTTTTGGAAGAAATTCAGCATCGTCTTTTTTAGGATCATCAATTGTGTCAAATAAATTTTCAACATTATAGAAACCAATATTATAAGTTTGAGAAAATCCGATTACATTTGCAAGTGAAATAAATACTAAAAGTAAAATTGTTTTGTTCGATTTGATCATGGTTTTAATTTATTTTAATACAAATATACCAAAATTATTTAAAGTTTTGACCTTAAAAATATGTTAACAAAAAAAGAAAATTTAAAAAAATTATTTAGTCTTCCAGTAATTATAGCCGCACTTGGCTATTTTGTGGATATTTACGATTTACTTTTATTTGGGATTGTTCGCATACCAAGTTTACAAGATTTAGGTTTAAATCCCGACACTGTTGGAGTTTCAATTCTTAATTGGCAAATGATCGGTCTTTTAATAGGTGGAGTTTTGTGGGGAGTTTTGGGCGATAAAAAAGGACGACTTTCTGTACTTTTTGGATCAATAATTCTTTATTCTTTTGCAAATATTGCTTGTGGATTTTTGCCACATATCGATTTCATGGACAAAGGCAATGCTTATATTTTATTACGTCTCATCGCGGGAGTCGGTTTAGCGGGCGAACTTGGTGCCGGAATTACGCTTGTTTCTGAATCTTTGCCGAAAGAATTAAGGGCAATAGGAACTTCAATTGTCGCAGGTTTTGGACTTTTTGGAGCTGTTGTTGCAAATTTTACAGTTGAATTAGCAGGAGATTGGACAATTGCTTACTGGATTGGTGGTGCAATGGGTTTATGTTTACTTTTATTAAGAGTAGGCGTAATTGAATCAGGAATTTACAATGAAATTGTAAATGATAAATCGATAAAAAAAGGAAGCTTTTTGATGTTTTTCAATAATTGGGATCGATTTATTCGCTACTTAAAGTGTATTGGAATTGGTTTGCCAACTTGGTTTTGCATAGGCATTTTAGCTATATTAGGAAATCAATTTGGTGAAGTTTTAAACCTTTCTGAAGAAATAAAACCCGGAAGTGCAATTATGTGGGCGTACATTGGAATTTCTGTCGGAGATTTGGCCAGCGGTTTTATAAGTCATTATTTAAAATCACGCAAAAAAGCAATTTTTTGGATGATGCTTTTTACCTTAGTTGGTGTATTATTGATGTTGTTTTATCCATATAAAAGTGCATCAACATACTATTTTTATTGTACTTGGCTCGGACTAGGAACAGGTTATTGGGCAATGTTTGTAACCGTTGGAGCAGAACAATTTGGAACAAATATTCGTTCAACTGCTGCAACTACAATTCCAAATATGGTTCGGGGAACGGTTGTTTTAATGACACTTTTGTTTAACGGTTCAAAAGTAAGTTTGGGAGTTATTTTGGCTGGTTCCTTGGTTGGATTTCTGGCATTTTCACTAGGATTTTATTCCACTTTAACCATTCCAGAATCACATGACAAGGATTTGGACTTCACAGAAGAATAGCAATAAGACTTTAAGTTTAAGACGAATTACAAAATACTTGACTTTTTTATCTATTAAATCATCTTATTTTCACTTACTTCTCAATTCTTAGATTTTAATTCTTAATTTTTTAAACAAAATTATTACTTTTGTATCCTAATTAAAATAAAGTGAGCAAAGTTTATATTACAAGGAGAGAAAGATTCAACGCAGCACATAAATTGTGGAGGGAAGAATGGTCAGATGAGAAAAATGAACAAGTTTTTGGACGTTGCAGCAATAAAAATTGGCATGGACACAATTTTGATTTATTTGTTACTGTGAAAGGAACTCCAAATGAAGAAACTGGATTTGTTATTGACTTAAAAACTTTAAGTGAATTAATTAAAGTTGAAGTTATAGATCATTTAGATCACAGAAATTTGAATTTAGACGTTGATTTCTTGAAAGGATTAATGGCCTCAACAGAAAATGTTATTATCAAAATTTGGGAACGATTAGAAATTAAAATCAAAGAACTAGGCGCAGAATTAGCAAAAATAAAATTAGTTGAAACCGAAAATAATTTCGTAGAATATTACGGTGGAAATGAACCATTTTGATTGTTAATCGTTAATCTTATGCATACATAAAAAAATTAAATGAGCGATCAATATTATAAAGAAGAAACAACTAATAAAATTGCAAAAGTCTATACCGATATTTTAAGTGATATTGGAGAAGATCCAAATAGAGAAGGTTTATTAAAAACTCCAGAAAGAGTCGCAAAAGCGCTTCAATATTTAACTCATGGTTACGATTTAGATCCTGCAGAGATTTTAAATTCAGCTTTATTTCAAGAAGAATATTCTGAAATGGTAATTGTAAAAGACATTGAGGTTTATTCCATGTGCGAGCATCACATGTTGCCTTTTTTTGGAAAAGCCCATATTGCGTACATTCCTGACGGAACAATTGTGGGTTTGAGTAAAATCCCAAGAGTTGTTGATGCTTTTGCAAGAAGATTGCAAGTTCAAGAACGACTAACAATTGAAATTCGCGATTGCATTCAAGCAACGTTAAAACCAAAAGGAGTTGCAGTTGTAATTGAATGTTCTCACATGTGTATGCAGATGCGTGGGGTTCAAAAACAAAATTCAGTTACAACTTCAAGTGCTTTCACGGGCTTATTTATGACAAATGATGCTACGAGAAAGGAATTTATTAATTTAATACAAGCAAAATTGCACTAAATTTATTGTTTTCTAATTTTTAACAAATATTAAATTTAGATGTACTTTCACTTTGAATTTTTATAGTAAATTAGCACAAAAATTATAAATTAAATTAAACATGTTAGACAATATTTTTCAACAAAAACAATATGGCTCAGATGCTAAAGCCATGACAAGCGAATTTTTCGTAAATGTGTATACTTATATGTTTATAGCATTAGGAATTTCAGGTTCGATTGCTTATCTATGTGGTACTCCAGAATTCGTGAGCGAATATTTCATTACTTTTTCAAATGGAAAAGCAACAGTTTCACCTCTATTTTATGTTGTAGCTTTTGCTCCACTGGGATTAGGGATGTTAATACAAATGGCTTACAACAAACTTTCACTACCTGTTTTATTTATACTATTTGGACTTTATGCAACGTTAATGGGATTAAGTTTAAGTACAATTTTTGTTGTTTACGACATAGGATCGATTTTCACTACTTTTTTAACAACAGCTGGTTCATTTGCTGTAATGGCTATTTTGGGTTATACAACTAAAACTGATTTAACAAAATTTGGAAGTTTATTATATATGGCTTTTATTGGAATTTTTATTGCAGGTCTTGTAAATTACTTTATGGGAAGTGAAATAATCTCCTTTTGGATTTCAGTAATTGGAGTCTTTGTTTTCACGGGCTTAACAGCTTACGAAATGCAACGCTTAAAATACATTGGAGAAGATCCAAACATTGGAAATTTAGACAAAAAGAAATTATCATTGATTGGCGGTTTGATGCTTTATATTTTATTTATCAATTTATTTCTTTCTCTCTTGAGATTAATGGGAAACAGAGATTAATTTTAGAGATTCCCTATTTTAAAAAGAAGATTTAACGAAAGTTAAATCTTTTTTTGTTTGAACGAATTTGAAATAAAAGTGTATATTCTCGAAAATATTCAATGGTAAATCAAGCAAAACACAACATTAAATTTAATTTTTTACTTATAATCATTTCAGTAATAAACTTTTCAGTTTTTTCACAAGATTGCGAATTTTCTGTTGTTCCTCCATGTAAAATGGATGGAATTGATGTTACTCACACCTTTACTGGCAGTGTAACGACTTATTATGGAATGTATACATCTTGCTCAGTTACTACGCCTGCAAATGCAATGTGGTTGGGATCAACTGGACCCTTTGAGTATAATATAAATTTTAGTACAGCGGTCACAAAAGTTTCGATTATAATAACTGCTGCGGGATTTCCAAGAGACGAAAACTTTATTTTTACAACAAATAAATCAGAAATTCCATCAATTGAATCCAATAACTCATGTTATTCAAGAATAGAAGAAAATCAGCTTTTCAGTGGAGCAAATTCTACCAATGAAGGTGCTGGTGGAATATTTACTATTAAAAGTAAAATTCCATTTACAAAACTTACAATTACCGGAAACGGCGGAGAAAATGGATCTATTTTTTCAATGTGCACCTTAAATAAAAAAGAAGAAATTTGCAAAGTTGAAAGATTAATTCCCAGTTTAAGTAAAAACACTCTAAGTAATACCTGCGAAAATAGTTCTGTGAATCTAAACTCAATAAAGGCCGCAAATTTGCCTTTAGGAACAAATTTAACCTGGCATACAAATTCTCAAGTAACAAAAGAAAATCAAATTTCAGGAGAAAATGTACCAAGTGGAATTTACTACGCCGCTTTTTATGATTCAGAAAATGACTGTTTTAGTGCTATCTCAAAATTAGTTTCAGTGACAAATATGGCTGCACAAAAAATAAGCGCAGGAGAAAACAAAACAATTTGTTTTGGTGAAAAAGTTGTTTTAAACGCTTCTGGTGGAAAAAATTATTCTTGGGACAATGGAATTTCTCAAAATGTGCCTTTTGAACCAAAAGAAAGTAAAACCTATACTGTGAGTGCAGCAAATGACTATGGATGCAAATCGACGGCTAATGTTTTTGTCAAGGTAAATCAATTACCACAAATAAATGCAGGTGATGACAAAATAATACTTCAAGGTGAAACAGTAAAATTAAGTGCCTCTGGTGGATACGCATATAAATGGAACAATGGAGTCATACAAGGAGAGCTTTTTATTCCAGATTCAAGCAAAAATTATACTGTTATTGGAACAGATTACAATGGCTGCTCAAATTCTGATAAAATTACGATAACAGTCCTGAAACCTAAATCTCACAATTTAGAGGATTTTGAGATTTCAGATTTTGATCCAATGTATTTTAAACCAGTAAATGTGGTTTTTGTTTTAGATATTTCAAATTCAATGGCATCAAATGATAAAATTGGATTGTTAAAATCTTCTCTGCTTAATTTAATAGAAATTTTGCGTCCTGAAGATAAAATTTCATTGGTAACTTATTCCTCAGAAGCCTCTGTAATTATGGAAGCGAGTTCTGGTGTTGAAAAAGAAAGCATTAAGGAGAAAGTTTCAGAATTAAAAGCAATTGGCTACACAGCTGGATCAGCAGGAATAAAATTAGGTTTCAAGGAAGCCAAAAAATCATTTATTGCGGATGGAACAAATTTAGTGATTGTGATAACAGACGGCGCCTTCTCTAAGTATTCTGGAAATTATTTAAGGTTCATCAAAAAATACCAAAAACAAAACATCAATCTTTCTGTTGTTGGTGTAAAAAATACCGTCAAAGATGAACAAAACATGCGTGAAGCAGCGAGTCTTGGAAAAGGATTTTATGTTCCAATTTTTAAAGCAGCAGATTGTAAAAAGAATTTAATTTTAGCAATAAAAAAACAAGCTTTTTGGAAGTAGTTAATCAACTTTTTTTACATTACTGGATCTATTTTGATTTTTAAATACAATCATTCTTTATTTTTGAATAAATCAATGAAAATAAAACCATTAAAACAAAAAAAGGAACTCATTTATGAATTCCTTTTGTAGCGAGAGGGAGATTTGAACTCCCGACCTCCGGGTTATGAATCCGGCGCTCTAACCAACTGAGCTACCTCGCCATATTGCAAATTTAATTTTCAAAAATGTCGTTTGCGGGTGCAAAGATACTAACTTTTTTAAATTTTCAAAATGCTTATTAATAAAAGTTCTATTTATTTTTAATTAAGATCTATCTGCCTCGAATAAAAGTTTCGTTTTGTGTTTTAACGTTCTTAAAATCAAAGTAATTAAAATTGCTATACTAAAAATTATTCCTTGATACAATTCAAATTTAATTTCATGCGTTTCAAAAACTGACTTCACAAAGTCAATAAAAACGAACGAAATTATAGTTGCTGTTACCCCTGAGTATTCTCTTCTGAAAATTGTTTTCATTGAAAATTTAATTGGAGTTTTTTCATAATTTTTAAAACTAGGAATGAAAGCAGGAATTTTCAGCGACCAATCAACATAATCTTGTCCGAATTTTCTCTCCAAAAAACGTTCTTCGGCAAACATAATTCTTTCATAATAAAGCCAAAATAATAAAGTTGCAATGATTACAAACCAAATGTTACATGTATAAATGATTATACCAATCCACATGAAATAATTCCCTAAATAAAGTGGATGTCTCAAAGTAGAATAAATTCCTTTTGTATTCAAAGCTTCTGCAACTTGCTCTTGTGTATTTCTTCCAGAAGTTTCTTTATTGCTTGTTCCAATAGCAACGGCACGAATATATTGTCCGAAAAAAGAAATAAAAATCGCAAAACTAGTTAAGATTATTTTTAATGTTGGATTTTTATCAAACAACTCATAATCAGTGAAATAAATAACTGGTATTGCAGATAAAAAAAGTACTATTGGGAACTGTCCGCGGTACTTGAATAAAAAATTTCCATTTTTTTCTAAAGAATGTATTAACGCCATTGAAAAGATTTATGTATATTTAAAAACTTATTTTAAGTGCAAATTTACAAATTGAATTACAATTATGGGCGAAAAAAGAAAAATAGAATTAGAATATCTACTAAAAACATCACTCAAAGTCTTTGAAAACATGTTATTTACTCCTAGTGGATTAGCGGAATGGTTTGCAGAGGACGTTAATGTGAAAGATGATGTTTATAACTTTCACTGGGATGGAAGTGATGAAAAAGCAAGACTATTGGGAAAAAAACAAGGACAATTTATAAAATGGCAATGGCTAAAAGATGAAGAAGAAGGCTTAGATACCTATTTTCAAATGGAATGCACAGTTGATTCAATGACTAAAGCATTGGTTTTGAATGTTACTGATTTTGCTGATGAAGAGGATTATGATGAAATTAAGATGTTGTGGGAATCAGCTATTAATGAATTAAAAAGAGTTTTAGGAGCTTAATATGAGTTATGAGTTAGGAATTATGAGTTAGGAATTATGAGTTTTCAGTTCTAAATTTTATAAAATGTTGTACATTCATAATCCTTCATTACAAATTCATAATTATATATTTACTTTTGTCAAAAAATCTGAATTGAATTGAAAAAATTATATATTTTCAGTATTCGCTCTTTTGTAGGACCTTTTATTGTTACCTTTTGCATATCGATGTTTATGCTGATAATGCAATTTCTATGGAAATACATTGATGATTTAATGGGAAAAGGAATTGATACTTTATTGATTTTAGAATTATTCTTTTATGTCTCAGCCTCGCTAATTCCATTAGCTCTGCCCCTAGCTATTTTGTTGTCGTCCATTATGACAATGGGAAATTTTGCTGAAAACAATGAACTTACAGCTCTAAAATCCGCTGGAATGTCTCTCTTTAAAATAATGCGGCCTTTGACTTTTGTGGTTGTTTTAATTTGTATTGGAACTTTTCTTTTTTCAAATTTTGTTATTCCTGTTGCAAATTTAAAGTGGCGTTCCTTAATTTATGATATTCAAGAAACAAAAATCGCAACGATTTTGACTCCTGGAACCTATACAACGGTCTTGGACGGTTATGCAATTAAAATCAAAGAGGGAAACGATCAATTATTTAAAGAAATAACAATTCACGACCACACAGATCCTTTGGTTGTAAAAACGATTAAAGCTGAATCTGGAGAAGTTTTCAAGTCAAAAAATGGCTCTTATTTATTTTTTAAATTAACGAATGGTGAAGTTTTTGAAGAGCTTGCGAGCAATCAAACCTCAGATGTTGGCCAATCGGGTAACTTTTATCCTAGTAGAAGAACTTCATTTAAAAATTCAAGTTATAAAATTGACCTTTCTGGATTCAAAATAAATCGAAGTGATGAGGATTTATTTAAAAATCAATATGAAATGTGGAATGTTTTTCAAATAGATCACGCACTTGATTCGATTCAAGACGGTGCAATGATTATTCGAAAAAACTTCATTCAAAATATTGAAAATGATCACATTTATTTTCAATCAAATAACCTAGTAAAACAAGACGATGCAATTAAAAAGCAAATAATAAAAGATACTACTACTCCAGAGGCAGAAATTGTTAAAATTGAGCAACTAGGAAAAAATGAATTGATATTAGCATACCAAAATTCCATTAGTAAAATAAGAAGAAAAAATCAAAATTTAGATTCACAAAAAGAATTTATGAATGCTTTTCAAATTAGTTTAAGTCAATTTGAAATGGAATACCATAAAAAATTCGCATTAACCTTTGCAATTTTCGTTTTGTTCTTTGTTGGTGCTCCGCTCGGTGCTATTGTTAAGAAAGGTGGGTTTGGTGCTCCAGTCGTAATTGCCGCCTTACTATTTATGATGTATTACGTATTAACTGAAATTGGTTTAGGACTTGCAGAAGCTGGCTCTGTAACACCATTTGTTGGAGTTTGGCTTGCAACTTTTGTACTAGTTCCAGTTGCATTTATTTTAATGAGAAGTGCATCACTTGATTCTAAAGTTTTCGACCTAGAATCTTGGAAGAAAATGTTTAAAACAAAAAGAAAGTGAACGTTTTACATATAACCAACAAACCAATATTTCCCATTTTAGACGGTGGGCAGATGGCAATGAATCGATTAATGACCTGCTTTTTGAATTTGGGATTTAATGTTAAAAATCTGACTTTAGAAACTAATAAACATCCATTTGATATTAATGAATTTCCAAAAGATTTACAAGAAATAATTTTACCCGAAGCACATTACATTGATTCAAGAGTAAAATCGTGGGATGTTTTCAAATCCCTTTTCAAAAAAGAATCGTACCATGTAAAACGGTTTATTGATAAATCTTTTGAGGAAAAATTGAAGGATCTTTTAAAAACCAATCATTTTAACATTGTTGTTTTAGAAAGTGCTTTTTTGATGTCTTATATTGATGTAATTAGAAGGTATTCGGATGCGAAAATCATTTTAAGAGCTCATAATGTAGAATATAGAATATGGCGGCAACATGCAAAAAAAGAAAAAACTTTCCTTAAACGTTATTTTTACAAAAAATTAGCAAACGATTTAAAACGTTTTGAGCTAGAGAAAATAAACCAAGTTGATGGAGTTTTTTGCATCTCTGAAAATGATAAAGAATTTTTCAGAAGAAAATCTGTAAAAGTAGCAACAACAGTAATACCTGTGTATATGTCTGTAGCTGAGCAGAATGTTATAGATTATAAAAATAATGATTTTCACTTTGTAGGCTCAATGTCTTGGAAACCAAATGCTGATGCAGTAAAATGGATTATAAATCAAATTGCACCAGGATTAGCAAAAGTCATGCCTGATGTTAAAATTCACATTGCTGGCTCTTCCATGTCAAAAAAATTATTAAATCAAAAAATTAAAAATGTCATTATTCATGGCAAGATTGCTAATATGCAAGAATTTATGTCAAAACATGGAACATTGATTGTTCCTCTAAAAAGTGGTTCTGGAGTAAGAATCAAAATATTGGAAGCACTAAGTTTTGGAGTTCCTATTATTTCTTCAGAAAAAGGAAAAGAAGGAATTGAATTGATCCCAAAAAAACATTTTCTTGCAGCAAATAGTACGGAGGAATTTTTACTGAAAATGAAATTTCTACATGATAGAAAGGAAACAAAAGAAAATTTAGGATTAGAAGGGAAACTTTTTATCGAAAATGAATATAGCTTAGAAATAATTTCAAAAAGAATACGTGAATTCATCTCCAACATATAAAAAAAAATTAGTTGTCTGTTTGTCACGTTTTCCTTTTCCATTAGAAAAAGGCGACAAATTAAGAGCGTACTATCAAATAAAAAGTTTGAGTGAAGATTTTGAAATATATTTAATTTGTACCTCTGAGCATGTAGTAAATCAAAAAGATTTATTACAACTATTGCCTTTTTGTAAAAAAATCCATTTTTTTAAATTAAAAAAGGGTTTAATTGTTTTAAATTTATTTTTATCAATTTTCACTTCAAAACCATTTCAAGTCGCTTATTTTACCCAAAATTGGATTGCAAAAAAAATAAATAAGTTATTGACGGATATAAATCCCGACCATATTTACTGCCAATTAATACGACCTGCTGAATATGTCAAAAACTATCATTTTTGTTCTAAAACAATTGATATGATGGATGCACTTTCGAAAGGAATGGAAAGACGCAGTGCGCAAGCAACTCTGTTTACCCGATTTATTTATCGTGAAGAAGCTAAAAGGCTAAAAAGATATGAAAGACAAATATTAAATTATTTTGAAAAATCCTTAATAATTTCTCAACAAGACAAAAATTATTTGATTTACCCAAAAAATAAGGAAATAATTGTTTTAGCGAATGGTGTCGATGAAAATTTTTATAATTCTAATTTATGTTTTAAGAAAGAATATGACCTAGTTTTCACTGGAAATATGAGTTATGCACCAAACATTGATGCAACAAACTTTATTTCAAAAAAATTGTTACCTGAATTATTAAAGACCAATCCCAAAATAAAAATTCTAATTTCAGGTTCAAATCCCAGTTTAAAATTGCAAAAATTACAAAATAAAAACTTGCTAATTTCTGGTTGGGTTAATGATATTAGAGAAAGTTATTTGAAATCCACTATTTTTATTGCTCCCATGATTACGGGAACTGGAATGCAAAATAAAATTTTAGAAGCAATGGCATTAGGGATTCCATGTATTACAACAAGTCTAGCCAATAATGCTATTCTTGCTGAAAATAACAATGAAATTATAATCGCAAATGAAACCACATCAATGTTAAATGCCATTGACAAACTTCAAAATGATTCTGAATTTTATGATTTAATCTCAAAAAATGCTAAAAATTTCATCATAAAAAACTACACCTGGAAAGCAATTAATAAAGAATTAATATCAATTTTAGAAAATTAGTAATTCTGCATTTTTTTCTAGTATTAAATCGATTTTGTATTATTTTGAACTATTTTTTCTGATTGATTTAATTTTTCATATTTTTTCTTTAAAATTCAGTACTTTTGTACCACAAATTTGATTCATGAGCTCAAAATTAAATACAATAGAGGAGGCAATTGCTGACATTAAAGCGGGAAAAATAATTATTGTCGTTGATGATGAAGATCGTGAGAACGAAGGTGATTTTTTAACTGCAGCTAGAAATGTCACTCCAGAATTGATAAATTTCATGGCAACTCATGGCAGAGGATTAATTTGCGTGCCATTGGTTGAAGATCGTTGCGATGAACTTGGCTTAGAACTGATGGTGAAATCTAACACTGCAACCTATGAAACACCTTTTACTGTTTCAATCGATTTAATTGGTCATGGTTGCACTACAGGAATTTCGGCAAGTGATCGTTCAAAAACCGTTCAAGCTTTAGTTGATTCAAATACAAAACCGGAAGATTTAGGTAAACCTGGACATATATTTCCTTTGAGAGCAAGAAAAGGTGGAGTTTTAAGACGAGCTGGACATACAGAGGCTGCAATTGATTTAGCCAAATTAGCTGGATTTGAGCGAGCTGGGGTCATAGTTGAAATTCTTAATGAGGATGGAACTATGGCGCGTTTACCAGAATTATTGGTTATCGCAGAAAAATTTGAAATGAAAATTATTTCAATTGAAGATTTAATTGAATACCGATTAAAAAACGACAGTTTAATCGAACAACTAGTTGATGTAAAAATGCCTACTCAATTTGGTGATTTTCAACTATTTGCATATAAAGAAAAATTAACAGGCAAGGAACATTTAGCATTAGTAAAAGGTACTTGGGAAAAAGATCAATCTGTTTTAGTAAGAGTTCATTCTTCCTGTATCACAGGAGATGTTTTTGGCTCTTGCCGCTGTGATTGTGGTCCACAACTTGAAAAATCGATGAAAATGATCGAGGAAGCAGGAAAAGGTGTAATCGTTTATATGAATCAAGAAGGTCGTGGAATTGGCTTGATCAACAAACTAAAGGCATATAAATTACAAGAAGAAGGATTTGATACCTTAGAAGCAAATATAAAATTAGGATTTGAAGGTGATGAACGTGATTATGGAATTGGAGCTCAAATTTTAAGAGATTTAGGTGTACATAAAATGAAATTAATGACAAATAATCCAACAAAAAGAACAGGATTAGTTGGTTATGGATTGGAAATCACTGAAAATATCTCAATTGAAATCGCAAGCAATATTCATAATGAATTATATTTAAAAACCAAAAAAGATAAAATGGGACATACATTAAATCTTGGAAAATAAGTAATTAATCATAATTAACTTTGAGTTATGTGTTCTCGGAATTAACAAAACTTTCAAAATGCTAAAAGCTGAAAATATATTTAAAAAATTTGGAACTTTAGAAGTTTTAAAAGGTGTTAGTTTAGAAATTAATGCTGGAGAAATTGTTTCCATTGTTGGTTCTTCTGGTGCTGGTAAAACAACTTTTTTACAACTTTTAGGAACTCTAGATAAACCAGATTCTGGAAATATTTTGATAAATGGAATTAATCCATTTTCATTAAGTCAAAAAGCCTTAGCAAAATTTAGAAATTCACAATTGGGATTTATTTTTCAATTTCATCAATTATTACCAGAATTTACTGCAGTTGAAAATGCAATTTTACCTGCATTAATAAAGGGTGATTCATTAGCCGAAGCAAAAGAAAAAGCAAATGAATTATTTGACATTTTAAATATTGGACATCGTTTGGAACATAAACCAAATGAATTATCTGGAGGTGAACAACAAAGAGTTGCAGTAGCAAGAGCGTTAATAAACAAACCAGCAATTGTTTTTGCCGATGAACCTTCAGGAAATTTAGATTCAAAAAATTCAGAAGAACTACACCATCTTTTTTTTGAATTGAGAGATAAATTCAATCAAACATTTGTAATTGTAACACACAATGAATCTTTGGCTAACATGGCTGATCGAAAAATTGTGATGGCAGACGGAAAACTTGCTTAATGTCAAATTTAAATTCTTACAATAATTTAAGTTTAGAGGATTTAAAAGAATTTTTAGATTCAAAAGTTGATTTATACAACAATCCAAATTTCATAGAAACAGATCCTATTCAAATTCCTCATTTATTTTCTAAAAAAGAAGACATAGAAATAATTGGATTTATTATGGCAACAATTGCTTGGGGAAATAGAAAATCAATCATAAGTAACGGTCATAAATTACTGAAAATCATGGGAAATCATCCTCATGAATTTATTATGAATTATGAAAGGCAAGATTTAAAATTTGTTCACAGAACATTTAACGCTATTGATTTAGATTTCTTCTTTCGCTCCCTAAATTCAATTTACCAAAAATCTTCGCTAGAAGAAGTTTTCAAAAAGCAGAAAGTTGAATTTGGTGCGAAAGGAAGAATTGCTTCTTTTAGAAGTACTTTTTTTGAAACAGAGCACGAAAAACGATCTGAAAAACACGTTTCAAACCCTTTAAAAAATTCCTCAGCCAAAAGATTGAATATGTATCTTCGTTGGATGGTCAGAAATGACAAAAAAGGAGTTGATTTTGGAATTTGGAAATCTGTTGAACCATCAGAATTATTCCTTCCTTTAGATGTTCACACTGGAAATGTTGCTCGAAAATTGGGAATTCTAGAAAGAACTAAAAATGATTGGTTGGCGGTTGAAGAAATTCAAAATACTTTAATAAAATTAGATTCTAAGGATCCAATTAAGTATGATTTTGCACTTTTTGGCTTGGGTGCATTTGAAGGATTTTAAAAGAACTAAAAATGAAAAGTGAAAAGTGGAGAATTTTTAACTCTTAGTTTTTAACTCTTAATTACTTTTTCTTCTTTTCAGAAAATACATAAACTCTGAAATTCAAAATTGTTTCTTTTCTTTTGGTATTCGAAGAAATAATGATGCTTCTATCTTGTTGACCAAATTTTCCTTTTGTATCAAAAGTTAATTTTATGGAATCCGTTTTTCCAGGAGGAATTGGGTATTCTGGGAAATCAATTTTTGTACAATGACAAGCAACAGTGAATGATTTTATTATCAAGGGAGCATTTCCTTTATTTTTAAAGACAAAATAGTGAACTAATTCATTCCCTTCATTTGTTTTAGGAAATTTATGTGTAGATTTTTTAAAATAAAATTCCGCTTCTTGACTAATGCAAAAAGCGGAATTGAATATTAAAAATGTAACTACAAAAATTAATTTGAAGTACAATTTCATTTTATTATTTATCTGTACCTGGTCCTGAGTTATTTACTGGAGTTGAACCTTCTGGCGCAGCACCAACAGTACCTTTAATACGAATAACTTTACTTGGTTCATTTACTGCATTAGAAGTAATTGTAACACTCTTTGTAATTGGACCTGATCTTTTTGTATCATATTTCACTGTTATTTCTCCTTTTCCTCCTGGAGCAATTGGTTCTTTAGGCCAAGATGGAACTGTACATCCGCAAGATCCTGTTGCTTTTGAAATAATTAATGGAGCATTTCCAGTATTTTTAAATTCAAAAGTACAGGTACCATTAGCGCCATACTTAATATTTCCATAATCGTGAACTTCTTTTTCAAATTCAACTTTCGCCCCACTTTCAACTTGTGCGCTGACTTTGTTAGAGATAAAAGCTGAACCTACTAACATTACTAAAGATAAAAATACTGTTTTCATTTTATTAATTTTAAATTATTTAACATATTTCTTTACCCAAAGATATAAAAACTTTTTAGTTGTATTCTTTTTTTAACACAATCTTAACTATAAACTTATCTCTGACTTATTTTTCTGAAATTGCTTTCATTTGCAATTCTATTAATTGGTCAAAAGTTAAATCAATGTGTTTTAATCTAAATTCAACCATATCTTTAGTTTCTTTATTTAAACTAGGATTTTCTTTTAACAACATTTTGTAATATTTTTCCATATTAATTTTATCTTGTAACATATCACAAGTTGATCCTGCATTTAAAAGTAAACCAGCTCTTTTTTCATATTTTGGAAAATTCAATAATAATGTATCCGTATATTCGAGTGATTTTTCATATACTTTTTCTTGCAAATACAATTGTTGTACCTTATCTAAACAAGTTGCAGAATAAACATCTTTAGGGTAATTTTTATAAAATTCTAAATATCGATTTATCGTTTCGTAAATAGCCAAAGACGGAATTTGTTTCGAAGGATCATTCATTAAAGCTTTGTAAAGAACTTTTAGTGAATCGTCCATTTCAACAATTTTACTTTTTAATGTCGCTTGAGTTGGTTTTTCATTCTCTTTTTTATCACCCGAATTACATTGAATTAAAAGAAATGAAAATATTACAAATAATGAACTTAAAATAAATTTACTTTTCATATTTTCTTATTTAAAAATTAACGTCTTTTTTGCATGGAAGGAAATTTCATTTTATAATCCACAACTAATTCTCCTTTTGAAATAACAGTAAGTTTTTTTGTTAATAATTTTCTTTTTAGCATCGAAAGGTGATCTGTGAAAAGTATTCCTTCGATGTGATCATATTCATGTTGAATTATTCTTGCTTTATAACCATCAAAAACTTCCTTATGTAACTTAAAATTTTCATCATAATAAGAAATATGTATGATTTCTCGTCTGAAAACCTCCTCACGAATTTTTGGAATACTCAAGCAACCTTCCTTGAATCCCCATTCTTCGCCCTCTTCTTTCTCGATAATCGGGTTGATAAAAACTTTTTTGAAACCATCAATTCCTTCAGCTTTTGGATCAATTTCATCGTCCTCTTCTCTATCAGCAAAGGGACTTCCATCAACAATAAACAAACGAATTGATTTTCCAATTTGTGGAGCTGCAAGTCCAACGCCTTGTGCATTGTACATCGTTTCAAACATATTTTCAATTAACTTTTCCAAATCAGGAAAAGTTTTCTCAATATCTACTGCTAGTTTTTTTAAAACGGTATCTCCGTATGCTACGATTGGTAATATCATTATTAACTTTAATTCTTTTCTTTTGCAAAAATACTATTTTTTTTAAAATGAAATATTGGGAAAGAAAAACAAGAATTTATGAAATGTTACTTTCAACAAATTCTAAATTCTATCATCTCTAGTCTAACTTCATTTTTTTACACAAACTCAGCCAATTCCATCCATCTTTCTGTTTTTTCTTCTAATTTCAAAACTATTTCAGACAATTTATTTCCTGCATCCATAATTTGCTCATTTGAAGAAGAACTTTCAGATAAAATTGTTGTAAATTTCTCTTTTTCAAGTTCTAAAGTTTCTAAATCCTTTTCAATTTGCTCAAACTCAGCTTTTTCCTTGAAAGATAATTTTTTTCCTTCTTTTTTAGTTTCAACTTTAACTTCTGGAGTTGTAATGACAGAGGATTTTATTTTAACTTCAGTTGGATTAGACTCATTTTTCGCTGCCTTATCGTATTTCGCAATTTGTTTTCTGTATTCTGTATAATTTCCAACAATATCTGTAATTTTGGCTTGACCTTCAAATACAAAAACGTGATCTACCATTTTGTCCATGAAATACCTATCGTGAGAAACTACAATCAAACAACCTTGAAATGAGCGCAAATAGTCTTCTAAAACGCTCATCACGAAAATATCTAAATCATTTGTTGGCTCATCTAAAATCAAGAAATTTGGATTTGCCATTAAAACAGTCATCAGTTTTAAACGACGCTTCTCTCCCCCACTCAATTTATACACATAATTATAGTGCATATCTCGCGGGAATAAAAATTTCTCCAAAAATTGTGCTGCATTCAATTCTTTCCCTTTTTCCAAAGGAATAAATTCTGCAATATCACGAATCACATCAATAACGCGCTTTTTCTCATCAACCTCAATCAACTGCTGACTGTAATATCCAAAAACAACTGTTTCACCTATTACAACTTTTCCTGCGTCAACTGCCTCTCTTTCTTGAATCATGTTCAGAAAAGTTGATTTTCCAGTTCCATTATTTCCAACAATTCCTAGGCGTTCTTTTCGCTGAAAATTGTAAGTAAATTGATTTAAAATTTTTAAATCTCCCCATGCTTTTGAAATTTTGTGTAATTCAACAATTTTAGAACCCAATCTTTCCATTTTTACTGGAATATCAATTTCATCTTCATCAATACGCTGACTAGCAACTTTTTTCACATCTTCAAAAGAATCAACTCGTGCTTTTTGTTTCGTTCCGCGCGCTTTTGGTTGCTTGCGAATCCAATCTAATTCTTTTTTAAATGTATTTCGAGCCTTATCAATGGTCGATGCTAATTGTTCTTGTCTTTCCGCTTTTTTCTCTAAATAATAGGAGAAATTCCCTTTATATTTATAAATCGTTTGATCTTCTAATTCTAAAATAGTGTCGCAAACAACCTCTAAAAAATAACGGTCGTGTGTCACCATTAATATCGTTGAACGTGATTTTGAAAGAAACTCTTCCAACCACTCAATCATGTCTAAATCTAAGTGATTTGTTGGCTCATCCAAAATTAAAAAATCTGCTTCTGCAATCAAAACTTTTGCCAAAGCAACTCTTTTCTTTTGTCCTCCAGAAAGATTTGAAATTTTTAAATCCGTATTATCTAATTTTAAAACGGAAAGAATTTGACTCACCTTTACTTCAATATCCCATGCAAATAAATCGGTCATTTCCTGAAAGCAATCATTAATTTCGTCTTCAGTACCACTTTTCATGGCAATGTTGTATTTTTTAACTGCTTGAATTTCTGGTAAATCGTGCGAAAAAACTGCTTCTAAAACGGTTTGATTTTCATCTAAATTTTCCGCTTGCTCCATAAAAACAATTCGAATATCATTTCGATAAACAATTCTTCCTGAGTCTATTTGCTCTAAATCCATCAAACAACGCAATAAAGTTGTTTTTCCTGCACCGTTTTTTGCTACTATTGCTACTTTTTGACCAAGGTCAATTCCAAAAGTTAAGTCTGAAAAAAGAAGACGGTCACCGAAAGATTTTGTTAAATTTTCTACTGAAAGATAGTTCATTAAAAGAAGGTATGATTTTTGGGTTATGAATTGTGAATTAGGCGAGAAATCTATTACTGTAAAGTAAACTAATTATCTCAAACGATTTACTGAATCTAGCAAGTTTTTATCTTTTTTAACGCCTAAATTGGCAAGAAACACTAAGGGGAATCCAACTAAAAATAAATAAAACCCTAGTCCTAATTTTGGAAATACTCCACTTTCTGTCAATGAAAAATTAGCCATAAAAGCAAAAAATAGTAAACCAACAATTAAAAAGACATAAATCATTAAAATAATGCGGATTAATTTAAGCTGATTTTTGAGGTTTTTGTAGGATAAAATGGTTAATAAACATAAGACAGTCAACATTAAAGTTGAAATAAAGTAAGGGTATGAAATCAACTTAATACTTTTAAAAGTAGAATCAAATTCTTCTAAACCAAAACTAGATAAAATCATTGTACCATCTTCGCTTTTAAAATTTAAAATTGAAACTCCCGAAGTTACAACTGACAAGCAAATTATTGAAATAAATAAATAAACTGTTTGGATTCGCTGAATCATATAATATTTTTTTTGCAAAAATAAGAAATCTAAAGCATAATTCCTTCAAAAAAATAACGATTATATAGTTAAAAAAACAAAAACAATTTTATCTAAAATATTTTTCATATTATTGCGTGATGAATTTTCTAGGACATATTTACTTTTCTGATAATGATAAAAATTTAATGCTCAACAATCTGTTTGGGGATTTTGTGAAGGGAAAAGATCTGAGTTTTTATCCAAAAGTTGTTCAAAAGGGTCTTTTATTGCACCGAAAAATAGATGATTTCATAGATCACCACCCGAGGGTTCTTGAATTAAATCGAAAATTATATGCTGAATTACCTAAAGTTTCAGCAATTGCTATTGACTTAATTTTTGATCATCTCCTTGCTAAAAATTGGTCAAAATTTCATTGCAAGGAATATATTCCATTTTTATATGAGTTTTATACAAAAATTGATCTCAATAAGCATTACTATTCTGATGAATTTAAATTAATGATTTCAAAAATGGTTGAAATGAACTGGATATCTTGCTATCCAACGCTTGAAGGACTGGAAAAAGCATGTCAAGGTGTATCAAAAAGACTCTCTTTTGACAATAATTTAAAGTTTGGGAAAGATGTTTTTTTAAAATTTGAAAGCGAATTTGAATCCGTTTTTTTTGAATATATGAAAGATGCAAAAGTTAAATTTAACATACAGCATTGATTTTTTTTGTATCTTGCTACTTAATTATAAATCATTTTTCTTGAAAAAAAATCATAAAATATTAAATACCAAAGGTTTACCTTTTTTGTTACTTTTAATTTTGATGAACTTTTTCATTTCTTGCTCTGTAGATAAATCAGATGAAAAAGTTGAAAATTCTGTTCAAGGACAAGATTTACCAGAAATATTAAAAAGAGGTAAATTAGTAATTTTAGCTGAAAATAGTTCAACATCTTATTTTATTTATCGTGGCAAAAAAATGGGTTTTGAATATGAACTTTTAAAAGAATTTAGTCACGATCTTGGTGTAGATTTAGAGATAAAAACAGTAACTAATTTAGACGAAATCAATAGTTTATTAAATCAAGGTGAAGGCGATTTAATTGCTTGTAATTACACCATCACCAAAGAACCTCAAAAAGAAATTGATTTTTCAATACCTTTTATGAGGACCAGTCAGGTTTTAATTCAACGAAAACCAGACGGCTGGGAATCAATGAATTCAGATGAATTAAAAAAGCACATTTTAATTGATCCAATTCAATTAGCAAACAAAAAAATTTATGTACGGAAAGAGTCAAGTTATCAACAAAGATTGAATCATTTGCAAGAAGAAATTGGTGATTCAATTTTAGTACAAGGAGAAACTGGTGAAGTTTCAGGTGAAGATTTAATTGAACAGGTTTCTGATGGAAAAATCGATTATACAGTAGTTGAAAAAAATATTGCCCAAGTAAACCGTCGATTTTACGATAATATAGATATCAATCTTGAGATTAGTGTAAGACAAAAAATTGGATTTGCTTTAAGAAAATCCTCGCCTTTATTAAAAGCTAGGATTGATGAATGGTTAACAAAATATATGAAAACTGCTGCATTCAAATATATTAAACAAAAGTATTTTGAAGTTTCGAATTTAACAAGTAAGTCTCAAGAAGAATTTTCCAGTTTAAAAGGCGGACAATTATCACATTATGATGTATTTTTCAAACGCGAATCTACAAAATATAGCTGGGATTGGAGATTGATAGCAGCTGTTGCTTATCAAGAGTCAAAATTCAACCCAAATATTACAGGTTTTGGTGGTTCTTATGGTATGATGCAATTTATGCCAGAAGTGGGTCCAAAATTTGGCGTTTATCCAAATTCACCAGCGGACGTTCAAATTGCTGGCGGAATGAAAAAATTATACAAAGATTTTCAATGTTGGCCTGAAATCCAAGATAAAGTTCAACGTCAAAAATTTGCCTTGGCCTCCTATAATGCTGGTTTAGGACATATTAAGGATGGTCAAAGATTAGCGAATAAACATGGTTTAAATCCAAAAATTTGGGATAACAATGTCGAAGTAATGGTCAGAAATCTTTCTCACAAAGAATATTACAGAGATGAAGTAGTTCAAAATGGAGCAATGCGTGGAGCACATACTGCAAAATATGTTATTTCTGTATTTAACAGATATTTATCTTATAAATCTGCATTTAATTAAACCTTAAAAAATCTTTTTTCAATATTTATGATTCTTGAGAATGAATATTTAAAGCTTAAATTTGCATCATTAGGTGGCGAATTAAAATCTGCTTTTGATAAAAAAAGTGGAAAAGAAATTCTTTACGAGGGTAAATCAAGTTTTTGGAACCGCTCTGCTCCTATTTTATTTCCAATTGTGGGCAAATTAAAAGATAATTCTTATTTGATTCAAGATAAAAAATTTGAATTATCACAACATGGTTTTGCTCGAAATTTGGAATTCAATGTAAGGAACAAGTCTGAATCAGAAATTACATTCAATTTGCTTTTTAATGAAGAAACTTTAAAAGCATATCCTTTTAAATTTGAGCTACAAATTTCATATATTTTAACAATAAATAAAGTTACTACTAAATATAAAGTAATTAACCTAGATGACAAAAAAATACCATTCTCAATTGGAGCGCATCCTGGATTTATTTGTCCAATTTTTGAAAATGAAAAATTTGAAGATTATTATTTAGAATTTGAAAAAGAAGAAAAACTAAATAGACATTTATTAAATCAGAAAAATGGCCTTTTCAATTCTAAAACAGAGGAAGTGTTGAATAATTCAACTATTTTAAAATTAGATTATTCTTATTTTGAAAAAGATGCAATAGTTTTTAAAAACATGAAATCTTCTTGGATAAAAATTAAAAGTTCAAAATCTGATTATTGTTTAAAATTTATATTTAAGAATTTTCCTTATTTCGGAATTTGGACGAAATCCAATGGTAAATTTATTTGTTTAGAACCTTGGCATGGAATTGCTGATTCAGAAAGTGCAACGACTGATTTTTATGTAAAGGAAGGAATCAATTTCCTGGAAAAAAACATGGAATTTAAGTGCGAATATAGTTTTGAAATAAATTAAAGTAAATTTTTCATCATATAATTATTTTTAATTTTTACTCGCAGATCTAAAGTCAGTTTTTACACCAACTTTTTGAGTAAAAATCAGTTTTAATAATCAATCTCCGCTGCCCATTATGACGTTTTCATTTTTTTAAATTTGGATTTGAGACAAATATATCAACTATAAAATTTCAAAACAATATGCTAAAAGTCTGGTAGCTTTAAAAAATTATTGTCCAACAAAAGTGTAAATAATTTTTCCATCTTGAGAAGAACTAGCATTTGAGTCAAAAGAAAAACGCGACATAAGCGCATATTTTTTGGCTTGTTCAATCATACAAACAGAAGCATTTAAACTATTTTCAGCAGAATAAATAGCTGAAATTACTTTTCCACCTTGGTCCACTTTTATTTTAATATAAACTGTTCCGTTTGATTTGTCTCCACAGGTATATCCTGGATTTCTAACATACCAGTTATTTCCTTGATGGGGTTCTCGCTTCGCTAGTTCCCAATCAACCATTACATTTCCTGCATAAGATTTATTGCCACCTGTTGCAGTAGATGTAGAATTATTTTTTGAATTTAATTTATTGTTTTTACTATTATTTTTAGAATCTGTTAATTCTTGAATAATTTTAGAACGTTTTTCATCTCCTCCAGCCTCTTTTTTAAATTGCTGTTCCTGATTTTTAATTTTATCTTCAATTTGCTTACTGACTTTATTTGCATCCCAATTTTTTTCCGTTTTTTCTCTTTTATCAGTTAAATCTCTAGAAATACTTTTAACTTCACCTTGATTTTGAAACGCTTCGGGATTTTGCTCAATGTTTTCAGGTTGAATTTGTATTTCTTTATTTTCATCAATTTTCAATTCCTTTTCTGCGCCAAATACATCAATGTTAAATTCTCGTTTATATGTCTCCATCTGAAAATACACAAAAAGAACCATGTATGTGCCAAAAGCCACCAAAAGTCCCAATTTATGTTTATCTAGAAAATCAAAAAACTTTGCCATCAGATTTTAGCTTTAATTAAGCGCATTTCAGGTAAATAAAAGTAGTGAAAATCATTCTCATTAGTTAAAAGTAGATATTCTTTGTTTAGAATCCTAATTTTAGTATAATTTTCAGTTGTCAAAGCTGTTCCATCATTAAAAATCAAGGTATGCTTAAGCCCTATTTTTGTGATATATAATTTATCATTAATTTTCTGTATATCATCAAATATTATAGGAACTTTTATTTCTCCTGTTTTATCAATAACACCAAATCGATTATTAAAAGAAACAATTGCAGCTTCGTTATCAAAACTTCTTGCTTCGTCATACGCTGGAGGAACAGATACTTTATTCAATAAATTCAAATATCCCCAAAAACCTTCTTTCTGAAATGCAACCAAATCAGAAATTTCTCCAATATTTTGATAAATAGCCGGAATAATTATTTTTCCCTGCGTATCTATTACACCAAATTTACTTTTAACCGAAACTTTAGCATAACCTCCTTTAAAAGAAGCGTGTTTAGAAAAATTAATCAAATTATCAAAAATCGGAGCAATAATTTGATTTCCAAAATCATCAAAATAACCAATTTTCCCATTTAATACAAAGGCGATTCTGTTATCAGAAATAGAGGCAATTTCATCAAATTTTGCTTCCTGAATTATTTTTGATTTTAAATCAATCAAGCCGTAAAAATCTCCACTTTGAAAAATAAATAATTTATCATTCAGACTATTTATCGATTCGTATTTTAGTGGAAAAAGAAAATTTCCAAAACAGTCAATATAATTCTGAAATTCATTTCCTGAACCATCGTCAACAACTACCAAAGCTAAACCTTTTGTAAATGAGAATGCTTCTTTAAACCTCTCTTTAATTATTTGTTTACCGAATCGATCATAATAGGCATAAAGTGAATCTTTTTTAGCATAAACTAAGCCTTCTGAATATTGTCCTATATCTTCAAACTCAATATCAAAAATTATCTTCCCTGTTCGATCAATTATTCCAACTTTCCCATTTTTTTCAACAACTGCTCTTCCATCTTCAAAATCTGAGGCAACGTCATATTCAAAAGGGATTACAATCTTATTATTTTTGTCTACATAACCTATCTTTCCAAACCGACTTGCTGCTGCTAAACCCTCCTTGTATAAATTTAATGATTCATAGGTTGCATCAGAAACAATTTCACCGGTAACGCTCATCCAACCATAATAATTTTCCTTTTTATAAGGTAAAAGAATTTGAGTTGACATCGACAATTCTTCATTTAACTCATTTTGGAAGGGATAATCGGGATATTCTAAACGGAAAGACTTTATTCTTTCATCAGAATAATTATACATGTAAATTTGAAATAATTTTCTCCATGCTAAATCTACATTATGGTTTTGAGGGAAATTTTCAATAAATTGAGAATAACTTTCTAAGGTATTTATTTGAGTTTGTAATTTAAAAATTTGGTTTTCAGCTTCATTCACAAATGGATTCGTAGGTTGTTTTTCAATAAATTTTATGTAGTCAGCTAAATTTTTATCAGCTGTTAGTTCTTCAAACTCTTTTAAATAAATTTCTTTTTGAGCAATCCTTGCATATTCAGATTCTGGATATTTTGAAAGAAAAAATTTATAGGATTGACTTGTATTTTGCTCCATTGCAGCATAAAATGCCAAAGAATCTCTTTTTGAAATTGCGCTAAAACGTTCATTAGCCCACGGATGAATCGTTAAAAACTCTTGGTAAGCAATTTCAGAATTTAATTTTTTCGTAATAATAAAATAGCCAGAGCTAATTTTTCTTTTTAATTCAATAATTTCTAATTCATTGAAATTAAATTTAATTAAACTTTCTAAAACTTTTGGTTTTACAAAGAGAAAGGTTTTTTCTGCTTTTAAAACGTATCTAAAGGCGGAATCTAAATTATGGAACGGATTGTCGTTTCTAAAATAAATAGTAGCTAATCCGAATGAACTTGCTGACTCATTTTTTTTTAATTTTTGTTCCAAAATTCGTTTCGCTTCAAAATAATTGTAAATTTTCAAAGCTTCAAAACCGTCCTCAATTGACTTTGAGTAAGTTGAAAAGCTAAATGTTAAAAGTAAAAATAATAAGAAACTATTTTTTATCATTGCATTTTTTAGAGAATATCAAAGATAAAAAAAAATCCCAAACGAAACTCGAATGGGATTTAATATTATATAAAAAAAGGATTAAGCTTTAGCTTCTGAATCAGTTGTTGGAGTTGTATCTGAACTCGCTCCTTTTGAAGCATCTTTAAATTCTTTCATTCCTTTTCCCAATCCCTTCATTAATTCTGGAATTTTCTTTCCACCAAAAAGTAAAACTACTACTGCTAGTATTAATACTATCTCCATTATTCCCATTTTACCCATGATTTCTATTTTAATTTTAGATTACAAAATTAATTCTTTTTTTTGGAATAAATCTACTTTTAAATTAAAAAATCCCAACCATAAATAACGATTGGGATTTAATTATATACTTAAAAAATTATTTTTTTGTTTTTGCGTAACGGGAGTTGAATTTATCAATTCTACCTGCTGTATCCACAAATTTCACAATTCCTGTAAAGAAAGGATGAGATTTGTAAGAAATATCCAATTTAATTAAAGGATATTCAGCACCTTCGTGCATAATTGTTTCGTTAGAAGCAGTTGATGAACGACAAACAAAAGTATAATCATTTGTCATGTCTTTAAAAGCAACTAATCTGTAATCCTCTGGATGAATATCTTTTCTCATTTTATTTATTGTTAAAGTATTTTTTCTAATTTATCCGATAAGCCGGTAAGTTCTTATTTTTCGGAGTGCAAAGATATTAAAATAAATTTACATTCCAAATTTTCTTTTAATATTATGATTTTAATTTTTTAGTAAAATCAACTAAAATTGGTGTTGCAACACAAAGTGAAGAATAAGTTCCGATAATCACACCGATTAACATTGCGAATAAGAATCCTTTAATTGCTGGTCCTCCAAAGATAAACATAATTAAAATTACAACGAATAAAATCATAGAGGTATTTACAGTTCTACTTAATGTTGTATTTAATGCACTATTAATAACTGTAGCATGTGTTTCCCCACCCAATTTCATTTTCAAGTTTTCACGAACTCTATCGAATACAATTACTGTATCATTCATGGAATAACCAATGACAGTTAAAATTGCGGCTATAAAAGCTTGATCTACATCCATGTTAAAATCAACATAACCGTGTAAGATTGAGAATACAGAAAGAACAACCATAACATCATGGCCTAATCCAACGATTGCACCAAGTGAATATTGCCAATTTCCAAAACGAATAAAGATATAAGCAAAGATTGCAATTAAAGATAAGATAATGGCAATTGTAGAAGATGAAATTAATTCTTCAGAAACGGAAGCAGAAACACTTCTTGATTCTAACACTTTAAAATCACCTAATTTTGCTTTACAATTTGTCAAACCAACTCCCAATTTATCTGTTACGTCTTTTGTAGCAGAATGATCAGATAATTTATAGTTAGTGCTAATTTCAACTGTATATGAATTTGCTTTTGTTTTTAAATCGATTGAAGCTTTTTCTCCATCTTGAACAAATACTTTACCCAATTCTTCACGAATAAGTTCAATATCAGCAGATTTTTCAAATTTCACAGCATAAGTTCTTCCTCCAGAAAATTCAACACTTGGATTTAATCCTCTTGAATAGAGTGAAACTGCTCCACCAATTGTTATAAGTATAGAGAATATGTAAAAATATTTGCGTTTCCCTACCCAGTCAAAATTGAATTTTTTGAATAAGTTTTTAGACATTGTTGTTTCAAAACCAACTTCTTTTCCTTTTTCTACCCATGCAGTAATAATTAATTTTGAAATAATAATTGCTGAGAACATCGAAGTAAAGATACCAACAATTAAAGTTGTAGCGAAAGATTCGATTGGACCTGTTCCAAAAACTTTCAAGATAATTGCAACAAGTAAATGCGTAACGTTTGCATCGATAATAGAAGGTAAAGCTTTTGAGAAACCAATTGCAATAGCTGATTTTTGATCCAAGCCTTTTGCTTTTTCCTCCCGAATACGTTCAAATATCAAAATATTCGCATCGACCGCCGTACCTATTGTTAAAACGATACCAGCAATTCCAGCTAAAGTTAATACAGCTCCGAAAGAAGCTAAACAACCAAAGATAAATACAACATTTATTGCTAAGGCAATGTTTGCAACCAAACCACCTTTTCCATAGTAGAAAAACATGTAAATGAATACAGCTAAAAATGCAAACCCGAAAGAGATTAAACCAGCAGATGAATTTTCTGCACCAATTGACGGACCAACTTTTGTTTGTTCTTTAATCACACATGGAGCTGGTAAAGCACCACCATTTAACAAACCTGCTAAATCTTGTGCTTCTTGAATTGAGAAAGATCCAGAAATTTGTGTGTTTCCACCAGTAATTGGTTCGTTTACTCTTGGTGCAGAATATACTACATCATCCATTGTAATTGCAACAAATTTACCTGTATTTTGAGTTGTCATTTCAGCCCATCTATCTGAACCTTCCACAGTCATAGATAAATCTACTGTAATTGCTCCTGATGCTTGATCTAAACTTTTTGAAGCAACTTTAATATCTTTTCCTCCAACATCAGCTTTACCACTTGCTGGAATTTTAACCGCATATAAATTATAAGCTTCTTCTTTCGAATTTTGAGCAACTTTCTCTGGTTCAGCTGACCACATGAATTTTAAATCATCTGGAAATAGGGCCATTACATCTTTTCTTGCTAAAATTTTAGTTACTTTTTCTTTGTCTTCTAAACGAACATTTCCAATGTTTACTGATTGACCTTTCGTTAAATAATCCATTAAACCTTTGTCATTTGATTTCAAAGACATTGATTTAAGTTGTTTTGCTTTTTTAGCTGAATCTAATTTTGCTTGCGCTAAAGAATCAACAACAACTGCAGTGTCAACTTCTTCAATCATTTCGATTTCAGCAGATTTAGAAATTAAATTTGCCTGAGATAATTGAGCAGAAATCTCTTCCATCTGGTATGTTTCAAAAAATTGAAGATTCGCTGTTGATTGTAGTTTTTCAGCTACTGTTGCTTCATCTTGCACACCTGGTAACTCAATGTAAAGTCTATTTGTACTTGCATCTTTCTCAATGTTTGGTTCTGCAACCCCAAATTGATTAATACGTTTCTCCATGATTTGCTCAATTCCATCCATAGAACTTGAAACTTTTTTTCTAAAGAATTCTAGTACTTCAGCATTTGAAGAATTTTTATCCAATTCGTCAATCTCAGAAATAGCCAAGTTACGAACCATTAAACTTTTTCCATTAAATTTAGCGTATTCTCTTTCAAAAAGATCAATAAAATCTCCTCCTCTAGTGTTATGAATACTTAAAGCACTTTCATAAGGTTTTTTGAATTTAGAGTCTCTTGGATTTCTGGCGAAGCTTTTCACTAATTCTGGAACAGAAATTTCAAGTGTTACACTCATACCTCCAACTAAATCCAAACCAAACGCCAAAGATTTACCTTTAACATCTTGAAAATTTGAACCGAGTACTGGATAAACCTTAGCATTTGCTTTTTCCTTCAAAATTTGATTTATGTAGGCGGCTTTTGCTAATTCTTCAGATTCTGGATTTGCAAAATCAACTTCAGTACCATTTGGCAACATGGCGATACCATTTGTTTTTTTAGCATCAGCTTTCAATTCGTCCACACGAATCATTGCTTCTTTTTCAGCTTTCTTTTCAACTGAGTTTGTTACCCAAGTGAATGATAATTGGTAAATACAAACAACTACTAACGTTATCGTTAAAAACCAAAAAAATCCTTTATTACGCATATTCCCCTATATTGATTATTATTTTTAAGACCGCAAATATAGAATTTTCATTTGGTTTAGTCAAGAAAAAACTAAAATTGCCCTATTTTTTACAAACAAACTTGTGTGTAAATATATTTTTATTTCTTAAAACCTTTTATTTCATTGATAAAATCAAGTAATTTAATTGTAAATTTTTCCCAAGAATTTTCAGTATTAAATGCTAATATATTCTCAGAAAAGGTTTTTTTGAGCTTATTATCAAAATAAAAGCGAATTTTTTCAGCAAGATCTTCTGCATTCGTTTCATTTACAATCAGGCCAGTTTTTTGATCATAAATCGTTTCTTTTAATCCACCAACATCAGTGGCGATAATAGGAAGTAAAAAGTGATTAGCAATACTCGTAATTCCGCTTTGTGTGGCAGACTTATAAGGTAAAATACATACATCTGCTGCTGAAAAATACAAGTTCACCTCATTATCACCAATATATTGGTTGTGAATCAGTAATTTATCTCTCAAATCACGTTGTTCAATTAATTTATCATACTTTTCAAAGGAACCGTAAACTTCACCAGCAATAATTAACTGATAAGAATCATCTAATAAAGCCATTGCTTCAATTAATAAATCCAAACCTTTGTAATCTCTAATAATTCCAAAAAACAACAAAGTATTCTTTGATGAATCTATATTTAATGTTTTGTGGGCAATATGTCTGTCCAAGGTCTCTCCAAAATGATCATAAACAGGGTGATTAATTCTTAAATATTTTGCATTAGGCTTAATTGACAATAAATCAGCTAAAACTTTATCAGACATCACAATAAATCCATCGTTTCTCTTTAAAAAATATTTATTAAAAGCCGAATCAAAAAAACGTTTTTCATGAGGAATGACATTGTCAAGAATACTAATTCTAGCAGCTCTGTTTAATTTTCCTAAAACAAACCCCAGACTTGGGCCAAAAAATGTCATCCAGTATTTTGTGATAATCACGTCAGGATTCCAATTTTTAATTTTGGCTGCAGTCATTACATATGAAAAAGGATTGACTGAATCCAATATTTCTACTGAATCTATTTTATCTGCTAAATCGTTTTCAGTAACATACTGCGTTTTACCTGGAAAAAGAAAATTTGGATATTGACGTTTGAAGGTAAATGCTTTAACTTCATTTGATTTTTCAAGTTCCCTGTAAACTAAGGCATTAAACTGTGCGATTCCACCTCTAAAAGGAAAAAATGTGGAAAGAAAAGCGATTTTCATTAATAGTTTATGTTTTAATTTAAACGCAAAGATGCAAAGTTTTCAGCAATCCCGATAACTATCGGGACACAAAGATTTTTTATTGCCTAAATAAAGTTGTTATTTAAATACTATAAATTTTTCTCAATAACTTCAAGGATTTTTTCAGGAAGAATATCGTGCATGCATGAATTTCCTTTAGAGCATGAATTACCATAAAAACAAACGCACTCATTTGGAGGACCAACTATTTCTCCTCTGCCATATAATTCAAATTCATTTTTATTGAAAATATTATTCATCAAAACCATTTTCTTTTGCAATGCTGTTGCGATGTGCATCATCATAGAAACTTGCGTTACTACCAAATCCATTGAATTAGTAAGTGCGATAAATTCTTCCAAAGAAAAATATCCAGGATAATAACCACCAGTAACTTTACTTAAATGAATGTTTTTTTCATTTTCCAATTCTCCTCCTAAAAAAACAGGTAAATAACCCGCTTTAAATAAAAGTGTAGCTAATTTTTCCCAATTTTCAGTTGGCCACAGCCTCGTATTCCATCTTGGTCCGCAACCTGTATTTAGTCCAATCAAAGGTTTTCGCTTTCCATTTTCATCATTCAATTCAGAAAATTGTTTTTTCCATTTATCTGAAATTGTTTCATTTAAATTGATTAAATAAGGTTCTAAATTGAATTTCAAATCACAAATTTCAAAAATTTCTTCTAAATAACTTTTAGTGTTATTTTTAGACAAATCATCAAATAATCCAGTAAAAAGTTTGTGTTCAGATACTTTATTAGCAATATCTATATGATTATCTTTCCAAATGAAGCCAAATTTTTCAACTGAATTAATTTGAGTCAAAAGTTTACACGCTTCTTCTTCCTTATCTAAATTAATTGCAATATCAAATTCAGCTGTTTGCAAATTGAAAATTGAAACAGCGTCTAGCTTATAGATGATCTCAATTTCATTTTGAGGTAAAATACTCGGAGACCAAGTCACCCAAGTAAAGTGAGCATTTGGATATAATTCCTTATATTTTACAAGCAGCGGAGTTGTGCGAATAACATCACCTAAAGCTCCTAATTTAATAATTAAAATACGTTTTTCAATTTTTGTGTAAACTGGACATTCCGGACACGTATAATTATATCGCTTGTTTGGTTTACACGGAACGCTCCCTTTAAAATGTTTACAATCAAATTTGATTTCGCTAAAATTCATAATTTTATATTCAAAAAGTTTATTCAACTCCGTAATTTCTTATTTTATAATACAACTCTTCTCCTCCATTAACATTAAGCGTGTCAAAATTCGAAATTTTTATTGATTTATAATATTTGCTAATTAAACCAATATTTGCTGCATAGGTTTCAGTTTTTAAACTATAATCAATTAGTGTGACATCACTTCGTTCTTGTATAACTGTAATTGTCGAATCAAAATCTAATCCATTAATAGAAACTGATTTGTGTATGTTTTCATAAAAAGCTAATAAGGGATCATCTACATTAAAAGCATTCATATCCCATTCCTTACTCAATGTTGGCGCAAAAATAAGTTTTATTATTCGCTGATTTTCTTCAACTAATTCAGCTCTTTTTCCATCAATAATTGCCGTCCATAAATCCTTGATTTCATACAATTGGGAAGTAGTATTGTAAATATATCTGTAAAACTTCCAAGCAACTCTTCCTTGATTGTCATATACGGTGTCCCCGATTAGAGTTTTTAAAACATAATAACTTGTATCGTGAAGTGTTGAAGAGTTATGCTTAATATAAGTAACATCGTATTCAACAAATTTACCTTTTGACAAGGGAAAATAATTTTCATGAAAATTCACCGCAATGTTATCTTTTTTGCAAGAATAAAGCATTGCAATTAAAATTAAGAGAATAAAAAAGTATTTATTTTTCATAAAAAATGTAAGCCACAAATATATAAAGTGTTAACATTAAAACGACAATTAAAAAAAAATATTTCAAAAAGTTAAAATTATTCAAGACCAAAATTTCCAATTTTATACTAAATTTCGTTTCCATTAAATGGATTTAATGGTATCTCAATCGTTTATTTCAATATTTTTATTAGCTCCAAAAAATAATTATCATGCAATAAGTGTAAATTTTGTGGTTTTTTTTTTTACAATTATAATTTTTGACTAAAAAAAATTAAATTTGCATAAAACTGTTGTTCCTAAACTTACTTAAAATTGAAATTTTTCTTTATTCTTCTACTGATTCTTCTTAACTCATCCGTTTTTTCTCAAAAAATTGGAGTGGTATTGAGTGGTGGTGGCGCCTCAGGTTTTGCACACATAGGCGTATTAAAGGCATTGGAAGAAAAAAAAATTCCAATAGACTACATTACGGGAACTTCCTCAGGGGCATTAATAGGAGCACTTTATGCAAGTGGATATTCGCCAAAAGAAATTGAAAGTTATGTTTTGAGTAAACGTTTTCAATTGATGACGCAGGGAAGTTTAGAAAATAACCAACAATTTTTCTTTTTAGAAGATGAAAACGATGCGAGTATAATAACTATTCCTTTTGCAAAAGATAGTACACTATTAAAATCCCTGCCAACAAATTTTATTTCTTCGGTTTTATTAGACTTCGAAATGATGCGAATTTTAGGAACAGTCAGCGCCTCAAAAAACAATGATTTCAATCAATTATTTGTTCCATTTAGATGCGTTGCATCAGACATTGAAAATAAAAAAAGTATTAATTTCAACAAGGGAAATTTAAATTTAGTTGTAAGAGCTTCAATGACTTATCCTTTTTTTATAAGTCCAATTGAAATCGAAGGAAAATTACTTTTTGATGGAGGACTTTACAATAATTTCCCCGTAGAATTAATGTATCAAGATTTTGACGTTGATTATATTATAGGTAGCAATGTCACTTCAAATGCTACAAAGCCCTCTGAAGATGACTTGATTAGCCAAATTACAAATATGTTGGTTTCACATTCAAACTTTAGTCTACCCTGTGAATACGGGATTATCATTGAACCAAAAGCAACTTTGAATACTTTTGACTTTGAAGGAGTTAAAAAGGCAATAGATGAAGGTTATTTTTCTACATTAAGGATGATTGATTCTATTAACCTGCATGTTACGAGAATAGAAAATTCGATCGAATTAGAAGAAAAAAGAAATACTTTTAAAAATTCTGTTACACCCCTAAATATTGGTAAAATTTATGCAATCAGTAAAAAAGATAAAGATGTAAGTTTCGTAAGTAATTCAATTTCAAAAAACAAAAAAGGCATCATTTTATCAGAAAAAAAATTAATTAAACGTTACTTCAGAACGGCAAATTTTGAACAGGTTGATAATCTTTACCCTACTTTAAGCAAAGTTGATTCCACTTATAACTTGGATATTTATGTCAAAAAAAACAAAGAATTTAAATTAGATGCAGGCGGACATTTTTCATCCAGACCTATAAACACTGGTTACATTGGTTTAAGTTATTTATCTGTAAAAAAAAATGCTATTAAAGTTAAGGCGGAATCCTATTTTGGAAGATTTTATGGATCAATAAAAACCACCATAGATTTCACGATTCCAAACTATTACCCGATAACTTTTTCTCCTTATTTTACAATGAATCGATGGGACTATTTTAGAAGTTCGGCAACATTTTTTGAAGATGTGAAACCATCATTTTTAGTTCAAAATGAATTATACTATGGACTAAAAATAAAAAATCCAATTGGAAACAAAGGTAAAAACACCTTTGATGTTAGACTATTTGAATTAAATGATTCATATTATCAGACCACTTCTTTTTCTAGTAAAGACACTACGGACTTAACAAAATTCGCTGGTACAAATCTTTCTTGGACCATGGAATTTAACACTTTAAATAAAAAGCAGTTTGCAAATGCTGGAAATATGTTTTTATTAAAATGTCGCTTCGTAGATGGAATTGAAAGAAGTATTTCAGGCTCCACTTCATTGGAGAAATACGATTCACGAAAACACCATCAATGGATACAATTAAATAGTGAATTTCAAACTTTTCCCATTAGCATTAAACATTTTCATTTTGGAATACATGGCAAAGCTATTGTGAACAGCCAATCATTATTTGCGAATTACACGGCAACACTTTTAAATACAACTGAATTTGCCCCAATGCCTGATTTATATAGTTTCTTTTTGGCAGAATACCGAGCGCCACAGCACGCTGGAATTGGGGTAAACCTCATAATTAGTCCAATAAAAAATATCGATTTCCGCTTAGATTCTTATTACTATCAACCTTTCAAACAATTAATTATTTTAGATGGCGGAACCTTTACCTACTCAAAATTATTCAAAGGAGAAACCCTTCTGCATGCTCTATCTGCAATATATCACAGTCCAATTGGCCCAATTAGAGCAACAATTAATTATTTCCCAAAACAATTAAATCCAATTTCCTTTCAATTTAGTTACGGATATGTTTTATTTAATGAAAGAGCTATTAGATAGTTTAAAAGACGAATGACTTTGGGATATTAAGACTTTAATTTGTGAAAATAAATATTTGAAATTAAGATTCTCAGATTAGAAGATTGTTAGTTTTAATTTAAATACAAAATCCTAAATTTCTTTTCAGTGAATCAATTTTATTCATAATTCATCACTGAACATAACTAACTTAAATTTATCTATCTTTACAAAAAAAATCCAATGAAATATTCAGATTTAAACGAAAACCTACAATTTGCATTAACAAGAACTGAAGTAATTGCATTTACAGAAAATCAAGAAAAGATTTTAAAGAAAATGAAAAGTGGTTTTGATTTGGTTTCTTATGGTCAAGAAATTTCTGATGAAATATTGTTAAGTTCAATCCATTTAGTAGTTAAATTGAGAGATGAATCAGCGGATGATGTGCCAAGAGCATTAATATTAATAAATGGCATCGATGAAGCATTTCAAGTTGAAGAAAAACTAAAGCAACTAAAATACGGAACAGAATTAAGAACAGTTGTAGTGCACGATCGTGCAAATAAAATCAAAGAACGAAACGATCTTTTTGATGGATGCGACATTGTAATTGGAAATCCAAAACGCGTTATTGAATTATATTTCCAGAATGGAATTAATTTAAAACTATTAAAACATATAATACTTTTTGATGTCAATGAAATTTTAGTTCACAACCATTCCAATAAAGTTTTACGTTTATTTGAAAGTTTAGGCAAATGTCAACGAATTATTTTTTCAAAGGAAAGTACGGAGAAAATTGAACTTTTCATTGAAGAAAACTTGACAAATCCTATTTATTTAAATTAATTATCGATACGATTAAATTTAAATTTCTAGATTCAATCAATATTTTTTTTTAAAACTTTAAAATAAATATCAGTTTTTTTGAAAAAAAAAACTATTTTTGCAAACTAATTTTTTGGAGAAATTTAGAATAGAGTTGAAATCATTTGTATAAAAAATAAAACATGTTAGAAAATTTATCAGCAAGCGACTTAAAAGGACAATTTAAAAACAACAATAACCTTCGAATGATAACATTTGGAGTTGGTGCAATTGTAGTTTTAATTTTAGCTTATTTTGCGTATAAACAATTTATTTGGTCACCAGCAAATGAAAAATCTAAAGATGCCTATTATCCTGGTTTAAATTTTGCTACCAAAGATTCAGTTGATATGGCAATCGATGAATTAGCTTCCGTTGTTAAAAAATATGATGGAAAACAAGGAGGTGAACTAGCACAATTTGTTTTAGCTCGTCAATACATGACTAAAGGAGAATTTAAAAAAGCACTTACAGAACTTGAAGGTGTTAGTGTAAATGACATTTACTTATCAATTTACACAATTGGTTTACAAGGTGATTGTTATTCTGAATTAGGAAAATATAGCGAAGCAATGGATCTATATATTGGTGCTGCTGAAAAAGTTGACAATGAAAAAACAACTCCAGAATATTTGTTTAAAGCAGGTCTTTGTGCGGAAGAAACAAAAGACTTTGAAAAAGCAACTGAATTATATACAACTATAAAAGAAAATTATACAAACTTTTCTAACTCTAAATCAATTGATAAATATATTGCTAGGGTAAAAAGTACAAAAACTAAATAAAAATGGCGACAATTCATCGCAATTTATCCGAATACGATAAAAATAATATTCCAAATGGTGCCGATTTCAAAGTCGGCATTGTTGTTTCTGAATGGAATGATTCCATTACAATGAATCTTTTAAAAGGTGCAAAAGAAGCGCTTTTAGAAAATGGTGTACCTGAAGCTAATATTTTAATTCGCTTTGTTCCAGGTGCATTTGAATTACCTCTTGGAGCACAATTGATGTTAGATAATACGGATGTTGATGGAGTGATCGCAATTGGTGTTGTGATTCAAGGAGAAACCAAGCATTTTGATTTCGTTTGCCAAGGTACAACGCAAGGTATTATGCAATTAAATTTAGAATACAACTCTCCCGTGGCTTTTTGTTTGTTAACTGATGAAAATATCCAACAATCAATTGAACGTTCTGGAGGAAAGCACGGAAACAAGGGAATTGAATGTGCAATTGCTTGTATCAAAATGATTGAATTGAAAAAATCATTTGAATAATACTATTTTAAATAATTCCATTTTATATTTAAATTTCTTTTATTTTTTGATCATTTGTACACTGATTATTATTTTATCGTAAATACTTAGTGTAAAATTGACATTTACTAAAATTATTTTATACATTTGCATTAGAAAGTTTTTATAACTACTATCCAAATCTTTTTTATTTGAATTTTATTTGAAGTTTAAAATAAATTAGAATAATAAATTTTAAGTAAAAAATGAATAAAAAGAAAAATCAAACAGAAAAATTTGAGCCATTTAATATCATTGTTTTTGGTGGGGATGGCGATTTAGCTCTGCGTAAAATATATCCTGCATTATTCCATCGATTTATGGATGGACAATTTATTAATCCTTTTAATATTGTTGCAATTACTAGACATGAAAATCATGATGAAATTTTTCAACTTAAATTGAAAAAATTTATTTCTGAATCAATTACAAGTGTAGAAAAGCATGCTTCAGAAATTGAAACATTTATGCAAAAGGTGTTTTTAATTGCAGCTAAAAATCATAATGCTCTTGAATACAAAAAATTAAGCGAGTTTTTAAATCAGTATAAAAATTATCAAAATATTTATTATTTTTCAACGCCATCGTCTGCTTTTGGAGGAATAAGCAGAACTTTGAAAGAAACAAATCTGGTAAATCCACATAGTAAGGTAGTATTGGAGAAACCTTTAGGGCATAGTCTTGAATCTTCAAACGAAATTAATGATCAAATTTCTCAAGCATTTAATGAAAAACAAATTTACCGAATCGATCATTATTTAGGCAAAGAAACAGTTCAAAATTTAATGGTTTTGCGCTTCACAAATAACTTATTTGAAAAAGCATGGAATTGCGAAAATATTGAAAATGTTCAAATAACTGTTGCAGAAAGCTTGGGTGTAGGAAGTCGCGCTGGTTACTATGACAATTCGGGTGCATTACTAGATATGGTTCAAAATCATTTGTTGCAATTATTATGTCTAGTAGCAATGGAACCACCTAATATTCTTGAAGCTGATCAAGTTAGAAATGAAAAATTAAAAGTGCTCGATGCACTTCGTTTATTCAATAAAAAAAGTGTGGTTACCGATACAATTAAAGGGCAATACACTCGTGGAAATTTAAATGGAGAAGAGGTAAGTTCTTATTTAGAGGATATTGAAAAATATTCTTCAAAAACGGAAACTTTTGTAGCAATTAAAGCATTTGTAGATAATTGGAGATGGAAAAATGTACCATTTTACCTCAGAACGGGTAAACGAATGAAAAAACGCTATTCAGAAATTGTCATCAATTTTAAAACAGTTAAGCACAATATTTTCCCATCACAGGAACAAATGTCAAATAATAAATTAATTATCAGACTTCAACCAGAAGAAAGAATTGAATTAGTTCAAATGACAAAAATCCCAGGTCCAGGTGGATATCGATATAAACCTATTTCATTAAAATTAGACTATATTGATTCATTTAAAGAGCGTTTTCCGGACGCTTACGAGCGATTAATTATTGATGTCATCAGAGGAAACCAAACCCTTTTCATGCGTCAAGATGAATTACAAGCAGCTTGGAAATGGACTGAATCTATTTCAAATAGTTGGAAATTGGTCAATCAAACGAATATCCTTTACGAGGCCGGAACTTGGGGACCAGGTGATTCAATTATGCAAGGGGAAGATACTTGGGTTACAAAATCTTAAAATATTAAAATGGAATTACACAAATTTGATTATTTGCAAGAAATGGAAATCATGCTTGCAGAAAATATCTCTAAAGAATTAGAAGCTTCCATTAACCAACTAGGTAAAGCAAGTCTTTTGGTTTCTGGTGGAACGACTCCTAAAGGATTATTTAAAATTTTGTCAAAAAAAGCAATAGACTGGTCAAAAGTGACAATTGGTTTAGTTGATGAGCGTTTTGTTTCTAATGAAAATGAAACCAGTAACGAAAAATTAGTAAAAGAAAATTTATTAATTAATCTCGCTTCCAAAGCAAAATTTCTTTCAATGGTTCATAAAATTGAAGACGAAAAGGAAAATTTAAAACTAGTAAATTCTGCCTATTCATTATTTTTTAATGATTTGACAGTTTCAGTTTTAGGAATGGGAGAAGATGGACACACTGCATCCCTTTTCCCAAATGATGAAAATTCAGAAAAAGATCTAAAATCCTCGAAAGTAGAAATTATTTCAACTTTTGCACCGGTAAATCCCAAAAATAGAATATCGTGCTCTAAATCATTAATTTTAGAAAGTAAATCGCTTTATTTAATGTTAATTGGACCTTCAAAAATTGAAGTGTTAGATAAAGCAAAGCAAAATAATTTTCCGATTTCATATTTTTTCAGAAATGAAAATGAGGAGTTAAAAGTATTTTTTGCAGAGAAAAAATAAAATAAAAATTTATAACAATAATAATTACAAAATGGTTAATAAAATAATTTCAGAAGTTACAGATAGAATTTACGCAAGAAGTACTGAAGCTAGAATAACATATTTAGCTCAAATGGAAAACGCATTTACTAAAGGAGTTACCCGCGAAGCATTAGGATGTGGAAATTTAGCACATGGATACGCAGGATGTTCCGCAACAGAAAAGGTTCAATTAGCTGAAATGAAAAAATCGAATTTTGGTATCGTAACTGCATATAATGATATGCTTTCGGCTCATAAAACGTATGAAAATTATCCTGATAAAATTAGACATTATTCGCAAAAATATGGAGCGATAGCCCAAGTTGCTGGAGGTGTTCCTGCAATGTGTGATGGAGTTACGCAAGGACAATATGGTATGGAGCTTTCACTTTTCAGTAGAGATGTGATAGCCCTTTCGACTGCTATCGCACTTTCCCATAATATGTTTGACGGAACAATAGGATTAGGAATCTGTGACAAAATAATTCCTGGACTAGTAATTGGAGCGCTAAAATTTGGACATTTACCAACAATATTCATTCCTGGTGGACCAATGGAAACGGGAATTTCAAATGATGAAAAATCAAAAATTAGACAAGATTTTGCCGAAGGAAAAATTGGCAGAGCAGAATTACTAAAAGGAGAATCAGACTCATACCATTCTCCTGGAACATGTACTTTTTATGGGACAGCAAATAGCAATCAAATGCTAATGGAAATTATGGGATTACAACTTCCTGGTTCTAGTTTTGTGAATCCAAATACTGAATTGAGAGAATTATTGACAGAATATGCGGTAAAAGTATTAAGTGATAATTGTAACGCAAAATCTTTAGGAAGATCATTTTCAAAAATTTATAATGAAAAAGTGGTGGTCAACGGTTTAGTTGGGCTTTTAGCTACTGGAGGTTCAACGAATCATACAATTCATTTAATTGCGATGGCAAATTCCGCAGGGGTAAAAATTACGTGGCAAGATTTTTCTGATTTATCAGCAGTAGTTCCTTTATTAACAAGAATTTATCCAAATGGTGCGGCTGACGTAAATCATTTTCATGCGTCTGGCGGAATGTCTTTTGTAATTAAAACTTTATTAGATAATGGATTGTTGCATGAAGATGTCAATACAATTTTGGGAAGAGGGTTAAGAGAATTCACTAAAGAACCAAAAATTGACAATGGAAAACTAATTTGGGTAGAAGGTGCATCTGCAAGTTTAAATGAAAGTATTATCAGACCCGTTTCAAATCCATTTTTGAAAAATGGTGGAATTGTTATGTTAAATGGAAATATTGGTAGAAGTGTAATTAAAACTGCTTCAATAGACGAAAACAATATGGTTGTGGAGGCAGAAGCAATTGTTTTTAACGAACAAGAAGATTTAATTACTGCATTTAAACGAGGTGAATTAGAAAAAGATTTTGTTGCTGTTTTACCATTTCAAGGACCAAAACAAAATGGAATGCCAGAATTACATCAGTTAACTCCAACTTTACGAATTTTGCAAAAAAGAGGTTTTAATGTAGCCATATTAACCGATGGAAGAATGTCTGGAGCTTCTGGAAAGGTACCAGCAGCAATACATCTAACACCAGAAGCAAAAGATGGTGGAGTTATTGCAAAAATAAGAACAGGCGATCGAATTCGTTTGGATTCAAATTTAGGAACATTAGATGTTTTAGATTCAGAAATAGTTTTAAATCGCGAAGCAGCAACAAAAAATAATGAAGATACTTTTGGATTTGGAAGAGAGATATTTACAAATTTAAGAAAAATGGTTTCATCAAGTGAAGAAGGAGCAAGCTTCTTGTTTAATACTGCAGATAAAAATAAATTATACTAAAAATACAAATTATGTCGCAAAATAACATCAGAGAAGTTTTAGGAAAACACGCAGTAATTCCTGTTGTAACATTTAATACAATGGAAGAAATTACACCATTAGTTGAAAAATTGTTATCAAGAAATATCAATTGCATAGAAATTACATTACGAACTGCTATTGCTTATGATGCAATAAAAAAAGTAAAGTCAGATTATGCTGGTAAAATAAATGTTGGAATGGGAACGGTTGTCAATTTAGCACAAATTCAAAAAGCAGTTGAATTGGGAGTTGATTTCATGGTTAGCCCTGGAATTAGTGCTTCACTATTTGATGCTTTCGAAAATAGTAAAATAGCCTTTATTCCGGGAATTGCAACTCCAAGTGAAATAATTTTAGCTTTACAAAATGGCTACGATACTTTAAAATTCTTTCCTGCCCATTTATTTGGTGGCTACGAAGCTTTAAAAACGTTTGGTCAAGTTTTCCCAAATGTAAAATTCTGTCCAACAGGCGGAATTTCAGAAGACACTTTTCAAAAATATTTGGATTTAAGCAACGTAATTAGTGTTGGTGGATCTTGGATGACGAAATAATTTTAAATGTAGAATTAAGAATTCATAACTCATAACTCATAATTCAACATTTATAATTTACTCCCAAACTCCCATTGCACAGAATTTCTCAATTCGTTGATTAATTCTGTCTTCAACTTTTATTTTTTGTAAATCTTTAATTGTTTCTTTTAAATATTTTTTCACGAT
>CANLGD010000017.1 GCA_947490145.1 Flavobacteriia bacterium
AGAAAATATATAGATTTTTACAACAATGAACGAAGACATGAATCTTTAAATTATCAAACCCCAAATGAATATTTTTATCAAAACAAAAAAGTATCCTAAAAACACCTTAACTTTGGTGAAAAGTTGCCCAAGCTTTGGGGAGTATTATAGAACCAAGAACTGTATTTGCCGTAGATTCATAAAAATATTCTTCGGATACATTGAAAGTAATGTCTCTTTCATTCGCTTGAGGTTGCGCTTCTAAGACAAATTGTCCTTTAACATTATAAAATAAGCTTTTTGTATTGGCATCTAATACTTTGATGTCATAAATAGTGTTTAATTGAATTGAATAAGTCAATTGACTTTCTGATAGTGGGAAATCAGATATATCAACACTATCCAAACAATCGCATATCGAATCCCATTCAAAATAAGTTCCCCATTTACTCATATTCCCATCAAGTGTATCTCCGTTGACCACGACTATTAAATCAGAATAAAAAGAGTCAAAAGGATTGTTTTGAGTGTCAACTGCAAAAAAGTTTAGCTTGTATTGAGTTTGAACTGGTTCAACGTTTGTGGGAACTGGCTCATCTTTTTTGCAGGAACTTATTAGAACTACTCCAAGAATTGCAAATACTAAAATTGATTTTTTCATAAGTGAAATTTTTTAGAACTTTATTAATTTTTAAAACTGAAATTAGTTAAATACTCTTTTGTATCACCTTCATAAATTTTTGAGTAAAGAAATTCTTCGTCTTGTAATGTTCCATTTTTTTTCAACTCTTCAATTTGCTTATCTTTTAACCAAACATTTAAAATTTTCCAGTCATCTTCGCTTTGTATTTTAATGATGTTTGACCATTTTTCACCTACAACATTTTTAATTACGTAACAATCCATATAAAATATTTTTGTCCTACTCTTTGAATGAATTTTCGGATACTCCAGAATTTAATTATTAAAATCCCCTATACTTTCGCATAGAAAAACCATTTGTATAAATTATTGCAATGCGAGCCATCTAAAACGCCTTCAACACAATTATCCCATGTAATGACTTCCTTTTCTACATCATAATACTCTACACCTTCTTCTTCTTTTATTTTAATGACATAATTAGCCTCATATAAAACGATACCAGTTGATAGTTGTTTCAATTTTACATTATAGCTCTTATTTATTAATAATATCTTTGGTAAATAAGAGTTGTTTGCACAAGGACTAGAAGAACCAGTATTGAATAAAGTAGGAGTTCCTATTTTGACATTGTCTAAAAATATCTCTACTTCATTATTGTAACAACCTTCAACACCTGTCCCTGAAATATCCCACGTCATGAAGTTTACATCGAGCTGATTTGATAGTGCATTGTTACTGTACTGACAACTACCATCATCTTTAGTTGCTTTAGAATTATAGTTTGCAGCTGAAGAGTCTTTGCATCCTTTTATTTCTTTTTTGCAGGAACTTATTAGAACTACTCCAAGAATTGCAAATATTAAAATTGATTTTTTCATAATTTGACTTTTTATTGATTTAATTTTAATTTAGAACAATTTTTCTAGTTTCAATTACATAGCCTTTGTCATCTAAAATATTAACAAAGTAAGTTTCACTAGCAGACCAATTTGAAACATCTATTGTAAATTCTTTTTGAGTTATTTTTGTAGAATAAACTTCTTGACCATTTGAACTAGTAATTCGCATTGAGATATTATCAGTAAAAGCTATATTCGACAAATCTATTTTTATAAAAGTATTAGCTGGATTTGGATAGATTTTAAAATCAATAGCATCATTAACTTTAACTAAATTTGCTTCGTTACTAAATTTTAAATTCAACATATTTTCAGAAAATGTTGTTATTGGTGCTATATACCCTGTTGTGAAAATTTCACCTTGAGAGTTTTCTGATATTGAATTAAATTCTGCAATGTGATTTGAATCGCCAATAAATTTAACCCATTGAAGTATTCCATCAATTGATATTTTTGCTAAGAAACCGTTTCCTTCATCCTCATTAAAATCATTCCAAACATTCGTATTTCCTACAAAATCTAGGTCATTTGATTTTGCACTTCCACAAATTAATAAATTATTATCAGCAGTCACTATGACTGCATTTGCATGTTCGGAATATGTTCCACCAATTGTTTTTTCCCAAATGATAGTGCCATTTTCATCAATTTTAACAAGCCAAGCATCACCACCACTACCACCGTTATTACTTGAAATATCTCCATCCGTTGAATAAGTTCTACCTGCCAATACCCAATTGTTTCCATCAAATATTGCACTATTAAAACTTTCACCTCCAGTACCACCGTAGCATTTTTTCCAAATTATGTTTCCAAGGCTGTTTAATTTCAATACCCATGAATCCTCACCACCATGAAAGCCCGAAATATCATTATCAAATGAAGTTGTTCTTCCCACTACAATAATTTCATTGTTTGTATTTACAGATAGTGAATGAGCATAATCCCATCCAGAACCTCCATACGATTTTTTCCAAATAATATTTCCAGTATTACTTATTTTAGTAAGGAAGTAATCTGGACCGCCAAAATTAGTTTGTAAATCACCATCACTTGAGTATGAATCACCAGCTACAATATAATTACCATCGGAAGTCTGAATAACGTCTCTTGCAACATCAGCTTTTGTTCCACCCATGCACTTTTGCCATTCTATATTACCAAGAACACTAATTTTTACAATCCATAAATCTAAAATATCTACTGAAGATATTCCTCCATGATTACCTGAAACATCTCCATCATTTGAATTAGTTGTACCAACAAAAACATAGCCACCTTCAATTGATGGAATCATTTTGAAGATTCTTTCAAAGTTTGCACCTCCGAAACATTTTTGCCATTCTATTATTCCGTTTGTAGTGTATTTTGTAATCAAAGCATCTCCTTGTCCGTGATAACTATTGATACCCATATCATTTGAACTTGTTGAGCCTCCAACTATTGCTCCTCCATCAGCTGTTTTAACTATGGAATTTCCAGCATCAGAATCATTCCCTCCAATTTCATTTTGCCATACAATGTTAGGTTGAGCGAAAATTGATAATTGTATAAGTGCTGTTAAATAAATAAATGTTTTTTTCATAATTAGTTTTTTAAATTAATAACACATTTGAACTTCTATTTCTTGAATTTGGCTTGGGCTCAAGCTACCATTTGTTTTATATACTTCAATACTTGGGTCACAAAAATTATTAGCTGCTGCACCAAAGCCTGTTCCTGGACATTGTTTAAAACATTGGAAATAATATATTTTTTGTTCAAGACCAGTAAATACAACTGGATTATCTCCTTCAGAATATGCTTCTCTTATTGGATTAGTTAAATTTTGATAATCTGATTCTGAAGCAAAAAGCCAAACACGAACACCGTCATTATCGCAAACAAGCATATCTGGCTTAATTTTCAATGTTGTTTCTGTGGACACAGCATCTTTTTTGTCTTCTTTTTTACAAGCAGATATCAGCATAATTCCAATTAAAGGAAGATATAAAATTGCTTTTCTCATTGGTATTATATTTATTGAAGAACTATCTTTTTCACTTCTACAATGTTCTGTTGACTATCTAGAATATAAACGAAATAAGTTCCATTTCCAGACCAAGTTGATAAGTCAATAAAATAATCTTGTTGTGAAATTGGGGTTGTGAAGACAACTTGTGCTAGAGAATTATCAATACGTATAGAATATCCAGTCATTAATGCAAAATTCCCAGTATTGATTGAAATGTGTGTACTTGCAGGATTTGGATAAATTTTGATAATATTGGTTTCATTCGGTGAAGGTAAACCCAAAGAAGCTTCAATTATCAAAGTATCTGTTACACTGATGTAAGTATAGATTGTGTCATTGATTGATACGAAATTAGTATCTGTAATTGTAACGTAATTGGTATCAGTAATAGTTACAAAGTTTGTGTCTGTAATAGTAACGAAATTAGTATCTTGAATAATTACATTTGTTGTAATTGTATCGTAAATTGTTTGAGTACAAATCATTTCGCTAATCAAACTACTTGAAAAACATAAATTATTCCAAGTTGCTCCAGCGTTTGTTGGTAGAAAAACTCTAATTACACCACTATTTGTATAATTATTGCTTCCTACATTTATCCACTTGTCGTATAAAGAATTGGTTTCTGTTAGATAGTTAAAAGGAGATTGGGCATTGTTTATATCAAAAAAAGCTCCTATTGAAAAAGAAAGAATAAAATCTTCTTGATTAATTGGATACCCAATTCTATCAAAATCACCATAAATTGAATCTAATTTATAACCAGCTGGGATAACATATTCTTTATAACCCCACCCTCCGCTCCAAGTATTGTCAATTCCATCAATAGTTGAAAAACAATCTTGAATAGAAGCTTGTGTAACATTTACAAAGTTGGTATCAGAAATTGTAGTTGTAATTGTGTCATACGAAGTACATACAACACCTAATGTATCATAAACTATTGTGTTTTGACTTGTTGAAGAACTACATCCAAAACTATTTGTAAATGAATAATTTATTGTTTGTTCTCCAAGACCTGCGATTGTTGGATTAAAAATATTTCCTGACATTCCATTTCCTGAAAATGTACCTCCAAGTGGTGTTCCTGAAAGAGAAACACTTGAATTACTTATGTCTGTATAATTTGAAATTCCAGTAAAACTTACAACAGGATTTGGGTTTACCGTTACCACTGTTGAAGTGCTTGAACTTGAGCATCCATTGGCACTGACAACAACAGAATAATTTCCATTTTGGTTTACTGTTATTGAATTTGTTGTTGCTCCATTACTCCACAAGTAACTCCCCGTTCCATTTGTTGTGATTGTAACTGAATTACCTGAACAAAAAGTTGTTGCTCCAGAAAGTGAAACATTGTTATTCGGTGTTTGATTAACAACAACTGCTACTGGAGAGCTTAAAGCACTGCAAGAACCATCAATTACATTTACAGTATAATCGCCCGATTGAGAAGCGGAATAGGAAATACTCGTTTGACCAGAAATAATTGAACCATCTTTATACCATTGATAAGTAAAGCCTGTACCTACATTTGCAATTAAATTTACACTATTTCCTGAACAAATTGTGGTAGCGCTTTGAGCTGTAATCGTTGCAGTTGGATTTGTGCACCCATTATAAATACCATTTACTTCTGCAGAGTTTAAAGCCCTGTTATATATTAATATGTCATCAAGCAGACCTAAGTAACTATATAATGAAGCCCATTCCACATGACCAAATCTTAAATTGCCTGCATTGTTTCCTATAATAACAGATGATGTTGTAGAAACACTTAAAAGAACATTATCAATATAAATCTTTGTTGTTCCGTTACTAAAAGTAAAAGTTACATGATGCCAAGCATCGTTTAAAAACCCTGTGTTTGGTGTCTGATAATAACCTTGCGTGCCAGTAGTACCATTTTTAACAACCATTCCCATTTTACCGCTACCATCTTCAATAAATGTATTCCAACCTAGTTGAGAAATTCCTGTTCCTGTCTGTTTTGAAATTGGGATATGCACCTCTGTAGTTGGTGTGTTTATTGGTGCTTTCATCCAAAAAGAAATCGACATTTCATTCAGTGCTTGAAAATCAAATTGGGAATTATCTACTACTTCAATATAATCATTCGGATTAAATGAGTATGCAGAATTTGGATTTCCAAATCTGTCATTTGATAAGACTGCACCACTAACGGTTCCGTTATTACCATTACCTGTAAGGTCATTTGCATTGCCATCGAATGGATAATGTGCCACAAGACCATTAGTTGGAATCTGACAAAAAGCATTCATTGAAAATGCTAAAATTGAAATTGTTAATATTTTTTTCATAGTTTTTTATTTTTTAGTTCACTATTAATTTAATTTTTACTCAATACTAAGATGAGAGAAACTTTTAACTGCCTGTTTTGCTTTCAATCTTGAATTGCGCCATAAATATTTAATTCAAACTCGTACTAATTTTCCATACTTTTTTAGATTTGTATGACCTTTAATCATTCCAAAAACCAAAAGGTAAGTGCCTTTTATTTATTTTTCAAAAATATAAATAAATCAGTTACAAACAATCTATTTAATACAATCTATTAAAATAAATTTGTTGCATGTAATTTTCGGGCATGGAAAAAAGGGTTCGAAAAAAAGCAATACCACAAGAAGTGATAGACTTGGGCTTGAAGATTCGAGAAATAATGAATGAAAAAGGATTCAAAACAAGAGATGTTGCTTACGAAAGCGATATGGATGTGGAGAACTTTAGAAAGTATTTAAATGGTCGTCAGGAGATGAAAGTGAGCACTATGCTAAAAATCGCAAATGCACTTAAAGTTACTGTTGGTGAATTATTTGACCAAGAATTAAAGTAATTCTAAAATCTTTTTTGCCTTTTCTCTGTAAGCAGATTCTTTATTCTTGCCAATTATAGAAAGAATATCCAATGCTTCCTTTTTCTTCTCTAAAGCTAAATAATTTAAGGCTTTTCTAAATTGTACATCATCGTAATAAATAGAATTTTTTCCAATTTCATTTAAAACATTAAGTGAAATTTGAAATTCTTTTTTCTCAAAGTAAATAAGACCCGAATAATAAATTGCTGTATCTGTTTTTATTTTGTCAAATTCGGTCAAAGCAACATCCCAATTTTCTAATTTGTACGCATTCATTGCATCATCATACTTTCCTTTGGAACTCATTTTTACTGGAAGTCCTTCATCTTGAACCCAATTTTCTTGAGCAAGTTGAGGCATAGTTAATTGATTAGAAAAATGGTGATAGATAAAAACACCCAAAATAATTGAAGCTGCAACAGCAGTTGATAGCCAAATTACTTTATTGTTTTTTGGTTTAATTGAAAGTTTCTTATCTAATTCTAAATCTAATTCTGAGAATTTTTGTTTCAACTCGTTTGCATAATGTTCTTTGATTCCAGTTTCAATTGATTTAAAAGTTTCAAATTGATTTTTAAAATCGGAATCATAAATTAACTGTGCTTCAAATTCAAGCATGGATTTTTTATCCATCTCATGTGATAGATAATTTTCAAAAAGGGCTATATTTTTTTCTTCGATGTTCATTTAAAAAATAAAAATCATGGAAAGTTTTTTTAATTCTTCGATTAGTTTTTTCATACACACTGACTTTTTTGATTTAGCAGTGTCTGCATTTTTATAATTAAGTTCTCTCGCAATACTTTCCATATCAAATTCATCAAAATAATGCAACTTAAGCAACTTTTGACAATCTTCAGGCAACTTTGCAATTGCTTTACTTATTTGTTCCTTATTATAAATTTTATCTTCCTCCTCCATATAATCTCCAAGTTCATTACCCTTAATCACATGAATTAAATCATTGTAAGTAACTACACGAGATTCTTTTTTTAGGAGATTAATTATTTTGAATTTTCCAATTTGAAAAAGATATGTTTTTAGGGAAGTATCTAATTCTGTTAATTGTCCTGAAATTATATTTTGATGAAAGCTAATCATTGCTTCCTGAAATGAATCTTTTGCTTGTTCGTCAGATGCTTTATAGTTTTTTGCACTCCATTTAATAAATTCATTTCTATACAATTTGTAAACTTCCAGCAACGGTTTTTCATCTCCATTCCGAATTTTTAAAATTATATTGTTTGAATTTGCTAGCACTTATTAAATTTTGTTTTGCAATAATAGTTAAAAAGTATATATATTTTTTATATTTATGCCCTACACCTCATGAAATTTCACCAAAATGAATAAAAAATCCCTTTCAGAAAGAGATATTTGTACAAAGTTTATTACACCAGCATTAGAAAATGTAGGATGGGATAAGCATTTGCAAATTCTGGAAGAAGTTTCTTTTACGGACGGAAGAATTTATGTTCGAGGAAAATTTACAGCCAGAGGTACACGTAAAAGAGCAGATTATATACTTTATTACAAACCGAACATTCCAGTTGCAATAATTGAAGCAAAGGATAATAAGCATTCTGTTAGAGCTGGAATACAGCAAGGATTAGATTACGCCAAAATTTTAGATATTCCCTGTGTTTTTAGCAGCAATGGGGATGGTTTCCTTTTTCATGATAAAACTGCAGAGGGAGAAGACATTGAAAGAGAACTTTCAATGGATGAATTTCCTTCTCCCCAAGAATTGTGGGAGAAATACAAAAAGTATAAAGGAATTGAAACACCAAGAGAAGAAAAGATAGCCTCTCAAGATTATTTTTTGGATGGTAGTGGACGAAATCCAAGATATTATCAGCAAATTGCAGTTAATAGAACTGTTGAAGCAATCGCAAAGGGACAGAATCGAATTTTGTTGGTAATGGCGACTGGAACAGGGAAAACATACACTTCTTTTCAAATTATTCATAGGCTTTGGAAAAGTGGTGAGAAAAAAAGAATTTTATTTTTAGCAGATAGAACTGCTTTAATTGACCAAACCAGAAGAGGTGATTTCAAACATTTCAAAGATAAAATGACTGTTGTAAAAAGCAGACAGATTGATAAATCGTATGAAATTTATTTAGCATTATACCAGGGATTAACTGGAACGGATGATACAGCAAATGCTTACAAACAGTTCTCACCAGATTTCTTTGATTTAATTGTTATCGATGAGTGTCATCGAGGAAGTGCTCGAGAAGATAGCAATTGGCGTGAAATTTTAAGTTATTTTGGAAATGCAACCCATGTTGGTTTGACAGCAACTCCAAAAGAAACTGAAGAAACAAGTAACATCGAATATTTTGGAGACCCTGTTTATACATATTCACTTAAACAAGGTATCGATGATGGATTCTTAGCTCCATACAAAGTTGTTCGGGTTTCGTTGAATGTTGACGCTGAAGGTTGGAGACCAAATAGTGGACAGTTAGATAAAGATGGAAATCCAATTGAAGACCGAATTTACAATAGAAGAGATTTTGACAGAAAGTTAGTGATTGATGAGCGAACAGATATTGTTGCTCGGAAATTAACTGAATTTCTGAAAGGAACAAATCGTTTTGCAAAGACCATTGTATTTTGTGTCGATATTGACCATGCAGAAAGAATGCGTTCGGCCTTGGCAAAATACAATGCAGATTTGGTGGCTGTGAACCATAAATACGTAATGCAAATTACAGGAGATAATGATGAAGGAAAACGAGAATTGGACAACTTCATCAATCCTGAAGAACGCTATCCAGTAATAGCAACTACTTCTGAATTAATGACAACTGGTGTAGATGCGCAAACTTGTCAAGTAATAGTCTTGGATGCAAATATCAATTCGATGACCAAGTTCAAACAAATAGTTGGTCGTGGAACTCGTATTAATGAAGAGTTTGGGAAATTGTATTTTACAATCCTCGATTTTAGAAATGCCACTGATTTATTTGCTGACCCTGATTTTGATGGAGAACCAATAAGAATAAAACCAGTTTCTGAAGATGTTGATTTAGAACACATCATTGAAGAAGAGATGGAAATTGAAGAACCAATTATTGATATTGAATCTGGAGAAGAAATTATAATTTCTCCACCAGAATACAGAACTCCAGAGCTTCTGCTACAAACATTTGAAGAGCCAAGACAAAAGCAATATGTTAATGGTGTTGATGTTTCTATTTTGATTAGTCGAGAAATGTATTTTGACAACAATGGCAAACCAATAACGATAAGTTTAAAAGAACATACAAAGGACATTATCAGTAAACAATATAAATCTTTGGAGGATTTTTTGACAGTATGGAATAAAACTGAACGTAAAGAAGCCATAATTGCTGAACTGACTGACCAAGGAGTTATGGTAGAAGCTTTGAAGGATGCAGTTAATAAAGAGGTTGATTTATTTGACTTGATTTGCCATGTTGCTTATGACCAACCGCCATTAACAAGACAAGAAAGAGCAAACAATGTTAAGAAGAGAAATTACTTCACTAAATATGGCGCACAAGCACGTAAAGTATTAGAAGCACTTTTGGATAAATATGCGGATGAAGGAATTGAGAATATTGAAACATTGGAAATTTTAACGGTACCTCCACTTGACCAATTTGGTTCTTTAATTGAAATCATTAAAGAATTTGGTAGTAGAGATAAATATTTAGAAGCAGTAAAAGAATTAGAAAACGAATTATATAAAGTTGCGTAATGGAAAAATCAATTATAGATTTAATAGCAGCTCTTACCAATATTGACAAGACATACATTACAATAATTGGATTAAACCAACGTAGCAAAGAGTATCAACAATCGGCAGAAGCAGCATTCACAGCCGAACTATATCATCAATGGAAAAACATAATTAGAAATGATTCTACAGATTATTATGATGATTTGCAAATTCATTATGATTTAACCAAAGAAAGATTTGGGGGAAAACGACCAGATTTAGTTTTACATAAAGGTCCTAACTCAAGAAGTATTCAAAAATTATACGTTGAAATAAAGACAAGTCTTGCAACTACAAATTATGATTCAGACTTTGAAAAATTAATATTGGCTGTCTCTACTGACAATAATAACAATCAATTAGGGTATGAAAAAGCAGTTTTTTTGAGCAATTCTGCAAGCTATTCTTCGGTTTGTGATTCAATAAAAAATTTCATAAACCAAAAGAATTTAAGCAAAGAACAAAACCTTGAAAAAATATTAAGCATTCATCTTAATAGTGATTTCACAGTAACAATAAAACCTTTCAGTGAATTAATATGAGCAACATAGGAGGAGTAATAAAATCAATAAGAGATATTTTTCGTAAAGACCCAGGTCTTAGTGGAGATGCTCAGCGCATTGAACAATTAGGATGGTTAATCTTTTTGAAGTTATTTGATGATAAAGACCAAGAGAAAGAAATTCTAGACCCGAAGTATGTCTCTCCGATCCCACAGAAATTTCAATGGCGAAGTTGGGCGGGGAATGATGAAGGTATGACAGGTGATGAATTGATTAACTTCGTCAATAACGAATTATTTCCAACTTTAAAAAACTTACCAGTTGCTTTGGATAACAAGATTGGTTTTATCATTCGAAACATTTTTGATGGAACGAATAACTACATGAAAAGCGGAACAACTTTTCGTCAATCCATCAACAAGTTAAACGAAATAGATTTTAATAGTAGTAAAGAACATCACGTTTTTAATGCAATTTACGAAGATGTACTTCAAGGACTTGCAACAAAAAAAGATACAGGAGAATTCTACACTCCTAGAGCAGTAACACAGTTTATTGTGGACATGGTGAATCCGCAATTGGGCGAAAAAATTATTGACCCAGCTTGTGGAACAGCAGGATTTTTGGTTTGTGCAATAGAACATTTAAAAACTCAAGTTAAAAATATTGCTGACCGTAAAACCTTGCAAGACACAATTCTTGGAACAGAATTAAAACCACTTCCATATATGTTGAGTGTGGTGAACTTAATTACGCATGACATTGATGTACCTCAAATTGAGAACATGGATGCTTTGAGTCGTGAATTAACTTCTATCAAACAAAAAGACAAAGTTGACATCATTGTTGCTAACCCTCCTTTTGGTGGAGTGGTTGGAGATGGAATGGAAACTAATTTCCCATTAAATTATAGAACTAAAGAAAGTGCCGACCTCTTTTTGATTTTGTTTATACAAATGCTTAAACAAGGAGGACGTGCTGGAATAGTCTTACCAGATGGAAGTTTAACAGGTGAAGGTGTAAAAGCTCGTGTGAGAGAAAAATTACTAAAGGATTGTAATGTACATACTATTGTGCGTTTGCCTCAATCTGTTTTTGCGCCTTACGCAACGGTTAATACCAATCTTATCTTTTTTGAAAAAGGTAAACCAACGAAAGAAATTTGGTATTACGAACATACTTTGCCTGAAGGAGCTAAAGCTTACAATAAAACGAAACCAATCCGAATTGAGGAATTTGAACCCTTAAAAAAATGGTGGAACAATCGTGAGGAAAGTGAAATTTCATGGAAAATTTCATTGGATACAATTGTAGAACGAAATTATGATTTGGATATTAAGAACCCGAATAAGAAAATAGAAGAAGTGAAACTTGACAAAAATGAAATACTAGCTAATCTAAAAAACTCATTTCAAAAATCTATTTCTCTAGTTGATGGGCTTAAAATGGAATTCTTATGAAATGGCATAAAGTAAAAGTTGGAGATTTTTTAATTCGTGTTAAAGACCTTGTGCCTATTATTGATAATGAAGAATATAATTTAGTTACAATTAAACTATACCACAGAGGAGTTCAGTTAAGAAAGAAGGTTAGAGGTTCTGAAATACAAGCTGAAAAAATGTCTAAAGTAAAAGCAGGGCAATTTATACTTTCTGGAATTGATGCACGAAATGGAGCATTCGGTATTATCCCTAAAGAATTAGATGGTGCAGTTGTAACGAATGATTTTTGGCACTTTGAAATTGATAGAAATATTATGTCAAATGAATATTTCTTATGGCTTTCTTCAACCCCTTATTTCGATGATATATGTAATAAAGCAAGTGATGGAACAACAAATAGAATTCGTTTGCAATCGAATAGATTTTATGCTCAAGAATTAATGATTCCAGAAATTCAAGACCAACATAAAGTAGTTGAAGAGTTAAAATCTACAAATAATAAATTAAAGAGTTTAGAATCTGAATATCAATTCCAACTAACTCAAATCGAAAACCTAAACCAAGCAATCCTTCAAGAAGCTGCTCAAGGTAAAATAGTACCTCAAGACCCGAATGATGAGTCAGCTAAAGAGTTGTTAAAACGAATTAAAGCAGAAAAAATAAAGGCAGGAATAAAAGAAAAACCATTGCCACCAATCAAGGCAGAAGAAATTCCTTTTGAGATACCAGAAAGTTGGGTTTGGTGCAGAATAGATGAAATTACATCAAAAATTGGTTCAGGCAGTACGCCAAAAGGAAGTAATTATTCAAAAACAGGTTATCCTTTTTTTAGGTCACAAAACATTTATAATGAAGGTTTGATTTATGAAGACATCAAATTTATTTCAAACGACACTCAAAGGCAAATGAAAGGCACAATCGTATATCCGAATGATATTCTTCTAAATATTACGGGTGGTTCAATGGGACGTTGTGCTTTAGTTCCTGAAAACTTAATAGAGGGTAATGTTAGTCAGCACGTTTGTATTATCAGACCAATTGAATTAAATGTTAACTTTTTTCACAAACTTGTACTTTCACCCTATTTTCAAAAATTTATTTTTTCTTCTACATCAGGAGCTGGAAGAGAAGGTTTACCTAAATACAATTTGGAGAAATTTGTTATTCCCATCCCACCATTAAATGAGCAAGTTAGAATAATAAAAGAAATAGAAAAGCAATTGGAAAAAACAAAACAATTGAAAGCACACATTGTAACAAATCAAAAAGCAACTGAACAATTATTAAAGGCCTTGTTGCATGAAGCTTTTGAGGTGGAGGAAGAAATACAAATTCAAAATTAGAGCGTATGGCTTTTGAATGGTTAAATAAATTAGTAAAAAAAGTTGCAGCTGAAGTTCATAAGTCAAAAATTGAAGACTTTGAGAAGCGTATTGCTGAAATGGAAAAAAATCAAAAGTTGATTATGAAGTCACTTCAAGACAATGAATCAAAGATTGAAAAGTTAGATGATAGAGTTTATCAGGCAAACATGGAATCTGCAACAGCAGTTGGAGCAATAAAAACACTTGCCCAAATCGAAATCAAAAAAAATAATTCACAATCAAATAATATCGAAAATGGCAAATAATATTTTAAGTGAATTAGAATTACTTTCTCAAAAAATTGAAAATAATTCTGCACTGTTAGAAGATTACAAGCGTTATGAAGCATTATTGTTGAATGGTGGCTTATCTCATGATTACATCTTTTTAAACTTAAATAAAGCAGGCTTTAATACATGGGAAGAATTTGTACAGGCTAGAAAAAAGAAGGAAAGAGACAAAGATATCGAAGCTGGAATTGTTGGAACATTAATAGGTCTTGGTTTAGGTATGCTTTTGATGGGGATATTTGGCGATAAGAATAAAAAATGAAAAAAAATGTTGAAAGTCATTAAAATTGAAAACATCAAAGGAATTCGTGAAAAGAAATTCGAATTAGAAATTTCGCCAAATAAACCGAGTCTTTTAGTCGCTCCAAATGGATTTGGTAAAAGTTCAATTGCCACCGCATTTAATTCTATGAATGGTAATCGAATTGTTTTGAAAGAAGATGATTATTACCTAGAAAGTGATTCGAATTTGCCTAAAATAACAATTGAATACACAAAAATGGATGGCACAAATTCCCTTCTTGAAGCTACAAGCACTAGCAACACAATAAGTAATGCCATAGATTGTTTCGTTATTAACAACCAAACTAAACCAAAAGGTATTGGTTCACAGTATGGCAGAGCTTCGGCAACGCTTGAAATTAAAGATGTTGTTTTAGTCGATAAAATTCCGACAAACACTTCGTTCGGTTATTCTTATAGAAATTCATGTGATAGATTTGGTTTTAATAGTAAGGTCTTACCCAATCTCAATATGATTCTTTCCAACCTAAAATTAATCTCATGCCTTAGCGAAAATTATATTGCGCTTGAACGAGCAGAGGGTGATAGAATTAAAGGCAAAATAAATTTAATTATTGAAGAGATTAATTTGCAACAAGGTGCAGCTGATATATTAATAGGTTGGATTTTAACAAATAAATTAGAAAATCTTAGACAAATAGAATATTTGAATACAATTGGCAATCTCATAAGTGATTTTGATTTGGGATATGATTCAGATGTAAAAAATTATTTGGCCGCTATTCAATTGATTTGGCTCTTTAATCAAAACCCTGTAAATTTTAAAAATGCCTGCATATATAGCAATTACAAATTTGACAAAGAACAATTTGACTTAACTCTATCAACTTTTAATTGTACCTGGAAAAATATTCGCTCAAGCGAAAATGGAGGTAAACTTTTAGTGAAATTTCCTAAAGCCATTCATATTTCAAATGGTCAAAGAGATATCTTAACATTTATTTCAATGCTTTTTAGGGCCAAAAGAAGTTTAAAAAAACCAGTTAATATTCTAGTGATTGATGAAGTATTTGATTATTTAGATGATGCAAATTTGACTGCAGCCCAATATTATATAACTAGTTTAATAAAAGATTTTGCCGATAATGATAAACAAATCTATCCATTAATTCTAACTCATCTAAATCCAAGCTATTTTAAAAATTTTGCTTTTAGTAAGCAAAAGGTATATTATCTTGATAAGACCACAATTGAAGTTAGTCCAAATTTAATAAAACTACTAAGAAGCCGTAAAAACCCAACTATTGAAGATGATGTATCAAAATTACTATTGCATTTTCATCCAAATTCAATAAATAAAAGAGCTGAGTTTAGAGCGCTAGCGATACCTGAATTATGGGGCGAATCAAATAATTTTGTTGAACATTTAAATTCTGAGATATTAAAATATCTTAATAATGATACTTACGACCCATTTGCTGTTTGTGGTGCGTTAAGAATTAAAATTGAAGAAATTGCTTTTAATAAGATACAATCTGAAGAAGCACAAAATGCTTTTCTAGAAACACATACGACCAGAAAAAAATTAGAAAAAGCTGAGGAAATGGGTGTAATGTCTCCTGAATCACATTTTTTACTTGGAATAATTTATAATGAAGGAATGCATTGGAAGGATAATCAAGACAACGTTTCTCCCATTGCATCAAAATTGGAAAATTTAGTGATAAAAAAAATAATAGGTGATGTTTTTAACTAAGAATAATCCTAAGGACTAAAATAGATTTGTAGAGAAATTAAAAATTGAATAATAATATAATGAATACCATAAAAGGCAAATCTGCTGAGCGTTATTTAAATCTGTTAGACATGCAATCAGAGTTTCAAAAACTTTTTGATTATAAAGAGCCTAATGATAGAGCAATAGTAATAGTTGGTGGTGCTTTTTTAGATACCCTACTTGAAAATATTCTACTTGAATTTTTCCCTGAAGATGAAAAGGAAGTAGAATCACTTCTGGGGCCGAGCGGAAATTTAGGAACTTACGGTTCCAGAATCAAGATTTTATTTTGTCTCGGATTTTTAGAAAAAGTGATTAGTAGTGATTTAAAACTAATTGGTAAAATCAGAAATAAATTTGCACATGATATTTCGATTTCATTTGAAACTACTCAAATCGAATCTTGGGTCCGTGCATTGAAATGGCATAAAATTTATTTCATGAATAATGAATCACCTGAAGGAGCAACTCTTAGAGATATTTTTCAAGTTGAAGTAAACACTTTAATTTCGCATCTTAATGGTGTTATAGGCATGGCAAGGAATGAAAGAAGGACAATTAAAAATAATTTTTAATTAGAATTGAGATAAATTTAAATCTAACTTATCACTTATGTTCTTAAACATTGTGATTGACATGTTTGTTCCCCCAACTTCTATTCTTGCCATAGCTGTACGATGAATTCCAAGTACTTCAGCAAACTCTTCTTGTGTCCAACCCTTCTCCTTTCGCAACTCAGCTATTTTTTTTCCTAATTTTTTTAAAAATTCTTCATCCTCTGCATCTCTCATATTTATTGGCTTTATGTATTTTAATGATGCAAAGATATAAAAATAAATCTACATATATGTAACATTTTTAAATTAATTGCGTATAAGTAAACAGGAAGGCAAATATGCAACCTCAACTTCCTAACAAACAAAAAACAATTCATCGCTGTTCGAGACGAATTATTAAACAAACAACAAAACAAAAAGAATTGGATTCTACCCATGAGATGGTAGAGGCAATATGTTTAATTAATACGTTAAAAGTCATGAAAACAAAAAGCGGGGGAAACCCAAAAATCCAGTGTCCACAGTGTAATACTACACTTAGTGTTGACGAATTATTGGTAAGCCAATTTGAGCAATCAATAAGAAAAGACCTATCAGCAGAAATGCTTAGGAGAGAAGAAGAACTTCTTGAACAGAAACAAGAAGTCAAATTGCAATCTCAGACTCTTGAAAAAGAGAAAGAAGATTTGAATTCATTGGTCAATCAGAAAGTTAAGCAACAAATGCTTACTCGTGAGCAAATTCTTAAGGAGTCAATCCGAAAAGAAATTGATGCTGAGAAATCCATTCAACTTGCAGAATTAGAAGAGGAATTGGGTAAGAAGTCTAAACAACTTATTGAACTTAACCAGACCAAAGCCAAGATGGAAAGACTCACTCGTGAATTCGAAGAAAAAGAAGCTCAAATTCATCTTGACAATGAAAGAAAGCTTGCGGATAGAATTTCTGAAATGAAATCTTCAGTAAAAAATCAAGTTCAAATGGAGAATGACTTAAAGATTAAGGAAAAAGAAACTTTAATCGAGTCTTTAAAAAACAAACTTGAAGAAGCGAGACAAAAAGTTGAGCAAGGTTCAATGCAACTTCAAGGTGAAGCCCAGGAACTTGTATTAGAAGAACTTCTCCGAAATGCCCATCCTAGTGACCAAATTATTGAGATTGGGAAAGGTCAGCGAGGAGCAGATTGTCTGCAAATTGTTCAAACACACTTCGGAGCAACAGCTGGAAAGATTCTTTATGAGTCTAAGAACACCAAGACCTTCAGCTCAGATTTTGTGAAAAAATTGAAGCAAGATAATTTGACTTCCAAAGCTGATATCATGGTCATCGTGACCAAAACGATGCCAAAGGAAATTGACGGGAAGTATGGCTTAATGGATGGTGTATGGATTACAACAATGGAAAACATTCGTGACTTATCCCTTATGCTCCGTTACGGATTGGTTAAAACGTTTTCAGTGATGCAAACACAAGAAGGCAAAAAAGATAAGATGAACTTGCTTTACGATTATCTTACCAGTGAAGAATTCAAGAACACCTTCGAAAGTATTCTTGACGGATTCAAGCAACTTCAGGATTCTCATTTTGATGAGCAACGTAAACTTCAACTTATTTGGAAAAAACGTGAGAAACACCTTGAACAAGTTTTGAGTTCAACAATTGAATTTTACGGTTCCATTAAAGGAATCTCAGGAAATATTCCAGAAATTAAAATGATAGAATTTCCAAAAGCAGGCTGAATCATCTGTTTAGCCAATTAAAGTAGCATTCGCTACAAGTATAAATCTCCCAATTTAATAAGCAAGAGAACAGCAATGTTCTTTTTGAAAACAGAACCAAGAAGTTACGAACTTAGGTTTACAGGACAAATACATCCCAAGAAATCGAAAAAACTTTATGGTGAAATTTTCAAATTGAGTTCCCAGTTTTGAGGAATACTAGGACTCTCTTGCTTTTTATTTTGGATAAAAACTTAAAGTCATGAAAGTAAAAGAAAATTTAATTGAAAGTAAAGAAGAATTGCATTTAGTAGACAATAGACCAACTTGTCCAAGTTGTGGAAATAAAGAAATGAATTTTTATCTCACTAAAATTAAAAGTCACAAATGTAGTGCTTGTAAGACAGTAAAGAAAACATTTAATAATATGATGTTTTCAAAACCTATTAAATCTAAGGAATTATGAAAGAGTATAACCTAATTCAAATAATGAAAGAAAACAATTATGAAAAAGGAGAAAAGAGAATCTTTATTTCATTTTTGATTGATTTGTTTGAAGAAAAAATAAATCCAGTAGAAAGAAGAGAAATTATTCTTGATGCATTTAAATATTTTGGAATTAGAGAAATAATTTTTGTTTACGAAGATGATTGCTATAAAGAAAACAATTTCCCTTTAATCATGCTCTTCAGAAAATTTAAATGTAGCTCACCAATTATTTCTTTCAAAGTTGACTGGTTTAAAGGTCGATTGGTTTTCGAAGTTGAATAAATTATTAATTAAAAAATCTAGCACTATGGAAAAATATTTACTAAAGAATTTATTAAAATTCTTACAAGAACAAAAACAAAATCAGAACTACAAGAATATTGATGTAATACTTGAAGTATATGGAAATGAAAAAACACCAAAGATTAGAAAATGGGCTTTAATAGTAAGCGCACTCAGACATTTAGGGCTTTATGAAGAAAACCTTGAAAATAAAGAAGGTAAAATCGAAATTGAGACCGTTTATTATGATTCATTTGAATATGAGCACAAATATGGTCTAAATGCTCCCGTAGAAATTTTCCCAGTTAATTTAATAAATGGCAAAATAATTTTCGAAAGTATTTTGAATTAATTGTGAAGTTTTTAGGCCTCAAATATAACTTTTAACTTTCCTTTTGTTATATTTTAGATGTTTATGAATTTAATTTAACAAAATTGTACAAAAAAATCTAAATCTGTGTAAAATACAACTTTTAACTTTTGCTTTGTTATATGAAAAAATTAAGGATATGTAAGAAGAATTAAAAAGGAAAGCAGAGGAGAAATTGAAAGGTCAATTTCTAGTATTAATTAAAAACCAGAAATTATGAAAAGAATTGTTTTGAATGAATTATTCGAATATCTCGGATATGAGGACATAAAGTCCGTTAGGAATTGGTGCAAAAATAACGATGTACTGATTATGAAGCAAGGGAAGATGGAGTTTGTCATTGAATCAGATTTCATGCTTACATATGAGCTACCTTTTATAAACAAATTAAAAAGGAAGTTTGGAGACAAGTGGGAAATGGTATATAATCTGCATAAAGATGGCAATGTTCCAGCGCTAAATAATTTGAGTAAAGCAATGTCAAGTCCTATTCCAATTTACAAAAAAGAATCAGAAAGTAAAAAATCATTAATCCAAAAACTTAAAAATCATGAAAAGAAAAATGCTGCCTAAGAAAGATGCTCCTAATGGATTGTATCTTTACTGTACCACACACAAAAGATGGTACAAAAATGACAATGTCGTAAAATGCAATTGTGACCTTAAATACAAGGCTAAGGTACATATTCCTGGTACAAAGCGAAATTCCAAAATAAAAACCTTTGAAGCTGTGGATTTGGAAAGTGCCATTCAGGAATTTCAAGAATTCAAAAAAACAATGAAGAATAATGACTTTCAAGATGTAGTAATTAGGGATTTTAGTCAAGTGCCTATTATGTTACTTGATTGCATTGCTGAATATTTAGACTTCAAAAAAGATATTGATGTTCCTTACCATAATAGACATAATTTAACAAAAAGGACATTGCGGCAAATTGAATATGCTCTCGAACTTTTCTGTATTTCATTACAATGTAATGGTATAGAGCCTGAACACCTTAAATTTGACTCACTAGATAATAACGATAAATTATCTGGTATGTTTACCGAATATCTAGTTACTAAAGTTCAAACGAGAGCTAAAACTTATAATAATCATTTAGTTTATGTCAAAGGTTTTGTAAACTACATGATTAGGAAACATTATTCAAATTTAAGAAATCCGTTTGATGATGTGAAGTATAAAAAAGTCATTGTGACGCCAAAAGCTATTGACTTGGAAGACTTTTATAACCTTTTACAGCTTGTGAATGAAGAAAATGGTAAATATATAGACAAGTCAAAGAAACAAAGGAAAAAAGGTCTGGTAGAATATACTTTTAGTAGAAATTATTTTAAACCATGGCTTGTTGATGCATTCTTACTTGGTCTTTTTACGGGTGGTAGAAAGGAAGAAACTGGAGCAATGAGGTGGAAACACATCATACATGATAGAGAAGGTCGCATGAGTTATATTTTAGTTACTGATTTGAAAGCAACAAGATTGCAGAATCTTGATGAAAAAGTTGAGGGGGTGATTGAAAAATATGTTGAAATCGTACCAGAACTAGAGAGTTTACTTTACACAATGGGCTATGAAGAAAAAAAAGGTACGTCAGATTATGTTTTAGCAAATGATGAAAAAATGTCCAGAGAGCATCTTATGAATTTTGTTTCCAAGGCATTTTCTCACTACTATAAAAAACTAAATTTAAATGAAAATTTAAATTGGAAGCATTTGCGCAAAACCTATTTCACTGAACATGCGATAATAAGTGGAATCGAGAAGGCTTCAAAATTAGGTGGTCACCGAAGTGCTAGAATAACACTTAAACATTATATTGACAACAGGATGGTAATTATAGCAAATAGAAAAAAATATCTTGATGACAATAATGAGAAAGATAATGAGAACTAAAGTAAGTAATCTTCTCAAAAGTTTAGGATACTTTTAATAGATTTATTACTTTGGAGTTAGGCATAGGTCAAAAATCCTTACTTACTGTCCTTACTCTCGACACTTAAAATAATAATTATAAAAAACGAAAACCCTTGAAAGATAAAACTTTCAAGGGTTTTCAATTTCAGTGGAGCCGGAGGGGTTCGAACCCTCGTCCAAACAAAGAATTTTTAAGGCTTCTACATGTTTAGTTTTTGATTAATTTTAATCTGCACGACGGACAAAAACACCCAACTTACAGCTTATCTTCTGGGATCTTATACCTTCCACGAAGCGGAGTTGGTACCAGTCTAAAATGTTTGAACTCTCTGAATCCCTACCTAATAGACGGAGGCGTGGGAGAAAGTACTTGTTCTACCTACTAAACTTCGGAGGAATTAAGCTTAATTCGACTTGGTCGGATTATGCAGCAAGTGCGTATGACGTGTTGTCATTTATTGTTTGAGACAGGATATTTAAGAGCTCCACCTCAACGCTCTACATGCTTACACTCAATCATCGCATTTGCTGTCAAATCCAAAAACGACCCCAATTGTTTTACAAATTTAGTTGAATTCTATGAAAAAGACTAATTTATTAACATTTATTTAATTCTTCCCATAATTCTGAGACTGGTAAACCCATGACATTATAATAAGAACCATTGATTTTTTTAATTCCAACCATACCTATCCATTCTTGAATTCCATAAGACCCAGCTTTGTCTAATGGCTTGAATGTATTAACATAATGTGAAATCATTTCATCAGATAATTCATTAAAATATACTTCAGTTTGCACTGAAAAAGTTTTTTGACTAATTAAATCACTTAAACAACAGCCTGTTATAACCAAATGTTTTTTTCCACTTAATTTTCTCAACATGTATTTTGCAGCATCCAGAGATTCTGGTTTTCCCAAAATTTCACCTTCTAAAATTACTATGGTATCAGCTGTAACAATAATTTCATTCTCTTGAATTGTTTCAAATAAAGCCTTTACTTTCAATTCTGCTAAATATTCAGGGACTTTGTGAACATCCATATTTGGGTCGTAAATTTCATCTACTTCTTGAATTCTAATTTCGAGATTTTTACTTATCTGACTTAATAATTCCTTTCTACGAGGAGATTTAGATCCAAGAATTAATTTTTTATTTTGAAGTGAAACCATAGATTTATTTTCTGCAAAGTTAACAAAAAAGCAAAAAATTAAGTATTTTTGAACATTGGAAATTTCTGAAAAATATAAAATCGCTTTAAATGCTTCAGTAAAAGCATCGGAAATCATTATGACGTTTTATGAACAAGGTTTTGATACAGAAATAAAATCTGATGGTTCACCGGTTACTGAAGCTGACATTGCATCTTCAAACTATTTAAAAAGTGAATTAGCAAAAACAAACATTCCAATTGTTGATGAAGAATCGATTCAAGTTTCCTATGAAATTCGCAAAAGTTGGACTGAAAATTGGTGTGTAGATCCATTGGATGGAACTAAAGAATTTATCAAAAAAAATGGTGAATTTGCAGTAAATATTGCTTTAATTGAAAATCATAAATCAGTATTTGGAATTATTGCTTCTCCTGTAAAGCAAGAAATTTTAGTTGGCGGGAAAGATTTTGGAGTTTACATAATTAATTTTGATGATGTAAATAAGGTTGATAAATGGAAAAAAATTGAAACTCCAAAAAGTAGGAATTCTTCATTCAACATGATTGGTTCTAGATCTCATCATTCTGCTAAGACATTAGAATTTAAAAAAGATTGTAAAGCTATTTTTGGTGATTTTGAAATGATATCCAAAGGTTCAGCGCTTAAATTCTTTGAACTCGCAAAAGACGAAGCTTCAATATATCCGCGCTTTGCTCCTACAATGGAATGGGATATTGCTGCGGGGCAAGTAATTTTAGAAGAATTAGGAGGAAAAGTTTTACAGATTGAAAATCTTGAACCTTTATTTTATAACAGAGAAAATTTAATTAATCCTTATTTTATTGGATTGACAAAATATTTTGTAACAGAATTTGAATCAAATTTTTAATCCATTAAATGATCTTTTTTTTTAAAAAATTATTTCTTTTAAGGTGCAATGGATTAATTACAATTATTCTATTGCTAATTAGTTTTATGTCAATTTCTCAATCTAAAAATATTCCTTTACAAACGTATTATAAAACACAATTTTTAAAATATTCTGGCAAAAATTCAGTAGAAACCTTTTTTCCGACCAATGAATCCCAATTAAATCTGAGTGATTCAATCAAAGATACAACAACTTTATATTATGATTTTTTGGTCTGGTTTTACAAAAAAAATTGGATTGCAAAATCAGATAAAAATGGTAAAATTGAAATTAGTCCTTTGGTGAATTTTAGTTATGGAAAAGCCACTTCTTTTAAAGATAGTTTGTCGCTATATCGAAATACGAGAGGAGTGTATGTAACTGGCGCCTTTCAAGAAAAATTAACTTATTCTTTTATTTTTTGCGAAAATCAAGCTCGATTTATGACCTATCAATCTGCATATTTTAACGATCGCGGAGAATTTTACGATAATGACAGTGTATTTACTAAAGCAAATGCAGTGATTCCTAGTAGTGCTCGAACAAAACCGTTTAAGTCAGATGGATACGATTATGCTTTTTCATTTGGAAGTTTTGCTTACCAGTTTAACAAAAAAATTAGATTAGAAGCAGGAAATAATCAGCATTTTATTGGGTCTGGTTATCGATCATTATTACTTTCAGACAATACTATTTACGCACCATATTTACGATTTTCATGGAAAATTTCAGATAAATTTGCGTATCAAATTTTATATAGAAAACATAAAAATTTATTCAGAAAACCAGCGACTTTGGCCGTTGAATCAGCTTATGAAACAAAATTATTTTCTGTTAACTATTTAACTTTTAAACCAGTTACAAATTTTGCTATTTCTTTGTTTTCTGCAGGAAATCAACTGCGAACAGATTCAATTACAAAACATGCTTACCAAGCGCAAATGTTTGTGCCTCTGCCCTTTTTTAACTCAGATTTAATTTTAAAAAACTCAATCATAAACGGAATTTCTGGAATTAACCTTGATTTAGGATTCAAAAAAATCCGATTTTATGGGCAAGTTGCAATAGATAATTTTGGAAAGAAAACTTTGCTTGCTTATCAAACAGGATTTTATTTATTTGATCTTATTAAAGTTAAAAACCTAAACTTTCAAGGGGAATTTAATTACGTTCCAAATCAATTTTATGCAGACCAAAATACAAAACTAGCATACGGACAATACAATTTGCCTTTGGCGCATCCTAAGGGAAATAATTTTTCTGAAATTTATATTAACATAAACTATAACTTTAAACAATTAAATATAACAAATTCATTTATAAGCTACTTAACGAGTGGTGGATCTATTTTAAATCAGATTGAAAATAATACAATTTTTCAAACAAATAAAAATTTAATGTTAAAAAAAGAAGGTCAAACTTTTATCAATACTTTTGAAATTGCATATCAATTTAATAAAAAATATAATCCATCCGTTTATTTTCAGTACCAGATAAGAAGGTCAAATTATGGAAATTTTGAAAATTCTAATTCTAAAAACAACTATTTTATGGCTGGTTTAAAAGTAAATTTATTTAATCAATATTTAGATTTTTAATGAAAAAATTAATTTTCATAACTTTTTTGTTTCTCAGTTTATTAAAATTGGAAGCTCAATCTGTTTTGGAAACGGAAGGAAAATGGAAAAGTAATTCAGATTCAAATTATTCTTCTTACAGACATATTTTTCAATTTGACCATAAATTCATTCGTGATGATAGTTTGAGATCCAGTTCAAAAAAAGTAAAACTAGTTTTGGCGCCTGAAATATTGGGAGCATATCAGCATAATAAGGTTGATTTTATAAGCGGAGTGAATTTAATGGGAGAAGCTAAATTAAATTCAAAAATAGAAGCAAATTTTCTCTATTCGGCAACATATTCAAACACTCAAAATACACCTTATATTGGAGATTTACAAACAAAAGCATACTTCAAAAATTCTTTTAATGATAGTTCTGGAATTTACCATGATTTAAGAGGAAGAATTAGATACAAGGCAAATGATTACATTCAATTTCAAACTGGAATAGATAAACAGTTTATTGGTGAAGGAGACCGCTCTTTACTTTTTGGTAATCAAGGATTTGCAAGTCCATTTTTATTAATGAAAGCAAATTTTTGGAAATTTGAATATTACACAATTCATCAAATTTGGCGCGAAGGAAAACCAAATCATTATTTACCAAAAGCAAATGCAACGCATTATCTGAACTTTAATCTTGGCCCCAAATTTTCTCTAGGATTTTTTGAAACAGTTGTTCATTTAATTAAAGACACACTTTACAACAGAGGTTTTGAAGTTGAATATTTAAATCCTTTGATTTTTTACCGCCCACAAGAATATAGTAACGGTTCTCCCGATAATGTTATTCTTGGATTAAATGGATTCCTTACTTGGGGACAAAAAATTAAAAATCGAATTTATGGACAATTTGTTCTGGATGATATTAATATCCAAGAAATAAAAAATAGATCAAAATGGTGGGCGAATAAATATGGGATTCAATTAGGCTACAAAGTTTGGTTTAAAGTTAGAAATAAAGAAATATTCGCAAGAACAGAAATAAATGTAATAACACCCTTTACTTTTTCTGCAACAGATTTAAGTACAAATTATTCCAATCAAAGTTTACCAAATGCACATCCTTTAGGATCAAATTTCTTAGAATCTTATAGTGAACTTGCTTTCAAAATTAAGAAATACGAAATAAATTCTTGGATACAATTTTACAAAAAAGGAAACGACTATCTTAATAATCCAAGTTCCTACGGTGGAGATATTTTTAAATCTTATAACAATCGAATTTCTGACTATGGAATTTCACTTGGAATTGGTGAAACAACTTATTCTTTTCAATTTGGAAACAAAATATCTCGGGATATTATATTAAGTAAAAAACAGAAAAATATCAAAATATTTATTGAACCACGTTTGTTTTTAAAGAAAAGAACTCCTAAAATTGAAGATGATTTATTCTTTACAATAGGTATACATTCAGATTTTGGAGATAACAAAAGAAATTATTAAGCAAAAAAAATAGCCTTAAAATAATTAAGACTATTTACAAAATAGCATTTTAATTCTATTTCACAATGACAGTGGATTCAGAAGTTGTTTCCTCAAGAATCTGAATTATTCCTTCTCCATAAAGTGTATCTCTATACGCCTTAATATCTAAAACCGCAACACCAGCTTGACCCAATTGATATAAATCATTGTAGTTGAAAATCGCTTCACCAGCAGAATTAGTTACACCAGAATTTAGTGAAATTGTATCTTTACCTGCTGCATTTGTAGATGGTTTAGCATAAACAATAACTGTGCAAGACGAAACTGCATTTCCATCAGAATCCTTTACATAAACTTTAGCAATTGTATCTTTTTTCTTTTTACAACTTGAAACGACAGCGAATGCTGAAAGTAAAAAGGCTGAAACTAAAACTAATTTGAAATTTTTCATTCTATTATAAATTTTTAAATATTTTAAATAAATCGTAATTTTTATGGTTGAAAATAAACAGTCGTTACCGATGTAATATGCTCTTTAACGCGTATATCGCCTGTAGCTTGATCTTGTAAATGTTTAACCAAAATATCAAAATATCCTGAAGTTACTGATTCCCCAGATAAAGTATAAAACTCTTCCATGTTAAAAGTTGCAACACCTAACTCATCAGTGAAAACTGTATCAACATAATCAATTGTCGCTGGATTAGATTTTGTATTTCCAATAATAATTACTTTAGCTTTTGGCAGCAAATCATTGCTTTCATCTCGGACATACACTTTCAAAATTGATTCTTCTTTGCTTTCACATGAAGAAGTAATAAAACCCAAAAAGAACAGGATTGACGTAAAAAAAATACTAAATTTAGACACTGATTTCATGATATTTTTTATAAATACTTAAATTAAAACTGTTATCAACGTTCAAAAATACGACTAATTTATTAATTTCGCAAAAAAAAATAAAAAAAGTACAAAACAACTAAACGTCAAAATATTTTTCATAATACGATTTTTCTGCTTTTTTGTTTCGTTTTTTATCTTAATTTTGATATCAGATTTTAAAAATACAATGAAAGAAAAAATTCAATTACTTCAGAATCAAATTAAAGAATTAAAAATTTCAAACATAACTGAATTAGAGCAGTTTAGAATTCAGTTTTTAGGAACAAAAGGAATAATTAAAGATTTATACACTGATTTTAAATCAGTTCCAAATGAAGAAAAAAAAGAAATTGGTCAATTAGTAAATAATTTAAGAGAAATTGCAGAAGATTTATTCTCTTCTCACAAAGAATTATTTGAATCAGCAGAAAATGAAGGAGCAAAAATAGATTTTTCTCGTCCAGGTGAAGTGTTTTCGATTGGTTCTCACCATCCAATTTCTTTGGTTAGGGCTGAAATAATTGACGTTTTTTCCAAAATAGGATACGCCGTTTCTGATGGTCCAGAAATTGAAGATGATTGGCATAATTTTTCAGCATTAAATTTCCCACCAGAGCATCCTGCACGAGATATGCAAGATACTTTTTTTATTGAAAAAGGTGAAAATGAAATGGCTCTGAGAACGCATACTTCTTCAGTTCAAGTGCGTGTAATGGAAAATCAAAAACCACCAATTAGAACCATTTCTCCGGGAAGAGTTTATAGAAACGAGGCGATTTCAGCAAGAGCTCATTGTTTTTTCCACCAAGTGGAAGGATTATATATAGATAAAGATGTTTCTTTTGCCGATTTAAAGCAAACTTTGTTACATTTCGCAAAAGAAATTTTTGGTGAAAAAGCTCAAATTCGTTTGCGTCCCTCCTATTTTCCATTCACTGAACCAAGCGCTGAAGTTGATGTTTCATGTTCAATTTGCAATGCAAAAGGTTGTAATGTTTGTAAAAATACAGGTTGGTTGGAAATTTTAGGTTGTGGAATGGTTGATCCAAATGTATTAGAAGCTTGCGGAATTGACTCAACAATTTACTCTGGTTTTGCTTTTGGAATGGGAATTGAAAGAATTACTCAATTAAAATATAAAGTAAATGATTTGAGGCTTTACTCTGAAAATGATATTCGATTTATCAATCAATTCAAATCTTCATTATAATAGAATTATGAATGTTGAATTATGAGTTATTGATTCTTATCTAAATAATTGTAGTATAGTAATCCAACAATCTAAAAATCCAATAATCTAACAATTCAATAATCAAAATCAAAATGGGACTTTTCTCCACAAATAAATCAGTTTTTCCTTGGATAGAATTAACATCAACTTCACAATTGGAGAAAATTTTAAATTCTACTGGAAAAATAGTCATTTTTAAACACAGTATTCGTTGCAGTATTTCTTCATTTGCTTTGAAGAATTTTGAAAGAGAATTTGAACAAAATTTAAATATTCCTTGCTATTTATTGGATTTAATAAATCACAGAGATGTTTCTAATGAAATTGCTGATAAATTAAATGTGATGCATCAATCTCCCCAGCTTTTTTTGATTGAAAATAATACTGTTTTATACACTGCAACACATGAACAAATAGACGCGACAAAAATTAAATGAAAAACAAAAATATGAGCAGAGTAAAAAGAATAGGAATTTTAGTAGTTTTAGCTTTAATAATTGCAACTTTTGTAATTGTTCCAATGTTGAACAAACCAAAAATTGAAGATGAAATAATTGCTTCAGAATTTACTTTTCAAGATAATTTGGCGGTAACATTTGGAAAGAAAGTTCCTCTGAGTTTTAAAATATTAGCTGACGGTATTTTATCATCAAAAGTTTATGTAAATGACAGTTTATTGAAAACGTGGAATAATCCCAAAGGTCAAATTTCCTTTACTTTAGATGTTTCAATCTTTGGCTTAGGAGCAAAAACAATAAGTTTGGTTTCTAATTTAAAAAATGGAGAAGAGCAAACTGATGCGAGATTGATTCGCATTTTATCAGATGAATCTCCAAAATCAATGAATGCCATTGTTTTAAAAAGTTTTGTTCATAATTCTTCCAGTTTTACGCAAGGTTTAGAATTTTCTGATGGAATTTTATTTGAAAGTACAGGACTTAATGGAAAAAGTAAAATTGCAAAAGTTCAATTAGAAACTGGAATCCAGACAAATGAAATAGGATTGGATGCAACTTATTTCGGTGAAGGAATAACTATTTTGAATGATAAAATATTCCAAATTACCTGGCAAAATCAAAAGTGCTTTATTTACGACAAAAACACATTACAAGTTCAAAAAGATATTTCATATATCGGTGAAGGTTGGGGATTATGCAACGACGGAAAAAGCATTATTATGTCTGACGGAACTGAAACAATAACCTTTAGAAATCCAGAAACGTTTCAAATAGAAAGAACAATTGAAGTTTATGACCAAGTTGGACCAAGAGTGAAATTAAATGAATTAGAGTACATAAATGGACGTATTTTTGCAAATATCTGGATGTTAGACGTAATCATTGAAATAGATCCCAAAACAGGAAAAGTTTTATCTGAAATTGATTGTTCTGATGTTGTAAAAGCGGGAAAAGGTACAGGTGAAGTTTTAAATGGAATTGCTTATAATCCTAAAAATAGAAAAACTTACTTAACAGGTAAAAATTGGAGTAATTTATTGGAAGTGGAATTTAAGTGATCACAAAATTCTATTTTTTCAGAAAATAAACTAGAATTTTAATGGATTTGTGGTCGAGTATTAAACACTCATTTATGCAGAAGCTTTATCTTATAAAAAACTTATCGCAAAAGTTCCAATTTTACAGTTCAAATTGTTTTTTGGGAATATCAACTTTTTATTTATTAAATCCTGCAGATGAATTTGTGTAAAAAAAGTTAAAAAACAATTTTAGAATAAAATTAATTCTAAAACTTAATTTGGATTAAAATTAAAAGGGATTTGAAACCTCGATCTGACTTTTTTTCCATTATTCAAACCTGGAATCCATCTAGGCATGCTTTTTAAAACTCGAATAACTTCCTCGGAACATTCAATACAATTTTCAAGACCTCTAAGAATTTCAATTCCTGATATCGATCCATCTTTTTCGATAACAAATTTGGCATAAATTTTAACTTTTCCTGCAAAGTCTCGAGGGTATTTTAAACTATTTACAATAAATTTATTCATGGAATCTGTTCCTCCTGGAAATTGTGCTTCCTGTTCAACAAAAGTATAAACAATATCATCTTGCAATTCTTCTTCAATAGCAATAGGATCTGAAAAACTTTCATTCAATATCGATTCATCTTTCAGATATTCATAATTAATTAAATAACCTTTTTCATCATAATATTTTATTTCTCCAACTAGTAGTCCGTTTTTGAATTTTTTCTGTTGAGAAATTATTCCATTTGGATGAAATTCACAACAAATACCCGTAAAATTTTTGATTTCATCAGGACATTTTGTTTGTGAAAAACTACAAAAGTTTAAAAATAAAAATAATAATAAAGTAAAGAATTTCATTTTCAATCCACTAATTTTCCATACAAATCATAATGATCTGCACTTTCAACAAGAATATTTGCAAAATCACCGATTCTGATGAAATTTGAGTCAGTTTTTTTAACTAAGACTTCGTTATCCACTTCAGGAGAATCAAATTCTGTTCTTCCGATAAAATATTCTCCTTCAACTCTGTCAAATAATACTTTGAAGGTTTTTCCTATTTTCTCCTGGTTTAAATCGTAGCTAATTCCTGATTGTAATTCCATAATTGCTTCCGAACGTTCTTTCTTAACTTCTTCTGGAACATCGTCTTCGAGCGTATATGCATGCGTATTATCTTCGTGAGAATAAGTAAAAATCCCTAATCGTTCAAATTTCATTCTTTCAACAAAATCATACATTTCATTAAAATCTTCTTCATTTTCACCAGGATAACCAGCGATTAATGTAGTTCGGATTGCAATTCCTGGAACTTTAGCACGAATTTCGTTCACTAATTCTTCCGTTTTTTCTCTTGTAATGCCTCTTCTCATCGATTTCAAAATTTTCGTTGAACCGTGTTGAAGCGGCATATCTAGATATAAACATACTTTTTTATTGTCGCGAATCACATCAATTACATCCATTGGAAAGCCAGCTGGAAATGCATAATGCAAACGGATCCATTCAATTCCTTCAACTTCTGAAAGTTTTTCAATTAATTCTGCTAAATTTCTTTTTTTGTAAATATCTAAACCGTAATAGGTCAAATCTTGGGCAATCATCATGATTTCTTTCACACCTTTCGCTGCCAAACTTTTTGCAGAAGTAACTAAATCCTCGATTGGGGTTGAAATATGTTTTCCCCTCATTAATGGAATTGCACAAAAAGAACAAGGTCTATCACAACCTTCAGCAATCTTAAAGTAAGCAAAATGAGAGGGAGTAGTCAAAAGCCTTTCTCCTACCAATTCCTTTTTGTAATCCGCTTTTATGGTTTTCAATAATCTTGGCAAATCTCTTGTTCCAAAAAAAGCATCTACTTCAGGGATTTCATCTTCTAATTCATCTTTATATCTTTCAGATAAACAGCCAGTTACATAAACTTTATCAACTTGTCCATCTTTTTTCGCTTGTGCATAGCGTAAAATTGTATCAATTGATTCTTGTTTTGCATTGTCGATAAATCCGCATGTATTTATGATTACAATTTCAGAATCATCGCTCATAGATTCGTGCTCAACGTCAAATTTATTTGCTTTCAACTGAGCCATTAAAACTTCTGAATCGAAAATATTTTTAGAACAACCTAATGTGACAACGTTAACTTTATTTTTTTTGAGTGTTTTCGTCTTCATGATGTAAAATTACGTTTTTTTAGTTAGAGCCTGCTGAAAATAGTTTTTTTAATTATATCTGGGATTCAATATTTTCAACGCTGAAACTTTCAATAAAAATTAATCCTATCAACCAAAATTGATTCTTTAGTCTAGGATCTTAAAGGCATTCTTCTATTTAAGTCCAAAATGTTTCTCCGCCTCTTCTGCAATATAGCCTCCAATTGCCAATGAAGCTGTTGCTGCAGGAGAAGGCGCATTCAGAACGTGGATAGAATGACCATGATATTCAATTCTGAAATCATCTCTTGTATCTCCATCTTGTCTCAAAAGTAATGCTCTCACTCCTGCTCTACCTGGTTTTATATCTTCCATAGTTAAATCAGGAATCATCACTTGAAGTGTTTTTAAGAATAATTTTTTAGAAAAAGCTCTTCTGTATTCATCAATTCCATATTTCATGTTTTTGAAAAATAATTTCCAAGTTCCACCATAAGTTAAAGCATCCCACGTATCTGCAAATGAAAAATCCGTTTTTCCGTATCCTTCTCTCTTAAAGGTAAAAACTGCATTTGGACCACATTCAACATCTCCATTTGTCATTCTTGTAAAATGAACTCCTAAAAATGGAAACTGAGGATCCGGAACAGGATAAATCAAGTTTCTAACTTTATGTTTTGCTTCGTCTGTTAATTCGTAATAATCTCCTCTAAAACCAACAACTTTCTCTTTTAAGTCAACACCGTCTTTTTTAGCAAGTCTATCTGCCTGCAAACCAGCACAAAAAACTAAATATTTTGCTTCAACTTTTTCTTTATTTGTAATTATAGTTGAATAATCTGCGTGTTTTTCGATTCCTAAAACTTCTGTTTCAAGCAATAATTTACTTTCTTTTTGTCTAGCCAGCGCAATTTCAACCATTTTCGAAGTCGCACCTCTGAAATCAATTATTCCAGTGCAAGGAACCCAAATTCCTTTAATACCTTTTACATGCGGCTCGATTTCTCGCATTTGATCAGCATTTATTTTTTCAATCCCCTCAATGTTATTTGCGATTCCATTGTTGAAAATTTTGTCCATATTTGCAAATTCACTCTCTTTAGTTGCTACAACAACTTTGCCGCAAATATCGTGAGCAATCTTGTGTTCCTTTGCAAATGCAACCAATTCATGTCTTCCAGAAACACAATTTTTAGCTTTCAAAGAACCGGGAGTATAATACAAACCTGAGTGAATTACACCTGAATTATGACCGGTTTGATGATCTGCCAACATTTTTTCTTTTTCAATCAAAACGATTTTTAAATCTGGATTTTTCAGTTGCAGTTTATATAAAGTTGCTGCTCCTACTATTCCACCGCCAATAATTGCCAAGTCGTATTTCATTGTATGTTTTTTTCGCAAAGATAATAAATGAAATCAAAATAACGAGTTTTGAAAGAATTAATCTTAGTAAAATTTTGAGAAAAAAAGCATCAATCTTCGCCAAAATCATCCCAACTTTAAAAGGAAAATTTACTTTTTTTATTTGTAAAAAATGTTTTTCGTTTGCTAAACTTTTCTCAAGTAAAAAAAATCAAGATTTAGTATTTCAAGATTATGAAATATGTAAATTTAACAATAAACATTTCTCAAGGTAAATCCAATATCTTAATTACTTTTTTATCCAAAAAAAAATCAGAAACTTAAGAATTGCAGCAGAATCTGACTTTGAAGTTCTAAAATGGCGTTAAGAAAGTTTGTCTACTACAATAAAAAATTCACAATACAAGGATTTATTTTTATATAAGGATTTATTTTTATATTAAGAATTAGTCAAAAAAACAAAAGTGAAGATGTTTAAAAAGCATCAGTTAAAATAAAACTCAATTCAATCAAAAAAAGCTGCATTGTTTTAACAAATTCTGACTGAAAACGTTCGTTATTTAAAGCTTAGTAAATTTCCTTTTTTTGTTCAGTGCACACTCAGCGAAAATTAAAACAGTTTTTTGTATCTGGTATATTTTGTAGTCATAAAAACCTAAAGATTGATTAATTAAATAATATAATTTCTTTTTCATTTTTCTGAATTAAAACTGTAATCTCCTTAAAAATCATTAATTTTGTAATTCATTAAAACGTTAAATTAAGTGATTGGAAAACGAGTTGTTGTAGGTCTTTCTGGCGGTGTTGATTCCTCTGTTGCCGCTCATATTTTAATAGAAGAAGGATATGAAGTAATTGGAATGTTTATGCGCAACTGGCATGATGAAAGCGTCACGCTATCAAATGATTGCCCATGGATAGACGATTCAAACGATGCCTTATTAATCGCAGACCAACTTGGAATTCCCTTTCAAATAATTGATTTAAGTAAAGAATATAAGGATAAAATTGTTGATTACATGTTCTCAGAATATGAAATCGGAAGAACACCAAATCCTGATATTTTGTGTAATCGGGAAATAAAATTTGATGTTTTCATGAAGGCTGCCCTGAATTTAGGTGCAGATTTCGTTGCTACGGGTCATTACTGTCAAAAAACGGAAAATCCTGACGGAACCTTTAGCTTAGTTGCAGGAAAGGATCCTACTAAAGACCAATCGTATTTTTTATGTCAAGTGAGCCAAGAACAATTAAGTAAAACCCTTTTCCCTATTGGGAGATACTTAAAATCTGAGGTTAGAGAAATGGCACAAAAATATGGTCTAATAACCGCAGATAAAAAAGATTCTCAAGGATTATGTTTTGTTGGTAAAATTAGTTTACCAACATTTTTACAGCAAAAATTGAAATCAAAAAAAGGAAAAGTAATTGAAATACCGAATGATAATTCAAAAGTTGCTGGCTATCATGCTCTTGAAGCCAATTTTAAAAATATTGAAAAATTAGTTGTTCCTTTTGAATTTGAAGAAAACGAAGGAAAAATAGTTGCTGAACATCAAGGAGCACATTTTTACACAATTGGTCAGAGAAAAGGTTTAAATATTGGGGGGAGACCAGAACCTTCTTTTGTAATCCAAGTTGATGTTGAAAATAATTTAATTTTTTCGGGTCAGACAGATGAACATTTAGCTTTAAATAGATGGGCATTATTCATTGAAAAACAAGATATTCACTACATTAATAATTCGGAGAGATTTGAATTAAATGTGCCAAGAGAATTAAATGTAAGAATTAGATACAGACAAAATTTACAAAAAGCATCTTTTTTATTGAAAGAAAAAGGTTTGTATATTTTATTTCACAAATTACAAAGAGGAATTACTTCAGGACAATTTGCTGCGTGGTATTTGGAAGACGAATTGCTTGGTTCAGGTGTAATTTGTTAGGTTGATCTTTTTAGTAAAAATCTGAGAAAAGATTGAATAATAAATTTAGGGATAATACATGGAAATTTCAAAAATTACCTAAATTATCCTTTTAATTATCTGCTAAAAATAGAAAAGATAACTTTTTGTACAAAAAATCTCAATTAAAGCAAACTTGAATTAAATTTTGTTTTTCAGAATTTGAATGACTTCCTTTGAAAATAATTGTATCCATTAAGTTAGCAACTTCAAAGATTGACAAAGGACTATTCAATCCTTTTTCTTGGTGAAACTTCAATCTCTTTTGTGCAAGCTCGACTGGATTTACATTTAATGTTTGGCTTTGAAAATTGTATATCATTTTAAAAAAGTTTTTCATATATACGTGAATTGCCAGATAAAGGTTACAAAAGTCAAAAAAAAAGCCCTTTCACAAAATTGAAAGGGCTTCTACTATAGATTATTAAATTATTCTGCTTCGCTAGGAACTAAAATTCTTCCGCAATGTTCACACACAATAACTTTTCTTTTTGTTTGAATATCTAATTGTCTTTGTGGTGGGATTTTGTTGAAACAACCTCCACAAGAATCTCTGTCAACTGGGACTACGGCTAAACCATTTTTCGCATTGTTTCTGAGTCTTGTGTAGGCAATAACCAAACGCTCGTCAATAAGTGATTTGGCTTTTTCTGATTTTTCTAAAAATGCGCTTTCTTCTTTTTGAGTTTCTGCAACAATTTCATCTAATTCTCCTTTTTTAGTTGCTAAATCATCTTTTCTTAAATCGAAACGGATTTTTGCTTCATCAAAACCCTCTTTTTTATTTGAAATATTGAATTTTGCTTCTTTTGTTCTTTTTTCGTGTAATTTAATTTCCAAACCTTGAAATTCAATTTCTTTATCTAAAGATTCAAATTCTCTATTATTTCTAACATTTTTTTGTTGTTCTTTATACTTAGCGATTGCATTTTCTGCATCTTTCATTGCATTTTTACGATCAGTTACTTCAGTTTCTAATTCTTTAAGCTCGTCTTGTAATTTCTTAAAACGAGTATCCAAACCTACCAATTCGTCTTCTAAATCTTGGACTTCTAATGGCAATTCACCACGTACAGTTCTGATTCTATCAATCTCAGAATCAATTCTTTGTAACTCATATAAAGCGTCTAACTTTTCTGCTACTGATACTTCTTTCTTTGATGCTGCTACAGCCATGTGCTAAAAATAATTTATTGGATTCGTATTTATCCCTGTTAAATGGATTGCAAAGTTAGTAAATTTTTTCGATAATATACTAGCAATTAAATTAATTGTGAATTTTTCACTTTCATAATGACCAATGTCAGCAATAATTAGTTTGTTTTCCGCATCAAAAAACTCGTGGTATTTAAAGTCTCCTGAAATAAAAATATCTGCCTTATGTGCTATTGCATTTTTTAATAAAAAACTTCCTGAACCACCGCAGAAAGCTACAGTTCTAATCTTTTTATCTAATAAATCTGTGTGGCGAATGATACCGCAGTGAAAAGTTTGTTTTAATTTTGCAAGGAAAGTATAAGCATCAATTGGATTTTTTAATTCACCAATCATTCCGCAACCTTCATCTTGATTTTCATTTTTTAATTGAATAATATCATGCGCAACTTCTTCGTAAGGATGAATTTCATTCATAGAATGAATAACAGCTGATAATTTATGACTTGAAACCAAGAATTCTAGCTTAACTTCCTCCGTTTTTGTCCTAATTCCAATTTTTCCTGCAAAAGGTTCTGCTCCTCCCATAGGCTTAAAAGACCCAACTCCTGCAGATTCAAAGCTACATTCCTCGTAATTTCCAATTTTTCCAGCTCCAGCTAAAAAGAGGCCTCTTTCTAATTTTGAAACGTAATCTTGTGGTGTGAAAACGCTCAATTTAAATAAGTTATTTTCTGAAGGAGCTAAAATTCTTGGATTTTCAATTTCTAAACGAGCAGCAATTTCAGCATTAACTCCTTCTAAGTTATGGTCTAAGTTTGTATGAATGGCATAAAGTGCAATATTATTTTGAATTGCTTTTATTAATGTTTTTTCAACATAATTTTTTCCAGTAATTTTTTTTAATCCTTTAAAAATCAAAGGATGATGTGACACAATTGTATTCGCACCTTTTTCAATTGCCTCATCAATAATTTCCTCCGTACAATCCAAAGAAACCAAAACTGAGGTAATTTCTTGGTTTTCATCGCCAACTAATAAACCACAATTATCAAAATCCGCTTGACTTCCTAAAGGAAATTTTTCTTCTAAAAAGTGGATTAAATCTTTTATTTTCATACTTATTTTTCAGCTAATTCTTTTATTTTTTTCAATCCATCAGGAAAATGATTGCAGAAAAAATCGATGTAATCATCCAATGTGTCCATTTCAACATGCAGTTCTATTCCATCCTCTTTTTGAGTCAGTAAATAGGTTTCCCTCGAACCTGTCCAAACTTTTGATTCCGCATCTAAAGGCAATTCCTTTTTGTCTTTTATTTCTCCAATATGTTTAAAAGCAACGAATTCATTCTCTGTTTTCTCTTCGATAACACTATACATCCCTCCGCCATCAGGAGATAAAAAATGTACTTTATCACCTACTTTCCAATCTGTAATCAAGTATGAACCTTCGCAAAAAGCATTTGTCCAAGCTTTATATGAATCCGGATTCCATAAAACTTCCCAAATTTTTTCTTTAGGAGCACTAATCGTAATATTGAATTCTAATTTTTCTAACATTTTAAAATATTTTTTTGATAAAGATAGTAAAATTAGTTGTGAGATGAAAAATATAACTGAAAAATTAAGTATATACGAAGAGGAATTAAAGCATCGAACTAAAATTCACTATTCTCTCTCAACATTTCAACATGTGGAATATCATCTTCTAAATATTCTTTGCCAGTTGAAACAAAACCCAAAGATTCATAAAATTTTAGTAAATATTTTTGAGCCGAAATTCTGATTGGAACATTTCCAAATTCTGAATGTATAAATTCGATACTTTTTATCATGATTTCTTGTCCAATTCCTTTACCTCTTTGATTAGAATCTGAAGCAACTCTTCCAATAGAAACTTCTGAATATGAGATATTTTGAGGTAAAATTCGCGTTACACCGACAACTTTTCCAGTTTCATTTGAAGTAAATAAATGAAATGATTTTAGATCTCTTCCATCAATTTCTTCATAAGGACAATTTTGCTCCACAATAAACACATTAATTCTTAATTGAAGAATATCATGAAATTCTTTAGCAGAAAGATCGGAGAAATGTTTTGTTTGGGTTTTTAGCATTTAATTGGATATTAGTATAATAAGATTTAAGGACAAGCAGATTCAGAATTCACGAAAGAATCATTAAAGTCTTTTCTTTGGAATCTTTAATCTAATCTCAATTGTCTTTTTTACACTTGTATAACTCCCACATTATAAGCTTTTTCTGCCTTTTTATGATTTGCCATTTCAATTCCTATTGAAATCAATTTTCTTGTTTCTTTCGGGTCAATTATTGCGTCAATCCACAAACGTGATGCAGCATAATAAGGTGAAATTTGAGAGTCATATTTATCTTTAATCTTATTGTAAATTTCGTCTTCTTTTTCTTTGGTAATTTCTTCACCTCTAGCTTTCAAGGAAGCAACTTCAATTTGTAATAATGTTTTTGCCGCGGCTGCTCCACTCATAACAGCAATTTCAGCAGTTGGCCAACCAACAATTAAACGGGGATCATACGCTTTTCCGCACATGGCATAATTACCTGCTCCATAAGAATTGCCCATGATAATTGAGAATTTCGGTACAACAGAATTAGCCATTGCGTTAACCATTTTCGCTCCATCTTTTATGATTCCAGAGTGCTCAGATTTTGAACCAACCATAAACCCAGTTACATCAGTTAAAAATACCAAAGGAATATTTTTTTGATTGCAATTCATAATGAATCGTGCAGATTTGTCAGCAGAATCATTGTAAATAACGCCACCTAATTGCATTTCATTTTTCCCATTTTTCACAACTTCTCTTTGATTGGCAACAATTCCAACACTCCAACCATCAATTCTAGCATAGGCACAAACCATTGTTTTTCCATAATCAGCTTTGTATTCAGTGATTTTTGAATCATCAACAATACACGAAATTATTTCTCTTACATCGTATGGTTTTGCTCTATTTGAAGGTAACAAACCGTAAATATCTTTTGCAGCTCTCAAGGGATTTAGGGCTTTAGTTCTATCAAAACCAGCTTCTTCCGATTTTCCAATTTTGCCCACTAAATCACGAATTGTTTCCAAACATTCTTGATCATTTTCTGTTTTGTAATCACAAACTCCTGAAATTTCAGTATGTGTCAAAGCTCCTCCTAATGCTTCATTATCAATTGTTTCTCCAATTGCAGCTTTTACTAAATAAGATCCTGCAAGAAATATTGTTCCTGTTTTATTTACGATTAATGATTCGTCTGACATAATTGGCAAATACGCTCCACCAGCCACACAAGAACCCATAACTGCAGCGATTTGCACAATTCCCATCGAACTCATCATGGCATTGTTTCGGAAAATTCTACCAAAGTGTTCTTTATCTGGAAAGATTTCGTCTTGCATTGGTAAATAAACTCCCGCCGAATCAACTAAATAAATGATTGGCAAGCGGTTTTCCATTGCAATTTCTTGAGCTCGTAAATTCTTTTTTGCTGTAATTGGAAACCAAGCACCGGCTTTGACGGTTGCATCATTTGCAACAACAATGCATTGTTTACCAGAGATGTAACCAATCACAACAACAACTCCACCTGAAGGACAACCACCGTGTTCTTCGTACATTCCAAGTCCAGCGAAAGCTGCTATTTCAAGTCTTTCTGCATCAATATCTAGTAATAAATCGATTCTTTCTCTGGCAGTTAATTTACCTTTTTCATGTAATTTTTCAATGCGTTTTTTTCCTCCACCTTCATAAACTTTTGAAAGTTCGCTTTCTAGTTTTGAAATTTTAAGACGCATTTGGTCTTCATTCATGTTAAATTCAAGGTCTTTCTGAGAAATTGCCATAAAATATCGATTTTGTGATGTCAAAGATAGGGCAATATTTGATTTTAGAAAGTATTTTAGGTGAAAAATTTAGAGTTATTTTGACGGCTTTGGGACAAAGGAATCGTTTAAAAACAAAAAGTGATAAAAACTATTGATTTAATTTTTACCACTTTAAACTTTAATATTATGCTCATTGAAATGTTAAAAAATAAAATCCCAAATTATTAGCAATTGAATTTTGTTAAACCAAATTCACTAAATCAAGTAATCGACTTGAATACCCGGCTTCATTATCGTACCAAGCAGAAAGTTTTACCATTTTTCCGACTACTAATGTTAAATCACTGTCAAAAATTGAACTGTGTCTGTCACCAATGATATCAGCAGAAACGATTGGTTCATCTGTGTATCTCAATATTCCTTTTAATGATGTTTCGGAAGCCTTTTTAAAGGCTGCATTAATTGTTTCGACTGAAACTTCATTTTTCAAGATAAAAGTAAATTCAGTTATACTTCCATCAGATACAGGAACACGCATACTACTTCCAGCCATTTTTCCATCTAAGGAAGGGAAAATTTTCCATAAAGCTTTTGCAGCTCCCGTAGAAGTTGGAATTATCGACATGGTTGCGGCTCTTGCTCTTCGCAAATCTTTGTGAGGTGCATCATGCAGGCGTTGATCTGATGTAAAACTATGAACTGTGCTTACCATGGCACTTTCAATTTCAGCAAGTTCCATCATGATTTTGACTAGAGGCGCGGCGCAATTTGTTGTACACGAAGCATTTGAAATTATTGTATCACTGGATAATAAAGTTTCATCATTCACACCAAGAACAATTGTTTTTATATTGTCATTTGCAGGTGCACTTAAAATAACTTTTTTGGCACCTCCTTTTAAATGTAATTCCGCTTTTTCTTGTGTCAAGAATAATCCTGTGGATTCAACGACCGTTTCAACGCCAAATTTTCCCCAAGGAATGTTTGCCGGATCTTTTTCTGAAATAAAAACAATTTTTTTTCCGTTTTCAAAAACAATTGAATTATCTTTTACTTCAAATTCTTCTTTTAAAACGCCATGAATACTGTCATATTTGAATAAATGTGCTAAAGTTTTTAAATCCCCTAAATCATTTACTAAAGCAATTTTTATATCATTTTGAAGTAGGGCATATCTAGCAAAACATCTTCCAATTCTTCCAAAACCATTTATTCCAATTTTCTTCATTTGTATAATCTTATTAAATTTTTAGATTACAGAACACTCAATGTGTTATTTTAAAAGTAAGTTTTGTAAAATTAATAAAAACTTATTTCTCAAGACAAATATTCATAAATAATTTTGAATATTCCCATTAAATTATGTTAATTTTGGGACTTTAAAATTTAATTCATGGAAAATATCGATTTAGCAAATATTGCATCACAAGTAAGAAGAGACATATTAAGAATGGTATGTGAAGTTAGTTCAGGTCACCCGGGTGGATCTTTAGGTTGTGCTGATTTTTTAATAGTATTATACTTCGAACAAATGAAACATAATCCAGCGCCATTTTCAATGGATGCTGTAAATGAAGATGTATTTTATTTATCAAATGGACATATATCACCATTGTTTTATAGTGTTTTAGCTAGAAGTGGTTATTTTCCAGTAAGTGAATTAGGAACTTTCAGAAAAATTGGTTCTCGTTTACAAGGTCATCCAAGTACTGACAAAAAACTTCCTGGTATCAGAATGGCTTCCGGATCTTTAGGACAAGGGTTATCCGTTGCAATTGGAACTTGTGAAACAAAAAAATTAAACAATGATCCTTCAATCGTATACACCTTGCACGGTGATGGTGAATTGCAAGAAGGTCAAATTTGGGAGGCAGCTATGTACGCAGCAGCAAACAAAATTGATAATTTGATTGCAACGATTGATTATAATGGTCGTCAAATTGATGGAGATGTCGAGGATGTTTTGTCTCTAGGAAACTTGGCACAAAAATGGATAGCATTTGGTTGGGAAGTTTTAGAAATGGATGGTCACAATTTCGAAGATTTAAAAGTAACTTTGGCAAAAGCGAAATCAATTACTGGAAATAAAAAACCAATCGTTATTATAATGAAAACAGAAATGGGTCAAGGAGTTGATTACATGATGGGAACGCATAAATGGCATGGAAGTACACCGAATTCTGAGCAATTAGAAAATGCTTTAGGACAGTTGAAAGAAACTTTGGGAGATTACTAATCCGAAAAAGCACAGACGAAAGACTGCAAGACGAAAAACATAAGACTTTAATTTTGTACAAAAAAGATTTTAATTTAATGAAGTTTGAGTTTTTTGTCTGATGTCTAAATATCTAAAATCTGTAAAAATTGATAAAAATAAAATACATATTAACCCTTCTGATTTTTCTTGCTTGTAATAACTTACATTCGCAGGAGAAATTGACGCGTATATTATTTGTTTTAGATGCTTCAAATAGTATGAATGCAGATTGGGGGAATGGTCAGTCGCGCATTGAAGCTGCAAAGGAAATTTTAGCTAAATGTGTTGATAGTTTAGAGGGGACAGCAAATTTAGAAATTGCTTTGCGCGTTTATGGTCATCAATCGCCAATAACAGCTACTTATCAAGATTGTAACGACACAAAATTGGAAATTCCTTTTGGGAAAAACAATTACCTTGCAGTTCGAAATAAAATCAAAACAATTGTAGCAAAAGGCACCACTCCAATCGCCAGGTCTTTAGAAGCAAGTGCTGGAGATTTTCCAGATATGAATTCCATCAACATCATAATTCTGATTACTGATGGAATTGAAGCGTGTGATAACGATCCATGTGTTATTGCCAAAAAACTGAAAGATAAAAATATAAATGTTACGCCGTTTGTAATTGGTTTAGGATTAGATTTATCCTATTTGGAAAAATTCAAATGTATTGGAGCGTATTCTGAAGCAGAAACGAAGGATGCTTTTAAAAATGCGCTTAAAACAATTGTTAATAAGGCAATTATAAATACAACAGCACAAATTAACATCAACGACATTTCCAAAAATCCGAAAGAAACAGATGTTACCATGTTTTTGTATGAAAATGGAACAAATAAGCTGAAATACACTTTTACGCATACTATAAATCGGTATGGAAATCCGGATACATTGGTAATTGATCCCGCAATTAAATATGATTTAGTTATAAATACGATTCCAAAAATCGAGAAGAAAAAAATAACTTTAGTTAAGAACAAACACAATATAATTGAAGTTGATGGTCCACAAGGTTACATGAAATTGCGTACTACTAATGGAACGAAAGATTATTCTATTTCAATGAGAGTGATGCTTCCAGGAACTAGTCAAACGATAAATTTACAAGAATTAAATATTCAAGATAAATACATTGTTGGAAAATACGATATCGAAATATTGACTTTACCAAGAATTTATCAAACAGTAACGATTGAGCAAAATAACATTTCCAATGTCGATATATTAGCACCTGGTATATTGACATACAAAGCAATTGGTATAGTTGTGGCTCAACTATTCATTTTAAATAAGGAGGGAAAATGGGAATGGATACATAATTTAGATCAAGCGATAAGTTTTGGAAATGTGAATCTGCAACCAGGAAATTACAGATTAGTGTACAGGCAGAAAAATCTTAAATCAACTTCCTATACTTTCGAAAAAGATTTTAAAATATATTCAAATAAAACAACAACAATAAATTTATAAAAATGAAGGAAATTGAAATTTTAGGGAACAAAGATACACGTTCAGGTTTTGGTGAGGGATTGCATGAAGTTGCAAAAACAAATGAAAACGTAGTTGGTTTGTGTGCAGATTTAATTGGTTCATTAAAAATGGATGCTTTCAAAAAAGATTTTCCTGAGCGTTTTTTTCAAATCGGAATTGCAGAAGCAAATATGATTGGTATAGCAGCTGGAATGACAGTTGGAGGAAAAATTCCTTACACGGGAACTTTCGCAAACTTTTCAACAGGAAGAGTTTATGATCAAATTCGTCAGTCTGTTGCTTATTCTCAAAAAAACGTTAAAATTTGTGCTTCTCATGCAGGACTTACATTAGGAGAAGATGGAGCGACACACCAAATTTTAGAAGATATTGGTTTGATGAAAATGTTGCCAAACATGACTGTAATTGTTCCATGTGATTTTAATCAAACTAAACAAGCCACAATGGCAATAGCAGAGCATGAAGGTCCTGTTTATTTGCGTTTTGGTCGTCCTGTTATGCCAATTTTCGTAAAAGACGATGCCAAATTTGTAATTGGAAAAGCAGATACAATTTTTGAAGGAACAGATGTTACTATAATTGCTTGCGGACATTTAGTTTGGAAATCAATTGAAGCAGCAAAAATATTATTTGAAAAAGGAATCAATGCTGAAGTTATCAACATGCACACAATTAAACCATTGGATGTTGATGCAATTTTGAAATCAGTTAAAAAAACAGGTTGCGTTGTTACAGCTGAAGAACACATGAGAAACGGTGGTTTAGGCGATTCAGTTGCACAAGTTTTGATTCAACATTTCCTTGCACCACAAGAATATGTTGCGGTGAATGATAAATTCGGGGAAAGTGGACCACCGATGGAATTAATGACAAAATACGGGATTGATACTTTAAATATCGTTGAAGCAGCTGAAAAGGCTATTGCACGTAAGAATTCATAATGTTACAGATTACAAATTGGCAGATTACAGATTAATTAGAATCTGCAACCTGTAATCTGTCGATTTGTAATTAAATTTTAAATGAACAACATACAAAGCGATTTTTTAAAATTCCAAGGGCAAACAAATCAATCTCCTTATTTAATTGAGGTTGAACGTGCTGAAGGAATCTATATTTACGATAAGTGCGGAAAATCATACATGGATATGATTGCTGGTGTTGCTGTAAACAATATTGGACATTCTCATCCAAAAGTGATTAAAGCTATTAAAAATCAAGTTGATAAACATTTACATGTAATGGTTTATGGAGAATTCATTCAAGATTCTCAATTAAATTTTTCCAAAAAATTGGCTTCACTCCTACCCAGTTCATTGTCTAGTGTTTATGCTGTAAATTCTGGTACTGAAGCAAATGAAGCTGCATTAAAATTGGTAAAACGTGTTACTGGGCGCACAGAATTAATTTCTTTTCGTGGTTCCTATCACGGAAGTACGCATGGATCCTTGAGTGTTTCGGGGAATGAAGTTAAAAAACAAGCTTATAGACCACTTTTGCCGGATGTTAAATTTTTGACTTTCAATAAAATAGAAGATTTAGAGCAAGTAACCACAAAAACCGCAGGTGTAATTATTGAAACAATTCAAGGAGACGCGGGAGTGCGAGTTCCATCGATAAAATTCATGAAAGCATTAAGAAATCGTTGCACAGTAACGGGAACATTACTCATTTTTGACGAAATTCAATGTGGAATTGGACGTGCAGGAAAATTATTTGCCTTCGAACATTTTGAGGTAATTCCGGATGTTTTAACACTTGGAAAAGCACTTGGTGGAGGAATGTCAATTGGCGCTTTGATTTCCTCACAAAAGAATTTATACGAATTTACCCACAGTCCCATGTTGGGACACATTACAACTTTTGGAGGACACCCAGTAAACTGCGCTGCGGCCTTGGCTTGTTTAGAAGTTATGGAAACTGAAATTGATTTTAAGGAAGTTGAGCGATTGGGATCAATTCTAGAAAATGTAATCTCACAAAATTCTGAAATAAAAGAAGTTAGACGGAAAGGAATGATGTTTGCCTTTGACATGGAAAGTTTTGAAAGGGTTGAAAAAGTTGTCAAAAAATGTCTTGAAAAAGGATTAATTAGTTTTTGGTTTTTGTCTCATCCTTATAGCTTTAGACTTTCGCCACCTTTAAATATCACGGAAGAAGAAATTAGAAAAGCTGCGAGAATAATTTTGGAAGCAATTGAGGAAACTTGTGAATTAATTGCGAGTTTGGAACGATGAACTTCGACTTGCTCAGCTCAAAAGTTATGATTTTTTTTTAAAATTGATTTAAAAGAAATTCAAACTTTTCAAAATGACCTTTTAAAGAAATCAAAATAAATTGTATTTTTGTGTGAAATTAGTTTTTTAAAATATAATGCGACAATCATAACTCATATTTCAAAACTCAGAACAAAAAAAATGGACATCATCATACAATTAACACTTGCAATTATTCCCTCAGCAGCGATTTTTTTTACTGTTGTACTTTTCTTAAAAAAACAAAATGAACGTGAAATTAGAAATTCACAATCAGATTCACATTCTGTGAAATTACAAGCCGACTTAAAAAAAGAAAGACAAAAATTCTTTTTACCAAGTCGGTTAGAAGCCTTCCAAAGAGCAGTTTTATTGATGGAAAGAATTTCGCCAAATTCATTGGTAATGAGACTTCACAATCCTGGTTTACCAGCAAAAGCATTGCAAGCAGATTTATTGAAAGCTATTCGTGAAGAATATGATCACAATGTGGCACAACAGTTATTTATTTCCCCTGCGGCTTGGGAAATGGTTCGTAGTTCAAAAGACGAAACAATAAAAATCATTAATCTTGCAGGAAAACAAATGCAAGCAACCTCAATGGGCTTGGATTTGAGTTCTAAAATATTTGAAATTTGTGCTGAAATTGGACAACTTCCAACTGAAATCACAATTGATTATTTAAAGAAAGAATTACAAGGGTTGTTTTAAAATATATTAGAAAATGCAAATTGTTTTAAATCACACCCAAATACATCAAAAAATCACCCGAATTGCGCACGAAATTATTGAAAATTCTTTTGAAGAAGAGAAAATTTTTATTAGTGGAATTTGTGGAAATGGTTTTAAAATTGCGCAAGAAATTGGTCATGTAATTTCTGAAAATTCTGAAATCAAAGCAACAGTTTTTGAAATTACAATTGACAAAGAAAACCCATTATCAGCTGAAATCAAAGCTTCTATCGATATTAATTTAATCAAAAATGAATTTGTCGTTTTAGTTGATGATGTTGTTAATTCTGGAAAAACAATGCAATATGCTTTGACAAAAATTCTTGAAAATCCAACGAGAAATATCAAAACTGTTGCATTGGTTGATCGCACGCATCGCCGTTTCCCTATAAAATGTGATTTTGTCGGTTTAACGCTATCCACAACAATTAAAAATCGTATTGAAGTTGATTTTTCAAACGATGAATCTTTCGCTTATTTAATTTGACAAAGAAAAATTCTTGCCATGCAAAAAATTACAGAATCAGAAAGCTTGTACTCAGATTTAGACAAAATGTCAACTTTAGAATTATTGACAAATATCAATCATGAAGATGCAAAAGTTCATTTGGCAATAAATAAAATTATTCCAGAAATCGAAAAATTTGTGGATGCAGCTTTTGATAGATTAAAAAACGGTGGAAGACTTTTTTACATTGGAGCTGGAACAAGCGGAAGAATAGGAGTTGTTGATGCTAGTGAATGTCCGCCTACTTTTGGTGTTCCGCATGATTTAGTAGTTGGAATTATCGCTGGCGGAGATGCCGCGATTAGAAAAGCAGTTGAATTTGCAGAAGATAATACAGAACAAGCTTGGACAGATTTATCAGAATATTTCATCGATTCGAAAGATGTTTTACTTGGAATTGCTGCTTCAGGTTCAACACCTTATGTCTTGGGTGGAATAGAAAAAGCAAATGAAATTGGCGTTTTAACTGGAGGACTTTCCTGTAATCCAAATAGTGCTTTGAGTCTTGCTGCTAAACACGCACTTTGCCCAATTTTAGGACCAGAATTTGTGACAGGAAGTACAAGAATGAAATCTGGAACGGCTCAAAAATTAATTTTGAACATGATTTCAACTTCCTTGATGATCAAATTAGGACGAGTGCAAGGAAATAGAATGGTTGACATGCAACTTTCAAACGTAAAATTGGTTGATCGTGGAGCAAAAATGGTTCAAGAAAAATTAGATATTCCCTACGAAGAAGCGAGAGAATTATTGCTAAAGTATGGTAGTGTTAGGAATGCTGTTGAGAATTATTAAACAAAAAAAGACAAGTTTTTAACTTGTCTCTTAATCTTATAATTTAAAATTGTTTATCCATTTATGGTATAAGTATTACCGTTGACATTTACTGTAAAAGTATTGTCGCAAGTTCCACTTCCGTAATCAATTATGCGCAAAGCTTTTCCAGTCGGAGTAAATTCCAATACTCCACTTGTAACAAAGCCACATCCGACTTTAACGTGTAAAGGTGCTGTAATTGTTGTAACATAGCCATTTCCATTTGTTGATGAAGCTGTTGCAGAACCAGTAATATCATATTCGTCATCCGTGAAAATTAGCGTTGAAGCCCCGGCTGTCCAAGTTCTAACTCTCGTTGAAGTATAAGTAAAAACATCGCCGCTTGTCATCGTAATACTTCCATTTACTGAAATGTTAAAATAGGACTGATTGCTTGTATTTAAGCCCATATTTGTAACTGTTTTTGAACCCTCAATTTTGTTGTCATTCACATAATAATCTATCGGAGTATGAGTAATTAC